>NZ_CBFHZT010000053.1:0-18621 GCF_965660385.1 Polaribacter sp.
TTGTTCCTGTAACATCAGTAGTTCTTACATAAAACTGCGGACGATAGTTATTATGGAACGGAGTGTGACGTCCACCCTCTTCTTTTTTAAGAACGTAAACCTCAGCCTTAAACTTAGCATGTGGAGTTACAGAACCTGGCTTACAAATCACCATTCCTCTTTTAATATCTTCTTTAGCAATACCTCTTAACAAGATACCAGCATTATCTCCAGCCTCTCCTCTATCTAAGATTTGACGGAACATTTCAATACCAGTAATTGTAGATGAAAGTTTTTCAGCACCCATACCGATAATATCAACTGAATCACCTGTGTTTGCTATTCCAGTTTCAATACGACCTGTAGCAACAGTTCCACGACCTGTAATAGAGAAAACATCTTCTATCGGCATTAAGAAATCTTTATCAACTTCACGAGTTGGCTCTTCAATCCAATTATCAACAGCTTCCATTAATTCTAAAACTGTATCAACCCACTTTTGCTCACCATTTAAAGCACCTAAAGCAGATCCAGAAACTACTGGCCCTTCATCACCATCATATTCATAGAAAGATAATAATTCTCTTACCTCCATGTCAACCAATTCCAAAAGCTCTTCATCATCAACCATATCAACTTTGTTTAAGAAAACAACGATACGAGGAATACCTACCTGACGACCTAACAAGATGTGCTCTCTAGTCTGTGGCATTGGACCATCAGTAGCAGCAACAACTAAAATTGCACCGTCCATTTGAGCAGCACCTGTAACCATGTTCTTTACGTAATCCGCGTGACCAGGACAGTCAACATGCGCGTAGTGACGATTAGCAGTTTGATACTCTACGTGAGAAGTATTAATTGTAATACCTCTTTCTTTTTCTTCTGGTGCATTATCAATCTGATCAAAAGATCTAGCCTCAGAGAATCCTGCATCAGCTAATACTTTAGTAATAGCCGCAGTTAAAGTTGTTTTACCGTGATCTACGTGTCCGATAGTACCAATATTTAAATGTGGTTTCGAACGGTCAAAAGTTCCTTTTGCCATAATTATTGATTTTAATTCTTTAGTTTAAATATATTTAGTGTCTAATAATACTAGTTATTATGAGCCAATGACGGGATTTGAACCCGTGACCTCATCCCTACCAAGGATGCGCTCTACCAACTGAGCTACACCGGCTTTGCTGGGTTTATTAGAGCGAAAGACCGGGTTCGAACCGGCGACATTCAGCTTGGAAGGCTGACGCTCTACCAACTGAGCTACTTTCGCATTCTTAAAAAGTTTTTGTGGGAGTGGTTGGACTCGAACCAACGATGTCTCACGACGACAGAGTTACAGTCTGCTGCAATAGCCACTATGCGACACTCCCAAAAACTTTTATTTTAATGAACTTAAATCTTGTTCTTTTGAGCCGATGGAGGGACTCGAACCCACGACCTGCTGATTACAAATCAGCTGCTCTAGCCAGCTGAGCTACATCGGCTTTTGTTGCAAAAAAACAACCCGCTATTTCTAACGGATTGCAAATGTATAAAGTTTTTTTAAATTTAAAAACTTTTTTGAATTAATTTTTACTTTTTTTTAAGTTTTTATGAAATTAATGAATCTCTATGCTTCTCTTTTGATCTTTTTAACTGTCTTTTTAGGTTATCTACAGCAGAATTCACTCCTTCTTCAAAAGTTTTGGTTTCTCTTTTTACAATTAATTCTTTTCCAGGTATATTAATTTTTACCTCTGTTATTTTATTTTCTTTATCGCTCGTATTTTGAACCTTTAAAAAAACCTCAGCATCAACTATTTTATCATGAAATTTTGATAGAGTTGAAATTTTTTCATTTGTGAATGTAATTAAATCTTTGTCTGCATTAAAGTTTACGGATTGGGTGAATACTTTCATACTTTATTCTATTTTATTACTCCTAGGGTGAGCTTGGTTATACACTTTTTTAATTGCATCTAAACTATTATGAGTATAGACTTGTGTTGAGGCTAAAGATGAGTGCCCTAGTAACTCTTTAACCGAATTTAAATCTGCCCCCTCATTTAAAAGATGCGTCGCAAAGGAGTGTCTTAAAATATGGGGACTTTTTTTCTCTTTTGTAGAGACTTTACTAAAATATGAATTTATAATTCTGTAGACAAGAGTTTCATAAATTTTATTCCCTTTTTCAGTAATAAAAAGTTCTTCTATATTTATTGAGATTTGCTTTTTAATTTCTAAATAGTGTTTTAAGGTTTGTAAAACAGGCATTAATAACGGAACAAACCTTTCTTTGTTTCTTTTTCCAAGAACTTTTATTGTTTTGTTTGATAAATCAACATCTTTTTCCTTAATATTAATTAACTCTGATCTTCTAATTCCTGTTGCATAGAATAGCTCAACAATTAGTTTATTTCTTACAGTTGTAAAATCGTTATATTCTTGAACTGAATTGATAACATCATTGATTTCATTTAAATTGAATGGAACTTGAACCTTTTGCTTGACTTTTAAGGATTTATGTTTTGAAAGTGGGTTAACTTTAACTTGATGTGTTTTCTGAAGAAACTTATAGAATGACTTTAATGTGCTTACTTTTCGATTTATTGAACGATTTGAAATTTTTAAATCGACCAAAGAAACAATCCAACTTCTAACCTGACTATAATTTACATTTAACAAATCTTCTTGATTGCATTCTGTAATCAAAAAATCTTGAAAAGAAATTAAATCGTTTTTATAAGCTGTTATTGTATGAACAGAATATTTTTTTTCTAAAGATATGTATTCTAAAAAAGAGTTTATCACATTATTGGTTGTTGGTTCTTGGTTGTTGGTTGTTGGTTGTTGGTTGTTGGTTGTTGGTTGTTGGTTGTTGGTTGTTGGTAAAATTACAAAATTTAAAGCACAAAAAAACTCGCATCAATTTAAGTTGATACGAGTTTTGTTTTTTAAAGTTATAGTTTCTGATTTTCATCAGAATTAATTCAACTTGTAATTTTTAATGCGTTGCTATGCAACTTTTAAAAATTGAGTTTCACTAACCTACTTCTTCTTGTGTTCTTAATCTTTGAACGTAAGAGGCTTTAATTCGTTGAGCTCTTTTCGCTACAGATGGCTTTGTGAAGTTTTTTCTGTTACGTAAATTCTTCATTGTCTTTGTTCTGTCAAACTTTCGTTTGTAACGTTTTAAAGCTCTATCTATATTTTCTCCTTCTTTTACTGGTATAATTAACATAAGTTGGCACCTCCCTTCATAAGTATCTTAAATATTTTAAACAGTTGAACTGTAAATTTTAATTTTTGGACTGCAAATGTAGTTATTAAATCTGGATTACAAATTTTTTATTGAAATATTTTCTTAAATACGCCTGCGTTAGGGATTGAACGGTTTGTTTGAGCTCTTTTTTATGCTAAATTAGATTACACTTATAGTTACTTTAATACAGCTATGTATAAAAACAGACAGATGCTGAATTAAATTCTGCATAAAAAAAGCGAGTAGTGAAAGCCCGACCTTTAGGGAACGCCCAGATTCAGTTAGTGGTTAGTGGTTAGCAAAAGTAATTATGTGCTGACTTATTATACTTATTATAATTTACCATTTTTGCGATAATCTGAAGATTATTTTCGCCAAAAATAGTAATTCAATAAACTAGGTTGCTGGCTTGTACTCTTTCTTGTCAATTACCATTTTTGCGATAATCTCTTTTAAGATTTCAGAGGTTCCACCTCCTATTGGTCCTAACCTGCTATCTCTTAACAGTCTTGCCATTGGATATTCTTCCATATATCCATAACCCCCTAATAATTGTAAGGCATCATAAATTACCTCATCTGCCATTTTTGTTGAAAGCAGTTTAGACATGCTTGCCTCTTTTACAACGTAAGCTCCTTGATCTAACCTTTTTGTGATGGAATAATTATATTCTCTACACATGTCTACTCTACTTGCCATTTCAGCAATTTTGTGCCTTAAAGCTTGGAATTTATCTAATGATTTGCCAAAAGCAACTCTTTCTTCCATATATTTTATAGCATAATCTACTGCATATTCTGCTCTTGCGTGTGCATTGACGCCCATTAACAAACGTTCTAGGGCGAAATGTTGCATGATGTAAGGGAAACCTTTACCTTCTTCTCCTAACAAATTTTCAGCTGGAATTTCTACATTATCGAAAGCAATTTCACCTGTATCAGAGGCGTTCCACCCTAACTTTTTTAATTTTGTTGCAGATACTCCTTTTGAAGATCTATCTACAATAAACATACTGATACCTTTGTATTTATCTGATGGATTTGTTTTTGCAGCTACAATTAAATAATCTGAATACACTCCATTAGTAATAAAAGTTTTTGAACCATTTAAAATATAAGTATCTCCACTTTTTATTGCTGTGGAACGCATGCCTGCTACATCACTACCTCCAAAAGGTTCTGTTATACAAAGACAGCCTATTTTATCGCCCAAAACACTTGGAACTAGGTATTTTTCTTTTTGTTGATGATTGCCTTCTTTATTAAGGTGTGTCATCGCTAAATATTCGTGCGCCCACATAGCTGCTGCAAAACCTCCTGAATTAATTTTTTGCATTTCTTCTAAGAAGATCACTGTATAAAAGAGGTCTAAATCTAACCCTCCATATTCTTCTGGAGTTGATAATCCAAAATAGCCCATATCTCCAAACTTTTTCCAAATGAAACGTTCTATGGTTCCAGTTTCCTCCCATTTATCTATATGAGGGACAACTTCTTTTTGTAAAAACTCTTTGAAACTTGCACGAAAAAATTCGTGTTCTTCAGTAAAATACATACTGTTCATTAGGCTCGAAATTTGTTAAATTATTCAGCTAACAAATATAAGACTATTCTATCATACAACTCTACAGGAAAATCTTTGATATTTTTTAATTCTGAGATATCTTGTAGTTCTGCAACTTCATCTCTGTAATTAAAAATCTTTTTACAAAGCTCGTAATCGATATAAGGATTTTTTAATAACTGTTTGAATTCTACAGTATTTACGTTGATTTTATTTATGATGGGCTTTTCATTAATTTTAAATACTGCTAGCACTTTATCTGCTACTTCTTTGTCTAAACCCCAAACTTCGTAAAGTTGCTCTTTAAAAGAAAAACCTTGCAATTTAGAACGATACTTAATAATTCGTTTTGAAAACGCTTCGCCAATTCCATTGATAGTTTTTAAATCTTCGGCTGTTGCTTTATTGATATCTGTTGTTGTGAGTTTGTAGTTGCGTTTCTTATTGTAAGACTTCTGAACTGAATTAGAAGTAGCAGCAGATTTACTTTTATTATTTTTTGCAACCACCCAATCTGGAAACTTAAAATAGGGTGCTATCTTATTGAGTAAAGTGTCTGAAACCTGAGTTACTTTTTGAAATTCTTCTTTCGAATTTATAAATTTATTTGTTTTTCTAAATGCTAACAGTCTATCAATTTCATCTAAAGACATTCCTAATTGTTCGCCTTTATAATCTGTAATATAATTAGGATTAAAAGGATAAATTTTTGGCTTTCTGCTTTCTAATTCAATCAACTTTAAACTATCAATTTGATGTTGAAAAGCTAGCAGTTCTGTGCTTTTTAAGTTTATTTTTTCATCCCTAGAAAAAGGATCGATAACTATAAAAACCTGAAGTAAAACAATTAGGGTTACTAAAAGTAAAATCCCATTTCTTTGGCTTTTATTGTACCAGAAATGGGATTTAAATATTTTCATTTTAAACAACTATTGTTTTACATGTGCTCGTTAATATCTACAGCACCATCTTCAATGGCTTCTTCTTTTTTATTAATTGCACCCATATATTTTGAGAGTTCTTTTTTAATTACTGGTGATAGCATAATTACCCCAATAATATTAGGAACAACCATGGCAAAAATCATTGCATCAGAGAAACCAATTACAGCTCCTAAACTTATTGATGCACCAACAACTACAAAGAATAAAAATAAAATTTTATATACTAAATCAGTTACTTTACCTCTACCAAATAAAAATTTCCATCCTTGCATACCATAATAAGACCAAGAAATCATAGTAGAAAAAGCAAATAAAATTACGGCTATCGTTAACACCACAGAGAAGTGAGGAATTACAGAATCAAAAGCTGTTGCAGTTAATTCTACACCTTCTTTAATCTCTACACCATACTCCATAAACTGACCGTCGAAATTTGTAATTATAATTACTAGAGCTGTCATTGTACAAATTACCACTGTATCTACAAATGGTTCTAACAAGGCAACAATACCTTCACTTGCAGGATATTTTGTTCTTACAGCAGAGTGTGCAATTGCTGCAGAACCTACACCAGCTTCGTTTGAAAATGCTCCTCTACGAATACCTTGTATCATAACACCAATTAAACCACCTGCAATTCCTAATCCAGAGAATGCTCCTTTAAATATTAATCCGAATGCATCATCTATCAATGAAAAGTTTGCAAACAAAATGATTAAGGAAGCTAATACATAAATACCCGCCATAAATGGTACAACTTTTTCTGTAACCGAAGCAATTCTTTTAATACCTCCAATAATTACTACTGCCACTAAAATAGCCATAACAATTCCAAAATACAATCCTGCATTAGGCCCTGTTAATTCAAAAAGTTTTGTAAACTGAGCTGCAGCTTGGTTAGCTTGAAACATATTTCCACCACCAAAGGAACCACCAATTACAAAAATGGCAAATAAAACTGCCAATACTTTTCCAAAACCACCTGCACCTTTTTCTTTTAATCCTTTAGTAAGGTAATACATTGGTCCACCATAAACCGTTCCATCTTCGCCAACATCTCTGTATTTTACACCTAACGTACATTCTGCAAATTTTGATGCCATCCCTAAAAGTCCAGCCAATATCATCCAAAACGTTGCTCCTGGACCACCAATAGATAATGCCACAGCAACACCTGCAATATTTCCCAAACCAACTGTTGCAGATAATGCAGCTGTTAATGCTTGAAAGTGAGAAACTTCACCATCTGCACTTTCATCTTTTATAGTTTCAAAAACGTCTCCTCCTGGAGTTTGATCGCCATAAAGTGTATCTACACCATGTTTTTCGATATCTTCATATTTACCTCTCACTACTTGAATAGCCGTTTTAAACCCTGTAAAGTTTATAAACTTAAAATAAAAAGTAAAGTACAATGCACCACCAACTAGCACAATTAACACCCATGGTAATTGAAAGGTTTCTGTAAATGGTATTTCGTAAAATATAGCATCTACAAACCAGCCTGTATAATCTTTGAACACGGTATCAATTTTATCTGTAGTACTTTGTGCAAAAGTTAACATTGGTATTGCTAATAAAAGCAGTGAAAGAAGTTTTTTCTTCATAATAATAATTATTGTTAGTTTTTTGAATTTACTGACGTGCAATATCTTAAAAAAATGCTCTTTTAACAACTTTTAGGAGTTAAAAGTAATTTTTATCTTAAGGTTTCCTTAAACCTTTGTAAATCTTCTTTGAAAGATTTTGGGTAAAAATTTAAAACTTTGTTTGTTTTTGATAAGTCAAAACCTGTTTTTGGAGGTCGTTTTGCAGTTTGATTTAATGTTGTTGATGAAATAGGTTTTATCAAACTTTTATCTAATTCAAAAACATCTGCTACTTGTTGCGCAATTTCAAAAACACTTAATAATTCTTTAGATGAAATATGATAAATTCCTGTCGCTTTTTTATCCATCGAAATTTTACAGGCAAGTGCTAAATCATCTACATAAGTTGGCATTCTAAATTGATCGTTTACAATTGTGATTTGTTTTCCTTGGGCTAACATACTTTTTACCCAAAGTACAATATTACTTCTACTCATAGAAAACACTTTTCCATACACTAAAATGGTTCTTAAAATAGTATAGTCTATTTTTGAGTTAAGTAATAAGTTTTCTGATTTAACTTTAGATAATCCATAGTAACTTAAAGGATTTGGCTGATCTGTTTCTTTATAATATCCTTGTTCTCCATCAAAAATAAAATCTGTTGATAAGTGTATTAGATGTATATTCATTTCTTCTGAAACTTCTGCCAACCACTGTACTACATCAACATTTAAAAGATCGCAAGTTTCTTTATCTATTTCACAATCATCAACCAATGTCATTGCTGCAGTATTGATGATAAAATCTGGATTAATGTCTCGAATTGTTTTTTTTAGATTTTCTTTTTGGGTTAAATCAATAGAAACGTAATTAAAATCGTCTCTTCCGCTTCTATTTTTTCCTCTTGAAAAACCAAAAACCTGGTACTTATTTTTCTCTTTAAGTAATAATGCTAACAAAGATTGCCCTAGTAAACCATTGCTACCAGTAATAATAACTTTTATCATACGTATTAACTTCGATATTTTAAATTCTTTTTTACAACCAAATACAATTCGTTAAAACAATTCTCTAAGTTTTGTAATTTGCTCTGGTCTTCCTAAAACAATTAAATGTGCACCTTGAACTAAAGGTGTAGAAGCTTCTGGATTTATCACATAATCTTTGTCTGGATTTCTAAATCCAATAACTGTGCAACCTGTTTGCCTTCTTAAATCTAAATCTAAAATTGTTTTGCCTAAATATTTTTTAGGTAAGGTATCTACATCAATTTCTTCAAGGTTGGCAGTTGTTTCACCTTCAATTGTTAATCTATCTACAAATTCAATTACATCTGGAGTGGTTACCAAAGAAGCCATATGATTGCCTCCTAATTTATCTGGCATAATTACATTATCTGCACCTGCAATTTTAAGTTTACTGTAAGATGATTCATTAGATGCTCTACTTATAATTCTACAATCTTTATTTAACTGACTCGCTGTAAGCACAATAAACAGATTATTGGCATCAGATGGTAAAGCTGCAATTAAAGCACTTGCTTTCTTAATACCTGCATTTAATAAAGTTTCATCTAAAGTGGCATCACCCTCAATATTCAACAACCCATGTTCATCCAAAAGGGTAATCATGTCTTTGTTTTTTTCTACAACCACAAAATCTTTATTGTAATTTTGGAGTTTTACAATAGCTTGTTTTCCATTTCTACCATAACCACAAACTATAGTGTGACCTTGTAACTCTGCTATTTGTTTTTCCACTCTTCTATGTTTAAAATGTTCGAAAAATTGACCACTAACTAAATATTCTGAAAATGCTGAAACTGCATAACCAAAAATTGTAATGCTTGTAAGAATTAAAAAAATTGTAAATATTTTTTCTTCGGGTGTAAAAGGATGCACTTCTCCAAAACCCACTGTAGTGACAGTAATTACAGTCATATATAAGGCATCTATTAGAGTGTAGTTAGAAAAGGACATATAGCCTAATGTACCTACTGTTAAAACAGAAGTAACTAAGACTGATATTTTATGTATTTTAGAGCTTAGTACCTTCATAAATTACAAATCAAAAACCGAGCTACGCTTGGTATAAATTAAATCTTTTAACTTCATTGCAAATGCAAAAGTGAGGTAAAAACCAAATGAAAGACCTACCGTAAAAAAAGTAACATAAATAAAATAAATACGCACATTTTTGGCACGCATACCCAATCTATCTGCTAATCTTTGAAAAAATCCAAATCCGTGTCTTTCGAAAAAATGACGAATAGTATGTATAAATTTTCTGCTTTCCATTTTTATTGCAAGATAACAATATCTAGGTATTTGTTATTTACATTTTAATTAAAAATGATTTGTATTGATTAACTTTGCGTTTTTGCAAAAACCACCTTTTTTTGAAAGATCAAGAATACATAGAAGTTTACGGAGCAAGAGCACATAATTTAAAGAATATTGATGTAAAAATTCCACGCGAAAAACTGGTTGTGATTACTGGTTTAAGCGGAAGTGGAAAATCGTCTCTAGCGTTTGACACCATTTATGCTGAAGGACAAAGACGTTACATTGAAACCTTTTCTGCGTATGCAAGACAGTTTTTAGGAGGATTAGAAAGACCTGATGTTGATAAAATTGATGGTTTATCTCCTGTAATTTCTATTGAGCAAAAAACCACAAATAAAAGTCCGAGGTCTACAGTAGGTACCATCACTGAAATTTATGATTTTTTAAGGCTTTTATTTGCACGAGCTGCAGACGCTTATTCGTACAATACGAATGAGCAAATGGTGAGTTATTCTGATGAGCAAATAAAAGAACTAATTTTAAAAGATTTTGATGGTAAAAAAGTAGCCATTTTAGCTCCTCTTATTAAATCTAGAAAGGGACATTATCGTGAATTGTTCGAACAAATCTCAAAACAAGGTTTTGTAAGAGTTCGTGTTGATGGTAAAATTAGAGAAATTGAAAAAGGAATGCGTTTAGACCGATATAAAACGCACGATATTGAAGTAGTTATTGATCGATTACTGATAAACGAATCTTCAGAAAAACGTTTAGAAGAAACTATTAAAACAGCTTTATATTCTGGTAATAATATTATGATGATTATTGATATCGATGATAATTCTCCTCGATATTTTAGTCGTGAATTAATGTGTCCAACAACAGGTATTGCATACCCAAATCCAGAACCGAATACTTTTTCTTTTAACTCTCCAAAAGGTGCTTGTGCAACTTGCAATGGATTAGGTGTTAATCAAGAAATAAACCACAACAAAGTAATTCCTGATGATACAATTTCTATTAAAAAAGGAGGAATTGCACCTTTAGGCGAACAAAAAAACAGTTGGATTTTTAAACAAATTCAAAATATTGCAGAACGTTATCAATTTAAATTAACTGATGCCATAAAAGATATTCCTAAAAAAGCCTTAGATATTATTTTAAACGGTGGTAATGAAACTTTTAAAATTGAATCTAAAACAGTTGGGGTAACTAGAAATTATAAAATTGATTTTGAAGGGATTGTTGCCTTTATAGAAAACCAATATAAAAATGCAGAAAGTACTTCAATAAAACGTTGGGCTAAAGGTTTTATGGATGAAGTAACTTGTAAAACTTGTGAGGGAAAACGATTAAAAAAAGAAGCGCTACATTTTAAAATTATTGATAAAAACATCAGCGATTTAGCACAAATGGATGTGACTGAATTGGCGCTTTGGTTTTCGGAAATTGAACAAAAACTTTCCAAGAAACAAATTACTATTGCTACAGAAATTTTAAAAGAAATTCGAACGCGCATTCAATTTTTATTAGATGTTGGTTTGGATTATTTAACGTTAGATAGAACCTCTAAATCGCTTTCTGGTGGAGAAGCTCAACGAATTCGTTTGGCAACACAAATTGGTTCACAATTGGTTGGTGTTTTATACATTTTAGATGAACCTAGTATTGGTTTACATCAACGAGACAATCAAAAATTGATAGATTCTTTAATCAAATTAAGGGATGTTGGTAATTCTGTTTTAGTCGTAGAACACGATGAAGACATGATGAAAAAAGCGGATTATGTTTTAGACATTGGTCCTGGAGCTGGTAGACATGGAGGAGAAATTGTAAGTATAGGTACGTATGATGAAATCATAAAAAACAATACGTTAACCACAGATTATTTAACAAGAAAAAGAAAAATTGAAGTTCCAAAAGAACGTAGAGTAGGAAATGGAAAAAGCATTAAATTAAAAGGTGCTTCTGGTAACAATTTAAAAAATGTTTCAGTCGAGTTTCCTTTAGGGAAAATGATTTGTGTTTCCGGAGTTTCAGGTAGTGGAAAATCTACCTTAATTAACGAAACTTTATATCCTATATTAAATACCCATATTTACAGAGGTGTAAAAAAACCTATGCCTTATAAAAAAATTGAAGGTTTAGAACATGTAGACAAGGTAATTGATATTGATCAATCTCCCATTGGTAGAACTCCACGTTCTAACCCTGCAACCTACACCAAAACTTTTGATGAAATTCGCAGCCTTTTTGCCAAAACTCCAGAAGCTGCCATTCGTGGATATAAACCTGGACGATTTTCGTTTAATGTAAAAGGAGGAAGATGTGAAACCTGTCAAGGTGGTGGAGTTCGTGTAATTGAAATGAACTTTTTACCAGATGTGCAAGTAGAATGCGAAACCTGTCAAGGAAAAAGATTTAACAGAGAAACTTTAGAAATTCGGTATAAAGGCAAATCGATTTCTGATGTTTTAAACATGACTATTGAAGACGCCACTTCTTTTTTTGAAAGCATACCTAAAATCCACAGAAAATTAAAAACCATTAAAGATGTTGGGCTAGGTTATATTACACTTGGTCAACAATCTACTACGCTTTCTGGTGGAGAAGCTCAGCGTATAAAACTGGCATCAGAATTATCTAAAAGGGATACTGGTAACACCTTTTATATTTTAGACGAACCTACAACAGGCTTGCATTTTGAAGATATTCGAGTACTAATGGAAGTTTTAAACAAATTAGCCAATAAAGGAAATACCGTTTTAATTATAGAACATAATTTAGATGTTATCAAGTTGGCAGATTATATTATTGATGTTGGTATGGAAGGTGGAAAAAAAGGTGGGAAAATTTTAGTAACAGGAACGCCTGAAGAAGTTGCAAAACACAAAAAAAGTTACACTGCTAAATTTTTGAAAAAAGAACTGACATAAAAATTAGCACAGCATATATTAACGAAAGATTTTTAAAAAACTTATTTTAGTATACTTTTCTTTTAGAAAAGTTTTTAACTATATCAATTATGACAAACGACGATAGAAAAATAAAAGAACGTTTTCAACCAAAAACTTGGAACGAAATAAAAACCAACGATTCTTGGGCTATATTTAAAATAATGGCCGAGTTTGTTGAAGGATATGAACGTTTAAGCAAAATTGGTCCTTGTGTTTCTATTTTCGGTTCTGCGCGCACAAAACCAGATCATCCTTATTATAAATTGGCAGAGGAAGTTGCTTTTAAATTAACCCAAAGTGGTTTTGGCGTTATTACTGGTGGTGGACCTGGAATTATGGAAGCTGGTAATAAAGGTGCAAATAGAGGAAAAGGACTTTCAGTTGGCTTAAACATAGAATTGCCTTTTGAGCAGCATGATAATCCTTGGATTGATCCAGGAAAAAGTTTAGATTTCGACTACTTTTTTGTGCGTAAAGTAATGTTTGTAAAATATTCGCAAGGTTTTGTAGTAATGCCAGGAGGTTTTGGTACTATGGATGAACTTTTTGAAGCGATTACGTTAATTCAAACTAAAAAAATAGGTCGTTTTCCAATTGTTTTGGTAGGTAAAAAGTTTTGGACTGGTTTGTTAGATTGGATTAAAAACACCCTTATAGAAGAAGGTAATATTAGCGAAGATGATTTAAATTTATTTAGAGTTGTAGATTCTGCTGATGAAGCTGTTGAACACTTCAACAAATTCTACGCGAAATATAAATTAAAGCCGAATTTTTAACTATGGTAAAAAAAAGAGTTCTCTTTTTATACTTCTTTACTATTTTATCTGTTGGTGCACAAACCAGTATTAAATCGATGTTTTACAACTTGTTAAACTACGATTCTAGTGTCAATAGCCAAAACAGAACAGTTCATTTAAAAACTGTTTTGCAAACTGTAGCCCCAGACTTGTTTATGGTTTGCGAATTAAACAATAAAAATGCTTCTGATTATTTGTATGAAAATGCAATCATCCCTTTTAATTCAAATTTTCAGAAAGCACCTTTTAAAGAAAGTGAATCTCCAGCTACAGGATTGTTTCAAATGGTATATTACAATGCAGAAAAACTAACACTAACCTCCACAAAGGTAATTCCAACTGGCATTCGAGACATTAATCACTATACGTTTAGTTTAAATACAGCTAATTCAGCTGCAAACCCTATTGAAATCGAAGTTTTTGTAACTCATTTAAAAGCTTCAACAGGAAGTGAAAATCGTTTAAAACGTTACAATTCTGTTGTAAATTTTTTAGATGCTTTAGATGAAATTCCTCAGGATAGTTATGTACTTTTTTCTGGCGATTTTAACTTCTATACAAGTAACGAAGATGGTTATCGTATTTTATCTGATTCCAGAAATACCATCAAAATTATAGATCCTCTTGATAAACCAGCAGATCCATTTCCAAATAATCCCAATGTTGGCGATCCTTTTGAGTTTTACAGTTCTAGTTCTAGTTATTTTTGGAGAAATAGTTCATTCTCAGACATCCACTCGCAATCAACAAGAACCTTTCAAGTTAATGGTGATGGAGCTGGAGGTGGTATGGATGATCGTTTCGATTTTATTCTAATGTCAGAAAATCTAAAAACCAATTCAGATTTGCACTATGTTAAAAATAGTTATCAAACTATAGGTAATAATGGCAATTGCTATAATTCTTATGTAAGTAATACCTCTTGTGATGGAACATATTCTCAAGAATTAAGAAATGCATTATATCAGTTTAGTGATCATTTACCTATTGTAATGACTTTAGAAACCCCAAGAAACACCTTATCTGTAAATAAAAACAGCCCTATTTCATTTATTGGCACTAATATTGTTAAAAATTCAATAACTTTATCATTAAAAGAAACAGTAAATTCAGTTACCATCTACAATCAACTTGGCCAAATTGTTTATCAACAAAAAAATATAAGTACAACTGAATTGCAAATTGAGACCAATTCGTTAACAAAAGGAGTTTATTTTTTAAAAGCAGATGCCTTTACACCCCTAAAATTTATAAAAAAATAAATTGAAAAACATCTTTACAACACTTTTTACATTTTTGTTTTGCTGTGCTTATTTAGCGCAAGAAAATACAATTTCTATTCAAGCAAATTTAAATGTTGATACTGATGAAATGATTATAAAGCAAGAAATTGAGTTTTTCAATACAACAGATACAATCTTAAAAAATATTTATTTACACAACTGGCCAAATAGTTTTAGAGATAGAAAAACACCTTTATCCAAAAGGTTTATCAAAGACTACAGAAAAGACTTGTATTTTGCTAATGAACGTAAATTAGGTAAAACTACCATTAAAAACTTAACTGTAAATTTTGAAAACACTCCCTTTAATGAAGTTGATAAAAGAGCCGATATTTTAAACATAGCATTACCCAAACCATTACTACCAAAAGAAAAAACCAAAATAATCATAACGTATACTGTAAAAATACCCAATGCCTCTTTTACAGGATATGGAAAGACAAAAAAAGGCTACCATTTGCGTTTTTGGTACATTACACCAGCCGTTTATGAAAATGATTGGGCATTAATGAGTAACCTAAATATTGATGATTTATATGAGAAACCAACCGACTTTAAAATAGATATCAATATCCCGAAAAATTATATTTTAGAAAGTAACTTATATCAATATAATACTGAAAAAGAATACGTTAACAATTATTATTTAGTAGGTAAGAAAAAAGCAGATGTTATTTTAAGCATCAATAAAACGAAACAATTTAAAACCTACAAAACAAAAAAAATCAATGTCTACACAAATGTTTTGGGAGAAGAATATGATTTGGATTATAAATCTAAAATCGTCATTTTAAACAGAAATATTCAATTTTTAGAAAACTACTTGGGGCAACATCCACATAAAGAACTATTTATAGATAAAACTACACAAAAAAAAGATCCAGTTATTGGTTTAACTCAACTTCCAGATTTCTTACGTCCATTTTCTGAGACCTTTAAGGCAGACATCACTATGTTTAAAGCGTTAAGTAGAAAATATATTGAAAGCACATTGTTCTTAAACAAAAGAAAAGATTATTGGTTGTTAGATGGTTTGCAAAATTATTTTATGATAGAATACATTGAAGAATTTTATCCTGATACAAAAATTTTAGGTAAATTTTCTGATACATTTTTCTTGAAAACTTTTAACATCGCAAAAGCAGATTTTAATGACAAATATCCATTAATTTATCAATTTGTTTCTCGTAAATTTTTAGATCAGTCGTTAACCACCTCTGCAGATTCACTTTCTAATTTTAATAGAAAAATTGCTAATAAATATAAAGCTGGTATGGCCTTTAGATATTTAAAAGGCTATTTAGGAGACAGTATTTTGAATAGTACCATCAAAGATTTTTATCAAAATAACCAAACTAAAATTGTAAACAGCAATGATTTTCAAAAATTATTAGCTTCTAAAACCACAAAAGAAATAGGTTGGTTTTTTAACGATTTTATTACTACCAACAAAAAAATAGACCATACTATTGATGATATTGAGGTTAAAGAAGATAGTGTTACAGTAACAATTAGAAATAAACGAAATATCACCACCCCTGTTTTGCTATATGGATTACAAAACAAGGAAGTAATATATAAAAAATGGATTACTGGAATCAAAGACACAGCAACGATTACAGTACCTAAAAAAGGAATTAATAAGGTTAGTTTAAACTATGAAAATTTTTACCCAGAATTAAATACTTTAGATAATTGGAAACGATTGCAAAACAGAATCTTTAATAAACCCTTAAAATTTAGTTTAATAAAAGACATTCAAGACCCTTATTACAATCAGCTATTTTATCAACCTAATTTCAGTTATAATTTTTACAACGGATTAACTCTTGGGGTTAGTTTACACAACAAGCCTTTAATTAAAAGAAACCTAGAAGCATCTATAGCACCAGCTTATGCCACAAAAAGTGGTTCGGTTATTGGTAATTTTGAAATCAAGTATCATCAGTACTTTGAAAAAACGAACATTTATAAAATTGTTTATGGTATGGCTGGAGGAACATCTGATTATGCACCAGAATTATCGTATACTTCTTTTGTACCTTTTGTAAATTTAATTTTTAAAAGAAAAGATTTACGAGATGCCACGCAAGAAGCCATAACCGCAAGAATGCTTTATATTAATAGAGAAAGACCTTTAAACGAACCTGTTGGTCCAGAAGATCAATACACTATTTTTAACTTAAGATATAATTATATGAATCCTGATATCATTAAAGAATTCAGGTATAATTTTAGTTTAGAGGTAGCTGAAAATTTCTCAAAGATTGCAGCAGACCTTCGTTATCGATCTTTATCTACATCAGATACGCAATTAGATTTTAGGTTGTATGCGGGTACATTTTTAAGCAATAACACTACAGGAAATTTTTTTAGTTTCGGACTAGATAGAGCCAACGATTATTTATTTCAGCTTAATTATTTTGGGCGCTCAGAAGATACAGGTATTTTCAGTCAACAATACATTATTGCAGAAGGAGGTTTTAAATCTGTATTGCCAACGAGATTTGCCAATCAATATATGGTTTCTTTAAATTCAAGTTTTGGTTTATGGAGATGGGTGGAGTTTTATAACGATGTAGCATTTTTAAAAAATAAAAATAACCCTATTTATTTTGCTTACAATAATGGTATTCGATTAAACTTTGTTCATAATATTTTTGAGATTTATTTTCCTTTGTATTCAAACAATGGTTGGGAAGTTGGTCAGCAAGCTTATGCCGAGAAAATTAGATTTACTTTTACTGGCAATCTACGCTCTATTTTCAATTTTGTAAGGAGAGGTTTTCTATAAATTCAACAAAACCTACTTTTATTGTGTAATTATCAACAATATTAGTGAAATTTACAAAAACATTAACATATTCTTAGTAACCGAAGGTATTTTTAAATATCAATTAAAAAAACTATCTTTGCACAACTAAATTTCCTCAAATTATGTTGCAGAAAACAGTTCCTTTAAATACTCGAGAAATATCTTTTAATGAATTTAAGAAAGAGGTTTTAAAAGACTATAAAATTGCACGAATAAGTAGAGAATGTAGCTTATTAGGAAGGCGAGAAGTGCTTACTGGTAAAGCAAAATTCGGTATTTTTGGTGATGGAAAAGAAGTGCCTCAATTGGCGATGGCAAAAGCCTTTAAACATGGCGATTTTAGATCTGGTTACTACAGAGACCAAACCTTTATGATGGCTTTAGGCGAGCTTACAGCACAACAATTTTTTGCAGGTTTGTATGCACATACAGACATAAAAGCAGACCCAATGTCTGCAGGTAGGCAAATGGGAGGGCATTTTGCAACACATAGTTTAAATGAAAATGGTTCATGGAAAGACCTAACTAAACAATACAATTCTAGTTCAGATATTTCACCAACTGCTGGGCAAATGCCGCGTTTGTTAGGCTTAGCACAAGCATCTAAAATATATAGAAACGAAAAAAGCGTACAAAACAACACCAATTTTTCTGACAAAGGCAATGAAGTAGCTTGGGGTACTATTGGAAATGCTAGTACAAGTGAAGGTTTGTTTTTTGAAACCATAAATGCAGCAGGTGTTCTACAAGTACCTATGGTAATGAGTGTTTGGGATGATGAATACGGAATTTCGGTGCACGCAAAACACCAAACTACAAAAGAAAGTATTTCAGAGATTTTAAAAGGATTTCAGAGAGATCACGAAAATAAAGGCTACGAAATTTTTGTAATTAATGGCTGGGATTATGTTCAATTGATGAATGTTTATCAAAAAGCCGCAAAAATTGCCAGAGAAGAACACGTGCCAGTTTTAATACATGTAAAAGAACTCACACAACCTCAAGGACACTCTACCTCAGGATCTCATGAAAGATATAAAGATAAAGAACGTTTGCAATGGGAAAAAAGTCATGATTGTATTACTAAAATGCGAGAGTGGATTTTAGATTTTGAACTAGAAACTGAAACTGGCGAGGTTTTACGTTTTGTAGATGGTGAAGA
>NZ_CBFHZT010000054.1:0-18543 GCF_965660385.1 Polaribacter sp.
TTGCAATGGTAACTATTGTTGCAGGGATACTTATTGGAGCTGCAATAATAGCACCTCCTGCAGTAGCTAATGCAATACCTATATTTCGTAACACTCTAAAAAATTTAGGTGTTGGTTTTTGATAACGTTCTATAATTTTCATAATTCTGTGATTTAACGATTAATATTATTTTTTCCTTTCGTTCTTTAGCTTGATAAACCAAAGACAGTAATTTTTGCATTGCATCCCTTGAATAAACCCCTTTTCCAATACCACTTAAGTAAGTTACAGGAGCAATACAACCTTCTAAATCTCTTTTTGCATCATTTGCAGGGTGAAATAAAATAAAGCTTCTATTAGCTACATTTTTCAATATCAAATGATTTTTAAACTTTTTAGAAAAGCGAGGAATAACTTCATATTTTCCTTCTGGTATGCAGGAGATACTTCGCGCATTATTTATCCAGGGTAATTCAATGGTATGGCAAAGAAATTTACTTGAATGAAAGAGAGTACCATTGGTACCCTCTTCAAAATAGCTTCTATGAAGAATTAACTCCATTTTAAGGTTTATCAATAATGGTAACAGACAATGCGTTATAAGTACCATTTTTCAATGAATACATCTGTCCATTTACTTCTTGGTAAAATTCAACTCCTAACACCTGTACTACAGGAAAGGTAGAATTTGCAGTGATTGAAGCTGTCAAAGCAATTGCAGCTGTATTTGCAACAGTGTATGGCAAAATTGCAGTTTCGTCATTTTCAAAAGTTGAAGTTTCATTTACAAAATCTAATTCTGAAGCACCCATTACAATTTTAAAATGTGTTGTACCTGCAGGAGCTGCAATTCTAACAGTCGGAGAAAAAGCAGCTAAATTTAAAGTTGCATCTCCAGAAACTCTATCAAATGCTTTTATAAATGGTGCGAATAAAGTTGCGCCTAATTTTCCGTTTAAATTGAATTCAAACGCTTCTAAAAGGTTTAAATTTCCTTCCTGTAAAGTTCTCTGACCTCTTTCATTAACAATATCAGTTTTAGTAACTGCCACTAAAATTTTTGTCAAACGAGAAACTACTCTTTTATCTTTTGCATTTTGCAAAAGCACACGAATTGCATTTCGCAATACTTTTCCTCCTTTACCAGCTCTTCCAAATTCAGAACCATTTTCACGCGTTCTTTGAAATGCAGGATCATTTTGAATTCTGTTTTTGTCCACACCACCTTTTTCACGAGCTAAATGTCCATCACTTGTTTTGTAAAAAGAAATACCTCCGATAGTTCCTTTTAATTTGATAATACCTGTTTGTTTTGCCATAATTTTTACTTTTTTTTATGATTAATATTTCAAATCACGTAACTTTATGGCAGTCAATAAAAAATCAAATTCCGTTTTTGGGTGTTCTTTCCGATAACACCATAAACGTCATTAAAATATTGATAACACTAACGTGTTGTCAACATTTTAACAACGCATTATTAACATCATCATATAATTATAGAATCTGGCTTAAGTATGGATAAAGCATAGATAGTGTATTATGAATCAAAAAAGAGCTTGCATATACCCAAAGGACATTCAGCGCATTACAGGGCGCAGTGAACGTTATGGGCGAAAGCTTTTAAATGATATAAAAAGTTTTTTGGATAAAGAACCTCATCAATTTATAACTATAGATGAATTTTCTGAATACTCTGGAATTCAATTAGATATAGTAAATAAGTATATTAGAGATTAAATTTTAAGGGACTAATTAGGTGTCAGTAAAAATTCATATATTTGGAAACATAGATAAACAGAGGGTTTATGAGAATTGTGTTAGTTCCTTCCTCTCTGCTAAAATTAAATGCTTTCTTGCTTTTTAATGTCATAGTTAAACCTAATTAATCCGTTAGCATTTGTGTCGCTTACGATGGAGGTTTTTTCTACGATGACTTCGTCATTCAAATATATTTTTAACAGTAAAGGAGTTAGATTTTCAGATCGTTTTCTATAGGTTTCTCCTTGGATAAATCTGAAATTATAATTATTTAAAGTAATTGTAATTGGTTCTGCCACACCTTGCGAGTTATAATTAAAAGCATATGATAATAAACTGTAATCGTCAGTTTCATATTGATAATAATTCAGAAAGATTTCATCATTAGGTTCTGATGTACTGATTTCAATTCTTACAACATTGTCAGGAGAAATTATACCTAGTTCAGTTTCGTCATCTTCTACAGGAGATGCACAACTGAAAACTGTTAATAAAAATAAACTGAGTAAAATTTTTTTCATAATTGTAAAATTTATTACAAATTTACAAAATCTTATCGTTTTACCATCACCTTCTTGGTGGCTGCTTTGTTATCAGTAAAAATTTTCATAAAATACAATCCAGATTTTAAGGTAGAAATATCAATACTTAAAGTAGGTGTTTTTTGAGTAATAACTCGTTTGCCAAGTGCTGAATATATTTCAATAGTATGTACATGTTGGTTGGTTTTAATGCGTATAACCTTCGATGATGGATTTGGGAATACAGTAAATTTACTATTAAAATTGTCTTTTACACTAGCTGTAGATTCTTGATATATTCTAACATAATCTATCAAAAAGCTACTTTCTGTAAAACTAGGACTTACTGCTCCAGCAATACCTCCCATTGCAAAATTTATGAGTAAAAATTGTGGTTCATCAAAAGGCCATCCATCATTACTGCCATCAGAATTAACATCTGTAAAATTTGCTGGTTTTTTATAGGTATAATGCACTTCACCATCAACTAAAAAGGTAATTTGATTTGGCGACCAATTCATTGAAAATACATGATAAGTATTGGCAACATCTGTTAACATTTTTGTTTTTGTATTTACGGTACCTCCAAAACTTGAACGTGTATGTAGTGCACTAGAAACTGTATTTGTGGCATGTAAACCATGTTCCATAATATCTATTTCGCCACAATCTGGCCAAGGAGTTGTGCCAAAACCTTGGGTTTGCCAATATGTGCCAACTTCACTAATGTTTTTTCCTAATGTCCAAATTGCAGGGAAAGTTCCTTCTCCTTCAGGAATTTTTGCTCTAACATCAATTCTGCCATAGGTAAAGGCAAATTTCGAGTTTAATCTGGCAGAAGTAAAATCTCTAGAAACACCGTTTTGTGTAATGGTTTCTCTTTTAGCAATGATGTTTAAATTATCATCTGCAACAAATGAATTTTCATTACGATCTGTATAGTGTTGTATTTCGCCATTTGCCCAACCACCATTTACAATTCCTATGGTTTGATGATGCCATTTATCAGTATCTAACTCATTTTTATCAAATTCATCAGACCAGACTAAATTATCATAAATAACATCGAGTGCATTTGGATCTGTAGGTGTTGATCCGTCAGAAATTGAATCCAATAAATAGGTGCCTGCAATTGTAGCACCTAAATCTATAAAAATCACTAATTTTCGATAATTACCAGTTGCGTTAATGGTGTTTCCTGAACTGGTTTGCTTTGCGTTCGAAAAATCGAAGGTAAGACTTTGCCAGTTCGTAGCATTTCCGCTCGCAATAGTTTGTAGTACTTCTACATCTGGGTTGGTTCCATTTTCTAATTTTACTAAAACAGTATGTTCATTTGGATCAAATGCATAAAAAGAAAGGGTAATTTCTTTTTGATTTGTAATGTCAATATCTCTATTTAAATCGATATAAAAACCTTGATCTGCAACAGTACCATTATTATTGAATTGCCCAACTTTGTTGTTGTTATTTTCAGGATCATTAATACGCGAAAAACTTGCGCCACTAAATCCTGAAAATACATGATTGCTGTTTTCAAAATTAATAGGCATTTGTTGCGTAAAAGAAGCGAATGTTATTAAGAAAGAGAAAGCTATTGTGTAAAATTGTTTCATGAAAATGTTTTTTGTAAAAATAGGGGTATACTTTGCTTGTTAGAAGTATACAACCAATACAAAAACCATACAGTATGTTAAAAAAGCCTGTTTTTTCGTTGTATTTTTGAAAAATGAATAAACCGTTTCAATTCAAAGAGTTTACCATACATCAAGATAAAACTGCAATGAAAGTAGGCACAGATGGTGTGCTTTTAGGTGCTTGGTGTAATGTTGATGAAGTTACAGATGCTGTTTTAGACATAGGTTCTGGCACAGGAGTGATTGCTTTAATGCTTGCACAACGTACAGAAGCAATGACAATTGATGCTGTAGAGGTTGATGAAAATGCTTATGAGCAAACTGTAGAGAATTTTGAAAATTCAGATTGGGGAGATCGATTGTATTGTTATCATAGTACTTTTCAAGATTTTGCTGATGAAATTGCAGAGGAAGAAGATACTTATAATTTGATAGTTTCCAATCCACCATTTTATACAGATGATGTTAAAACAGCCAATGCATCTAGAAATAAAGCTCGTTTTACAAGTTCATTGTCATTTAATGAATTGATTTTAGGGGTCGCAAAAATTTTATCCTCAGAAGGAAAATTCGCAGTAATTCTTCCCTTAAAAGAAGAAACTGAATTCATCAATGTAGCTAAAGAGCATAATTTGTTTTTAAATAGAGTTTGTCATGTTCAAGGAAATTCCAATTCACCAATAAAACGCAGTTTATTAGAGTTTTCTTTCCATCAAAAAGAGATTGTAAAAGAGCATTTAATTATTGAAAAAGAACGCCATCAATACACCAAAGCATACATTAATTTAACCAAAGATTTTTATTTAAAAATGCAATAAGTTAGTTTTCAACCATCAACCATCAACCATCAACCATAAATCAAAAACTAACGACTCACTGTTTTTCTACTTTGCATCCAAAGATAAAATTGTAATCCAAATAAAATAGCACCCGATAGTAAATGTATGGCTTGAGTACCCATAGGAAAATCAGCATAAAACATTAAAATTCCTGTGATGGTTTCTAAAAAGATGAGAAACACAATCCAATTTACTAAGTTGTATCCTAAGCTTTTTATTTGATTAATGTAAAACATGCCAAGGTTTACCAATACAATAGCTATTGTGAATGATCTGTGGAAGTAGAATTTAAAACTTGGGTTCATTAAACTATAATTTTTGTTTTCGAAACCAAATAGCTTTACTTGTTCATCAATAAATTGTCTTACTTGCGTACCCATTGCAATTTGAATTAATGAAAAAATTACAGAAGCTATTAATAGTTTATTGAATAATGAGTTGTATTTAAAGGTCTTTTTATCAGAAATGATGAACTTTATGCGTAATAAAATGGCAATAATAATTAAGCCAACTACCATATGAATGGTAATAATTGTTGGGGTTAAATTGGTGTCAACTACTGTTTTTCCAAGCCAGGCTTCAAACAACATTAGTAAAAATGCGCCAAAAGAAAGTAGGGTAACTGCTTTTTGCTCTTTCCAATATTTGGTGGATCCATAAATAAGGAATAAAAACACAAATCCAGCAAGTACAGAAACTAGCCTGTTGATATATTCTGTCCAAGTATGAAAAACATTAAAAACATTATAATCATGTTTGGTGTATGCAACCCAATTATCCGAATTAAATGTACTTGAGGTTATCAAATCTTTTTCGGCAACAAATAAGGCTTCGTCTTTAATAATGATAAATCCTTTTTTAAATGCTGCATTTGGTTTCCAAGTAATTTGACTTTCAGATGTTGGCGGAATATAATAGCCAAAACATTTAGGCCAATCTGGGCATCCCATGCCAGAGCCTGTCATTCTAACAATGGCGCCCGCTAAAAAAATAAGGTATAAAGAAATAATTGCAAGCTGAACAATTTTAGGAAACCGTTTTTTCATCAGAAGTAAAAATTTATACAAAAATACATCAAAAAAAAGAGGGGTAAAATAAATTAGTGTACTTGTTGCTATGTAAAAAAAATCTAAATAATTATGTTCTTAAAATTTAGCTATGAATGGATTAGTTTTTGTAGAAAACAAAGAGATTTCTTATTTTTTTTCTTAAGTACTTACAAGTTCTTTTTAGCGCTATTCCAAAATATTAAATGCACTAAAAAAGTATGTTTTTTATCATTTTTAGTCATGCAAAACTTCGTTTTAAGAATGTCAATGTAAATAAAGGATACAGCGATTATCGGTTTTTAAAAAACTGAAAATCAGATTATTGAAAATATAAATTTTGACGCTTAAAATTTCGAATTTCGCATCATTGTTAAAAACTTCAAGGGATTTGTGAATAAGTATGGCTTTCTTTTAAAAACAAAAATTACAATCTTTGTTAGGTAGTAAAATTAACATTAACTTAATATCAATTCAAGTGGAAATAACGCACATCATAAAGAGAGATTATCAAACAGCCCCTTTTGAGCTAGAAAAGATTACGAATGCGATAGAAAAAGCGATGATTACCGTAAGCAATGGTACTAGAAAAGATGCCATTGCTATTTCTAATATTGTTAACGGAGCGTTATTAGAGAGGAAGTTAAATGAGCCTCTATACATGCCAACAGTTGAGCAGGTACAAGATATTGTTGAAGTTAAATTAATGGATAGTCCTTTTCGTGATGTAGCAAAAGCTTACATTTTATATAGAGATGAACAAGCCAGAAATAGAAAAACAAACATCTTTGAAAAAAGAGTAAATCTAAAACCATATGAATACCCTGCTTTGTATGAATATGTAGATGCGATTAGGCATTCGTATTGGATTCATACAGAGTTTAATTTTACAAGCGATATTCAAGATTTTAAAACCAACCTTACAGATACAGAAAGACATGCAATTAAAAATACCATGTTGGCTATTTCACAAATAGAGGTAGCAGTAAAATCTTTTTGGGGAGATATTTATAAGAAAATGCCTAAGCCAGAAATTGGTTCTGTAGGCTCTACATTTGCAGAAAGTGAAGTGCGTCATCATGATGCATATTCACATTTATTAGAGATTTTAGGGTTAAATAATGAGTTTCAAAACTTAAAAAAGAACCCTGTAATGATGCGTCGTGTAAATTATTTAGAATTGGCACTACAAAATTCTAAAAGTGAAGATGATAAGCAGTTTTCAGAATCTGTATTGCTGTTCTCATTATTTATAGAACACGTTTCCTTATTTTCTCAGTTCTTAATCATCATGGCATTTAATAAGCATAGAAATGCTTTAAAAGGAATTTCTAATGTGGTTGAAGCTACCTCTAAAGAAGAGCAGATTCATGGAGATTTTGGTATCGATATCATTAAAATTATAAAAGACGAAAACCCAGAATGGTTTGATGAAGATTATACATTAATGATTCAAGAAATGTGTAATGAAGCATTTTATGCAGAAAGTAAAATTATCGATTGGATTTTTGAAGAAGGTGAATTAGACTTTTTACCTAAAAATGTAATCAATGAATTTATAAAAAACAGATTTAACAAATCTTTAGAAAGTATTGGGGTACCAAAAATATTTGATATTGATGAAGCTCTACTTTCTGAAACAGAATGGTTTGATGACGAAATTATTGGAACCAAACACGGAGATTTCTTCGTAAAAAGATCAATTAACTACAGTAAAAGAACAAAAAGTATAACTAGCGACGATTTATTTTAAACCATGAACTTAAAGACCACAAACAAGACTCAACCAAAAACAGACCACGAAAAGTTAATTGAAGCAAGAAACTCTTCTCGAAGAGATATTGTAGAAAATTTGGGTACTCCAGAAATTAAATGGCTAACAGAAAATAGTCGTAAATTTTTAGAGTCAGGATACTTAACCAAAGGGGCAACCCCTGAAGGTAGAATTAGAGAAATTGCAGAAAATGCTGAGAGGATTTTAAAAAAACCAGGATTTGCAAATAAGTTCGAAAACTATATGGCAGAAGGATTTTATTCTTTAGCCTCTCCAGTTTGGTCTAACTTTGGCAAAAGAAGAGGATTACCAATTAGCTGTTTTGGTTCTCATGTAGCAGATGATATGGGAGATATTTTGTTCTCTCAATCAGAAGTGGGTATGATGTCTAAATTAGGTGGTGGTACATCTGGTTACTTTGGTAAATTACGTCCAAGAGGTGCAGAAGTAAAAAATAATGGTTCATCTTCTGGTTCTGTGCATATTATGCAATTGTTCGAAAAAATGGTAGATGTAGTGAGTCAAGGTTCTGTAAGAAGAGGTCGTTTTTCGCCATATTTACCAATAGATCATCCAGATATTAAAGAGTTTTTAGAAATTGGTACAGAAGGTAATCCAATTCAAGAACTTACCCATGGTGTTACTGTTGGGAACCAATGGATGCAAGAAATGATTGATGGTGATGTTGAAAAAAGAAGTATTTGGGCAAAAGTTTTACAATGTAGAGGAGAAATTGGGTATCCATATATTTTGTTTAGAGACAATGCCAATAATGGTACAGTTGATGTTTATAAGGATAAAAATTTAGAAATTTACGCAAGTAACTTGTGTACAGAAATCATGTTGCCTTCTAATGAAGATTGGTCTTTTGTATGTTGTTTGTCATCAATCAATTTGTTACACTATGATAAATGGAAAGATACTGACGCAGTTGAAACTTTAACGTATTTCTTAGATGCAGTGATGGAAGAATTCATCACAAAATTAGAAGTTTATAAAGAATCTGAAAATAGAGACGATCAGTTTACATTCCGTTTTATGGAAAAAGCCTATAATTTTGCAAGAGACAATAGAGCTTTAGGTTTAGGAGCTTTAGGATGGCATTCTTTATTACAATCTAAAATGTTGCCTTTTGATAGTGCAGAAGCATATTCTTTAAACAGCGAAATTTTTAAATTGATTAAAGAAAAATCGTATGCAGCTTCAGAAGCTATGGCCAAAGAATATGGTGAGCCAGCTATCTTAAAAGGATATGGAAGACGTAATACAACCTTAAACGCTATCGCACCAACCACATCATCTGCATTTATATTAGGACAAGTTTCTCAAGGGATAGAGCCAATCTGGTCTAACGTATATGTAAAAGACATTGCAAAAATTAAAACCACGATTAAGAACCCAATTTTAGAAGCGGTTTTAGAAGAAAAAGGTAGAAGTACCCCAGATGTTTGGAGAAGCATTCGTGATAATGATGGTTCTGTACAACACTTAGATTTCTTAACAGAACACGAAAAAGATGTGTTTAAAACCTATTCAGAAATTGACCAAAATGTAATTGTATATCAAGCTGCAAACCGTCAAAATCATATAGATCAAGGACAATCTATTAATATTATGGTGCATCCAGATATGCCAATTAAAGACGTAAACAAAGTATATGTAAATGCTTGGCAATTGGGTGTAAAATCAATGTATTATCAACACAGTATGAATGCTGCACAGAAATTCAAACAAAAGAAAGAATGTGCTTCTTGTGAAGGGTAGGCAATAAAGTAAGTAAGAGGGGTAGAAATACCTCTCTTTTATATAAATTAATTAAAATATTTTATTCGAGATATAAAACTAAAAGGCATAAAAAAAGCGATACTGGACATATCGCTTCTTGGTAATTTTTTAATTTTTTCCTGACCGGGCTAAAATTAAAGTTGTTGAAAGAATTTTGAGACTACTCAATCTCCCTTTTGTTTTCCAAAACTACAAAATAGGATTCTTTTCGCCAAGTTATTTTTCTAAATCTTATCACAAGTCAAAATTAGGCTTATTACCTAGTTTTAGACTTGTTAACGGAGTTATTAACAAAAAAATAGAAAGTTAATAACTCAAAAAAGATAGAATATAATGAAATATAAAATTTCAATCAATCCTCTAGTAGATTTTTCTAGAGGAACAGACGCAAAAAAAAGAAGGATAGTGAAAGACTCCAAAAATCCACCTATTTTAAGGGTTGGATGGTATCAGACACCAAGAGCTTGTATTAAAAAATCTTTATCAGAAAACGGGAACAGTGAACCGATAATCCAAGGACTTGAAAAGCTTAAAAATAAAATTGTGAGTAAGCCTCAACAAATAAATAACAAATTTTCATCATTAGAAGCAATGAGGAAATTCTTAAATGTAGAAATTCCTGAAATTCTTAAGAATCACGATTTAACTTTGGTTAAAAAGAGAAATATAAAATCTACATTTATAAATGATGTTGAGGTTTTAGTTTCACCAGATATTGTTTTTATAATTAATTATAAAGGAGAAAAATATATGGGAGGAGTTAAAATTCATTTGTCTAAAGGAAATATTTTTGATTTAAACGAATCAAAAATGGTGGCAACTGTTTTACATAAGCACATTTCAGAGATAGCTTCGAAATATAATGCAAAGCCATTGACTGATATCTGTTTTGCAATTGATGTTTTCGGTGAGAGAATTGTATCAGCATCAAAAAGGACCAAAAAGATTCTTTCAAAAATTTATATGATTTGTGATGAAGTTAAACAATTTTGGAACGTTGCTTAGCTAAATTTAAATAAAGAGGCTGTCTGAAAAGTGTTTTAAACCTGTCATTTCGACTTTATGGAGAAATCTAAATTATTGAATTTTAATCGAATAGATTTTTCGACTCCATTGCATTTCGCTCAAAATGACAAAATTTAGCACTTTTCAGACAACCTCTTTTTTAACAAATTTAAAAACACCAATATTATTCTGATAAAAACAATTCTGAAGATATGCCTTACTGAGAAATATTATATGTGAGATTTTGAAATATTTTGATGTCAGTATACATTGCAGGAGGTAAAAAATAAGAAATGATTTTAAGGCGCATACAAGCTTGTATTAATTTAGTATTTTTAGACAAAATTTTAGATATGAAAATTACTCTTTTTGCAATAATAGCCTCTATTTTTACAATGAATGCACAAGATACTTTACCTTATTATCAAATTCCTGATCCACCAAAAGAGTTTACTGCAGGAACAACAGCGAGTAGAATGGTTGATGGTTTAGGGTTTCGATATTATTGGGCTACTGAAGGTTTAGGCGAAAAAGACTTGGCATTTCGACCAAATAATGAAGCTAGAACAACATTACAAACTATAAATCATATTTTAGGACTATCTCAGGTTCTCGTAAATGCCACTTTGCAAAAAGAAAACGGAACACAGCCATTGGAAATGACCTTTGCTGAAAAACGCAAAAAAACTTTAGAAAACTTTCAACAAGCAAGTACAATATTAAAAACAAGCAAAGATGTTTCTCAGTACAAATTGGTTTTTGGTTCAACTGAACTTCCATTTTGGAACGCAATTAATGGTCCAATTGCAGATGCCATTTGGCATGTAGGTCAAATAGTTTCTTTTAGGCGTTCTTCTGGTAATCCTTTACCTAAAGGAGTTAATGTTTTACGTGGTACAAAAAGTAAATAGATAAATTAACTTTAATCCTCCTCAAAAAAAGCAATTTTGGCCTCAAATTCTTCATGTAAAAATTCTTGGCTACTCATAAAATATTCAGAAGTAATTAACCTATATGAGTTTTCAATTTGTTGAATTTCCCAAATAATATCATTGGCTTCATTAAATTCTTCTTCTCCATTCAGCTGTTTTTCAAACAATCGTATTATAACGTTATGGCTGTCTAAATTTTGGGCAAAACATTTCAGTGCAATTTCTTTTGTAATGTTTTGGTCTGCGTTTGCTTTAGGTGTAATGTCAAAATCAATAATCGTGGCTTTTGTATTAGGAAATTTACCATTAAAAGCTTTGTATAAAAGTTGATTAATGATAAAAAGAGTTTTGTGCAAACCAATTCTTGGATACTCTTCAGAAATTTTATCCACCAGCATTTCATATGAAACCGAATCTATTTGATGCTCGTTCATTTCGTTACTCAATTTATAATCTAACACAATTCGAGCAGCTTCACTTGGGTCTCTGTCTGCAATTGCCATAAAAAGTAATTCTCGTAACTCCTTAGTATCGTTTACATCATCATTATTAAAGTCAAATCTTCGTAAAAGTTCTTTGTAGTCATCAATATTCCAAGCATTTTCAAGATCATCAACTGTAGAAATTTTATGTATTTTTATAGTGTATTTCATTTTTTTAAATCATTTTTGATTTTCCATAGAATATACAATTTTTTAAACTCAAAAACAAATTTGTCTATATGAGCATTCAGGAAAGAATAGTGTTACTCCGCAACGAATTAAATGAACATAATTATAATTATTATGTGTTGGATCATGCAACTATTTCAGATTTTGAATTCGATATAAAACTCAAAGAACTTGAAAAGCTAGAACAAGAAAATCCAGAATTTTTTGATGCAAATTCACCAACACAGCGAGTAGGAGGTACAATCACTAAAAATTTTGAAACCGTTGTTCATAAAAATAGAATGTATTCTTTAGATAATTCATATTCTAAAGATGATTTGTTAGATTGGGAAAAACGCATTCAAAAAATTTTAGGTACAACAGAAACCGAATATACTTGCGAGTTAAAGTTTGATGGAGCGTCTATCAACTTAACCTACGAAAATGGTAGGTTTGTAAAAGCAGTAACAAGAGGGGATGGTTTTCAAGGTGATGAGGTTACCAATAATGTAAAAACAATTCGTTCAATTCCGTTATTGTTAAAAGGTGATTTTATCAATGATTTTGAAATGCGTGGAGAAATTATTTTGCCTTTAGAAGGCTTTGCAAAAATGAATATAGAACGTTTGGCAAATGATGAGGAAGCCTACAGAAATCCAAGAAATACAGCAAGCGGAAGTTTAAAATTACAAGACAGTGCAGAGGTTGCAAAACGTCCTTTAGATTGTTTGTTGTATCAAGTAGTTACTTCTGAAAGAAAATACAAAACACATTATGAGAGTTTAGAGAATGCCAGGAAAGTTGGTTTTAAAGTGCCAAAAACCATCACTTTAGCAAAAACCATTGATGAAGTTTTTGAATTTGTAAATCATTGGGATGCTAAAAGACACGATTTACCCTACGAAACAGATGGCGTTGTAATAAAAGTAAATAATTTACAACAGCAAGAAGAATTGGGGTATACCTCTAAAGCACCAAGATGGGCAATTGCTTATAAATTTGCGGCAGAGCAAGTTGCTACCCTTTTAAAAGAAATTACGTATCAAGTGGGTAGAACTGGGGCAATTACTCCTGTAGCCAATTTAGAGCCTGTGCAATTGGCAGGTACTACTGTAAAACGTGCTTCTTTGCACAATGCAGATCAAATTGAAAAGTTAGATATTAGAGAAGGTGATACCGTTTTTGTAGAAAAAGGAGGGGAGATTATCCCGAAAATTATTGCCGTAGATTTTACAAAACGTCCTGAGAATTCTTTGCCAACAATATATGCCACACATTGCCCTGAATGCAATACAGCTTTGGTAAGAACAGCTGGTGATGCAAAACATTATTGCCCAAATCAGTTTGGTTGTGCGCCTCAAATTACAGGAAGAATTCAACATTTCATAAGCAGAAAAGCAATGGATATTGAAGGTTTGGGTGGAGAAACTGTAGATTTGTTACGTAAAGAAGGATTGATTGAAAATTATGCAGATTTGTACGATTTAAAAGTTGAGCAAATCATCCCTTTAGAACGAATGGCAGAAAAATCTGCTCAAAATATGATTAAGGGCATAGAGAAATCCAAAGAAATTCCGTTTGAAAAAGTATTATTTGCTTTAGGAATTCGTTTTGTTGGGGAAACTGTTGCTAAAAAATTGGCTAAACACTTTAAATCTATTGATAATTTAATGGCAGCGAATTTTGAAACTTTAATTGCTGTGGATGAAATTGGCGATAGAATTGCACAAAGTATTATCGATTTTTCATCAGATTTAGGAAATATACAATTGGTAAATCGACTAAAATCCTATGGAGTGCAATTAGAAGTTTCTCAAGAAAGTTTGGTAAATCAAACCGATAAATTAAAAGGACAAATTTTTGTAGTTTCAGGTGTTTTTCATCAAATGAGTAGAAACGAACTTAAAAAAGCCATAGAAGATAATGGAGGTAAAGTAAGTTCATCAATCTCTAAAAAAACAAATTTTATTGTTGCTGGTGATAATATGGGGCCATCAAAATTAACAAAAGCAGAAAATTTAGGAATTGCGATAATTTCAGAACAAGATTTTATAGATAAAATTAGTTAAGAAGTTTTGGTATTCTTTTTGTTGATTTACTTTTACAAGATAATTAATAGTTTTTTTAATGGTTCAAATTTGAAGCACCTACTCTATATATATGTATTGCTAATCTCAATTTCTTTGTTTTCTCAAAAAAAAGAAGAATTAGATTCCCTACCTGCCAATTACGAAGATTATGTTTTTGTAAAACCAGGAGATACACTTACCATAAAGCTGAATGAGATTACTTTACTACCAAAACCTAATTTTAAATCTAGAGAAGATATAAAATATTATTTATGGTTTCGTAGAAAAGTATTTAAAGCATATCCGTATGCAAAATTGGCATCTACAAGGTTAGATACTTTAAAAGCAAGGTTATCAAGAATACAATCAAAGTCTAAACGTAAACGCTACACAAGATTAATTCAAAGATATATAGAAGGTGAGTTTACAGATCAAATAAAAAAAATGACCAGAACAGAAGGTCGTATTCTCATTAAATTAATTCATCGACAAACAGGTAAAACTGCTTTCGATAATATTAAAGAATTAAGAAGCGGCTGGAAAGCTTTTTGGTATAATACTACAGCCAACATATTTGAACTATCTTTAAAACAAGAATATCAACCCGCAATTGAAAATGAAGATTTTTTAATTGAAGATATTCTGCAACGTGCTTTTCAAGATGAAGAGTTAAAGCGACAAGATGCAAAACTCAATTTTGATTTTGCTGAAATAATAGCCTTGCGAAAAGCAGAAATTAACGTTGAAGTTTATAAAGAAATGTTTGCCAAGATGCGCAAAAAACGAAAAAAGAAAAAGAGGAATTAATAATCCCTCTTTTTCCAAAAAAAGTTTAAAAAGTCAGTTGCTAATTTTAAGTATCAGTTTCTAATTTATCTATTTTTTTATCATCTTCTAACTCTTTAATTTTAGCCTTTCCTTTATAGCCAAACAAAAAATTCATACCAAATCTAAAATTTGCAGTATTTGCTTCTTGCACTTTACCACCAATATTAGAAACATCTTCTAAAGCTGTATAAATTTGTAAAAAGCCTAGTTGAACCGCAAGGTTTGCGCCAAGTCTAAAGCCTCCATTATTACCACCTGTGCTTGCAACAATACCATAGGTTGCTTTGTTCAATGCTCTGTTATACCCTAAACCAAAACTAGGTTTAATATCTATATAAGGGTTGTCGTTGCTAAAATACGTGGCACGAAGTATATTTTTTTCTGATAGTTTATATTTTGCAGCGAAAAAAGTTCTAGATCCAATTTTAGTTTTAAAACTTTCTTGGGTTTCAGTAGCCCCTAAAACATCATTTAAAGCGTCTTCGATTTCATTGCCAACATTACCAGAATTTTGAAAATCAAAACCGCTATAAACACCATTGGTTACATCATCTAAATTATAATTGGTTACATTATCTTGCCAAGTTATAGAGCCTAAATCATTCATAGAGAATTCAAAAGAAAGTTTGTTGTTTAACTCATAGGCTAAACCTATATCCATTCCAAAACCTCCATTTCCACCAAAAAAAGAAATATTTTCAGTATCCGAAACTCCAGAGGTGTTTATTGTTGCATTAGCAGTATTTACGGTCCACAAAAAGTTTGCTGGGTTAATATCTAACGAAAACTGAGCATTATCTTCTAAAGAAGAATGTGCAATTCCGTTTAAAGATTTTAAACGTAAAGCAACAGCAAGTTTATCATTTAAAAAGGTTCTAGTAATACCAATTCCAATTTCGCTGTATGCTGTAAAGCCAATTTTCTCTGCGGTTAAAGAAAAACTTTCTCCAAAACCACTAGCTGCTACTTTTGTAAATTCTTTAGAGAATTCCCAAACTAAATTATTTTTGGTGTTTGCAAAAAGTGTTATAGAACCTTTTTTGGTTTTAAACCCTAACATAAAAATATTGGCTACAACATCTGTTGCTATAGCATTTGCTTCAGCAGCAACAGTATTTAGGTTTTCAAAATCTATTTTTAGGTTATTACCACTTTCTACTAGTATATCACTAATTTTAATATCTGAGTTAAGATTAAAACCTACATTTAATGGTGTTCCAAAATTGACTTTATATTTTGGTAAATATATAGGAGATATGTCTTGTGTTTGCATAACATAATCTCTTAAATTGTAAAACGATAAGTAATCTTGCGCATTAGTATTATTTATGAATACAAAAAATAATAGGCTAATTGAGTATATATATTTTTTCATAATTTTAATTGTCTGATGTTACATTTGCTCTAGCTTCTAAACCTACAGCAACACTTAATTCGTCACTGCCCTTAATCATAACAGAATCTCTACCTGTTGGTAATTGAAGAGTAACCCTTACATTAACTAAGGTTGCATCAATAATTTGATTGATTTCGTTTTGATCTAATTCTATTTGAAATTCAGATAAAACAGCTACACCATCAGATTCTCCAGCCTGATTTACATTTGCTGCTTGAAAAGCGTTGATTGATTCTGTATGTACAATTTGGTTGCTACTATTTTTAAATTCTAAAACAACATCTCCTGTTAACGGAGTTTTATTTTCTACGTTAACCAACAATTTTATGTATTCAAAGTTTTCTAAATCTTCAGTACCATCAAATTCAATTTCTTTATCTAAGCTTACCTTATCAAAAGTAATAGCAACTTCTGCATTAAACCCGTTATTAACGGATGCATAAAAATTGTCGTTCGGATTTCCGTCATCGATAGGGTTGGCCATTCCAGAAATATCAAATTCTAATGATGTTGGTTTAGATTCTAATAAGCTCGAGATATTTGAGTTTGCATCATTTAAAATTGTATTTGTAACTTTTTCATCATCGCCATAATTTGCGACACCATCAATTATAATGGTATTTGGTAAAGAGCTTGTACTAGTATAATCTAGGTTTATTGAAGCGTTGGCATTTACTGCTTTTACAGAAGACAAATCCATACTAATAGGAAAACCATAATCATTACTTACGTTTATAGCCATTTCTACATTGTTAAAAGAAATATCACCTTCATTAAAATTATCAAAAAAATCACCTAAATCTATGGTGTTAGAGCTTACATTAAAAGATTCTTGCTTAAAATCACCATAGATAACATCGTAAGTTGCATTAGTAAGTAAAGCTTCATAAGTTATAGCATCATTAGCATCTACCTCATTACCAGCTGCAAAAGTAAAATTTGCATCTACATTAATAACAACTTTATTAACCGTTTTACCTGTGCCTGTTCCATCATCCGTCAAATCAGCATTGTAATCACTTAAATCAATTGATACAGTTTCAGTAGTTCTTCCGTTTATGCTTATAGTTTCTGTATAAATAGCATCATCACTTTTTTTAGTAAAAGAAGGTATCGTAACCGTTAATGTTATACTAGCATCTACTGTAGACTTAAATGAAATACTCATTAAACCTCCATTAAACTCCACTCCAGTTAGTTCTTGACTTAAATCTAGATCATGAATTTTTTGATTGTTCCTATCATAACTACCAATTAATGGGTTAGGTATGCCAGGAGCAATTTCGTCTGTTATTGTATACGGAAAAGATGCTCCAATAGGAGTTAAATCATCAGCAGTTATTGGACTTTCAATGGAGTTTTCAATAGAAGTGTCATCTATCGTAACATTAAAAGAGTCGTTGTTTTGCCCAGAAAAGGTTTCTGAGTAGCTAAAACTAAATTCCTCTGTTGAGGTTGGCGAAAGATCACTACTACCTAAGTCATCAAAAATTTCAGATAAATTATAGTTGATAAACCCAGCTGGGATTTTTACATCACCATTCCAGGTGACATCCTCAATTTCTTTATCCAAATAGGATACATCACAAGAAGTACTTAGCGATAATAGTAAAAAAGCTAAGCAGAGTTTAATTATTTTTTTCATACTTATTAAGTTTTTAGATTAATTTGGTCGTTTTTCAATAACACAATATATGAATATATCTTAAAATATTTGTTCAAAATTTAAGAATAATGTTTTATTATAGTTGTTTTTAAATGAATTCAATTAATATATTTATTTTTTATTGAAAGCAGAGTAAATTAAAACTATAATTCCGATGTTATTTTTTTGTTTGCTGTTTCCTTTTTTTTTGGATTTAGATTTTGAATAGTTTTATTAGTTAAGATAAATTGGTTTTAATAAGAGATTTAAATTTAGTTTGATTTTACAAAAAAGGTCGGGCTTTACACTATATCTTTTTTTTGTGATTGTTTTTTATTGGAGGTTTATGGTTATTAAAGTTGTATTGGAAATCAAAGAACCATTAGTTTGATTAAAAAAAAGGATGCCGTTTCAATCCCTAACAGATCATTGTTGAGAAGAGTTATTGCTTTTTTAGACATTTAAAAGCAAGTTAAAAGAAGATTTTGGATTAGTATTTTAGGGTAGATCAAATTATAGAGTTCAAAAATTGGTTGAGTAGATGTGTTATTGGTAAGATTATAAGGTCCATAAAAGGATTGATTATACATACAAGAAACTTTTTCAGAGCGTAGTGTAGATGCTATACATTTATAGTTATGTAGTATGGGTTACTAATTTTCTAAAATTTCAGCA
>NZ_CBFHZT010000055.1:0-17636 GCF_965660385.1 Polaribacter sp.
TGCTAACAACTTAATAAAATACTTAAAGCTAAACTTAAGTTTTTGTTTATTTATTAATTTCAGATTTTGTTCTGAAAATTCAGATATTCAAAAATGTAACTTTCTTTAAAATACACCAATATTAAAAATCGTATTTTAATTGAAAGTTTTTGGTAATAATTTCATCCTTATTTTCGATAATGTAATCTTTAAAAGCTTTAGCAACGTTCGATAAGTTTTTTGATTTTAGCCAAATTAAATTCCAATTGGTTTCAATTGGCAAATCTTTAATGTTTAAAATTTTTAAATCGCCATTTTTTAATGATTCATGTATGCCAATAATTGGCATAATAGAAATACCTAAACCAGCAATAACAGCTTGTTTAATGGCTTCATTAGAAGTGAGTTCCATTTTTTTATGAATCTCAATTTTATGTTTTATTAAATATTTTTCCATAGCTAAACGCGTTGCAGAGCCATTTTCACGAAAAAGAAATAAAGATTGGTTTAAATTTTTTAAAGATATGGGCTTTTTCGAAGTTTTATAATCTTTGCCAGCAACAAAAAACATTTGATTTTTCATTAATTCAATACGATTAATTTTTAATTTTTTGGGGATGGTAGATACCATTGCAAAATCGCATTTATTGTCTTCTAAAGCACGAATTACAGACATTTTATTGGTAACTCCCATAGTAATATCTACTTTATCATTTTCTTTTATAAAGTTGGTTAAAAAATAGGGCATTGCATATTTGGCTGTAGAAACTACAGATAAATTTAGTTTACCTGCTAATTTTCCTTCAAATAAAGAAGATTTATAATTGATGGCTTCAACCTCTTCTAGTATTTTTATAGCAGCTTTGCCAATTTCTTCACCAAATTCTGTAATGTATAATTTTCTTCCTACCACTTCAAAAAGAGGTAATTTAAATTGATCTTGAAAATTTTTAAGTTGAATAGAAACTGCTGGTTGTGTTAAAAATAATTGTTCAGAAGCCTTGGTAACGCTTTTTACTTCTACTATTTTTTTAAAAATTTCTAGTTGATGTAAGGTGTAGTTCATAAAATCACTTTATAATAGTTAGATTAAATATAAATAAAATTATATAAAATTGAATGAAGATCACATCAAAAATATTAGAATAAAATTCCACTTTTAGGTTTAGTAAAAAAATATATTATTATTTAAATTGTAAGGTTTTTTTTATCAATAATACATTTTTTATAACATTAATTTTTAAATATTAACAATACTATAATCAACTTAATTTGTACACCACTAAGAAAAAGAAGTATTTTTGTAATTAACGCAGTAACTTATGATCTACGCAAAGAATATACTTGAAACGATTGGCAATACTCCTCTTGTAAAATTAAATGCTTTAACAAAAGAACTTCCTTGTTTAGTGCTCTCTAAATACGAGACTTTTAATCCAGGAAATTCTGTAAAAGACAGAATGGCTTTGCAAATGATAGCGGATGCAGAAGCAGATGGACGCTTACAACCAGGAGGTACAATCATAGAAGGAACTTCTGGAAATACTGGAATGGGATTGGCCTTAGCTGCAATTGTAAAAGGATATAAATGTATTTTTGTTATGGCTGATAAACAGTCAAAAGAAAAAATAGATATTTTAAGGGCAGTTGGTGCAGAAGTTGTGGTTTGCCCAACAAATGTGGAGCCAAATGACCCTCGTTCTTATTATTCGGTTTCTAAACGTTTGGGAGAAGAGACCCCTAATTCTTGGTACGTGAATCAATATGATAATCCAAGTAACTGTAAAGCACATTTTTTAAGTACAGGTCCAGAAATTTGGGAACAAACAGCGGGTAAAGTTACGCATTTTGTTGTAGGTGTTGGTACTGGAGGAACCATTTCTGGAGTAGGTAGTTATTTAAAAATGAAAGCTAAAGAAGCTGGTAAAACCGTTAAAGTTTGGGGAATTGATACTTATGGTTCTGTATTTAAAAAATATCATGAAACAGGTATTTTTGATGAAAATGAAATTTATCCTTATATCACAGAAGGAATAGGTGAGGATATTTTACCCAAAAATGTAAACTTTAGCGTTATTGATGGTTTTACGAAAGTAACCGACAAAGATGCAGCGATTTATACCCAGCGTTTGGCAAAAGAAGAAGGAATGTTTTTAGGAAATTCTGCAGGAGCTGCAATAAAAGGACTCTTACAATTAAAAGAACATTTTACCAAAGATGATGTTGTAGTGGTTTTATTTCATGATCATGGTAGCAGATATGTGGGCAAAATGTTTAATAACGATTGGATGAGAGATCGAGGGTTTTTAGATAAAGAAATTACAATTGCCTTTGATTTGATAAAAAACCAGCATAAAAAACCTTTAATTACAGCGCAAACCGAAGAGTTAGTTTCGCATGCTATTGAGCGAATGAAAAAACACAAAATTTCTCAAATGCCAATTAAAGATGCTAATGGAATTATTGGTTCTTTAGATGAATCTAATTTATTATATCATTTTATGAATGATAAAGATATTGCTCAAAAAACCATAAAAGAAATAATGGGTAAACCATATCCAATTGTTAAAAAACAAACTAAATTAGAAGAAGTATCTAAATTAATCGCTCAAGATAATGATGCTGTTTTAGTTGATTTAGAAAACGGAAATTATCATATCATTACAAAATATGATATTATAAGCGCCATCTAAAAAATTTAAAGAACTATTGTAACAAATTAACGAACTTGTAAAACAGATGAACGAAAATTAAATTTAAAAACTTACTTATTTTGTTTCTTTGAAGTGGATTTAATAATAGTTAGTTAATTACAAGTTAAGGGATGTAATTAAAAATTCGATAATCGTTTGGCACTTTGTCAAACGATTTTTTTTTCGATAATTATTTTGCTTAAAACTAAACATAATTGCATTTTATAGGTAGGTATCGTCATTTCAAAGAATATTATTTTTTGGAGTAAGGAAGTTTTGTTTCTTTGAGGTGTATTAAAACATACAAAAAATTATAAGTTGAGGGATTTATAATATATAACTACAAAGAAATCGTCTAATATTTATTTTAGACGATTTCCTTTTTTATTTCACATAAAAAACCATCCCAAAATGAGATGGTTCTAAATCAAATAATTCAAATAATTTACACAATGAAAACAGTTTACTACGTTGTTTTCATTTAATATACATGCAATATCTGTGCCAAAAAACTACTTGAATTACGATTTTTGTAAAATTTTAAGAATTAAATTGCGTGTTTGTGGGCTTTGTAAGAAGATCTTACCAAAGCACCACTTTCTACATACATAAAGCCCATCTCTAAACCAATGGTTTCATATTTCTTAAATTGTTCTGGTGTTATAAATTCTTTTACAGGCAAGTGTTTTTTAGTAGGCTGTAAATATTGGCCAATAGTGATAATATCACAATTTACAGCTCGTAAATCTTTCATGGTTTGTATAACTTCTTCCTCCTTTTCGCCTAAACCTAGCATTAAACCAGTTTTAGTACGCATTCCATTTTCTTTTAAATATTTTAAAACACCTAAACTTCTATCATATTTTGCTTGAATACGAACTTCTCTTGTTAATCTTCTCACAGTTTCCATGTTATGAGAAACAACTTCAGGGTGAACTTCAATAATTCTATCAATTTGTTTTGTATTTCCTTGAAAATCAGGAATCAAAGTTTCAAGTGTTGTATTAGGGTTTGCTCTACGAATCGCCTCAACAGTTTCTGCCCAAATGATAGAACCACCATCTTTTAAATCATCTCTATCAACAGAAGTAATTACAGCATGTTTAATACCCATAATTTTTATGGAACGTGCTACTTTTTCAGGTTCATCCCATTCTACGGTTTCAGGTCTACCTGTTTTTACACCACAAAAACCACATGAACGTGTACAGATGTTTCCTAAAATCATAAAAGTTGCTGTACCTTCTCCCCAACATTCACCCATATTAGGACAACTTCCACTAGTACAAATGGTATTCAGTTTATATTTATCAACTAAACCTCTGAGTTCTGTATATTTTTTACCAACTGGTAATTTTACACGTAACCATTTTGGTTTTTTGGGTTTTTCAGGTAATACTGCTGCTTCTATTGCCATCATTCTAACATTTAAAATGCAAATTTACAAAGAAAATGATAAAATAAATTTGTTAAGGCTCTAAGTATTTAGTGAGATTTTCTCTTTTGCAATAAGATTTTTCTATTGCATAAATTATTGTTTAGTTGTATTTGCAATTAGCGATGAATAGTTAATAATTTATAGTGCTTGTGAAACCTAAAATCCTACAGCTGCATCATCACCTCTTTTATCAGCTCCAGCTTCTAATTTTCCATCAGCTAAAACTAAAATTGCATCAACTCTACCAATAATTAAAGAGTTTCTTTCTATAATTTCATAACCTAAATTATTTAATTGATGTTTCGTTTTATCATTAAAACCATTAGGTTCCATTCGAATTACATCTGGTAACCATTGATGATGAAAACGCGCTTGATTTACAGATTCTTGCATACCCATATTATAATCTACAACATTAATAATGTTCTGTAAAACTGAAGTAATTATAGTAGAACCTCCAGGAGTTCCTACTACCATTTTTAATGTATTATCTTTTTCAATAATGGTTGGTGTCATTGAGCTCAACATTCTTTTTTCTGAAGCTATTGCATTTGCTTTTGAGCCTACTAAACCATAAACATTAGGTACACCAGGTTTGCTAGAGAAATCATCCATTTCATTATTTAAGAAAAATCCTGCACCTTTTACCAACACTTTAGAACCATAGCCAGTATTTAAAGTTGTTGTTACAGCAACTGCATTTCCAAATTGATCAACAATAGAATAATGGGTTGTTTCATCACTTTCGTATCCTAAAATTTTACCTTGAAAAACTTCAGATGAAGGAGTCGCTTTTTCCCAAGAAAATGTTTCCATTCTTTTGTTGATGTATTTCTTATTCGTTAAACTATCAATAGGTACTTTTACAAAATCGATATCACCCAAATAATGCGCTCTGTCTGCATATGATCTTCTTTCTGCTTCTGTAAGAAGTTGAATGTATGCTGCTGAGTTATGCTTAATTTTAGACAAATCGTAAGGCTCTATAGACTTTAGAATTTGTGCCAAACAAATGCCTCCACTTGCAGGTAAAGTCATAGAAGTAATGTTATAATCTTTGTAAGTAAATTCAATTGGTTTACGCCAAATAGCTTGGTATTTTTCTAAATCTTGATGTGTAATAATTCCTCCTAATTCAGTAACATAATTTACTAATAAATCAGCTGTTTTTCCTTTGTAAAAACCGTCTTTACCAAAATCGCGAATGCGTTCTAAAGTTTGAGCTAATTCTTCTTGTTTTAATACATCACCAGCTTTCCAAACCTTATTAAAAATAGTTTCATAATTGTTTGCTATTTTAAATCTTGAAGTAGCATTATTTAAGTCATTTGCTTGTTTTTGGGTAACAGTTATTCCATTTCTGGCTAAATCAATTGCTGGTTGTACTAACTCATTAAAAGGTAAGCTGCCTAATTTTTGATGTACTTCAAAAACACCAGCAACAGAACCAGGAATACCAACAGCATGTGCTCCTAAAACACTTTTATTTTTAATAACATTACCTAAAGAGTCTAAATACATGTCTTTATGAGCAGTAATTGGAGCCTTTTCTCTAAAATCTAAAGCACCTTTAGTGCCATCATTATTTCTGTAGACCATAAAACCACCACCACCAATATTCCCAGCAACAGGATAAACAACAGCTAAAGCCAAATGAGTTGCAACCATAGCATCATAAGCATTGCCTCCTTTTTTTAAGATTGCTGAACCAATTTTAGATGCTTCTTTTCTTGCAGAAACAACCATTGCTTTTTCAGTAATTAAACCCAGTTCTTTTGTTTTTTTACAAGAATTGAAAATGAATAAAATTGCAATAAGACGCACTAATTTTTTTATCATATAGCTTGTATTTCTATTCGTTTTATTTTAGAAAACGCAATTAAATCAGTAAAAAATAATTTAAAATCTTCTTCTAGTTCTAGGTGTATTTCTTTTAAATCTTGAATGGCTAAATTCATTTGAGATTTTCCTTTGGTTCTATTGTTCATTCCATTTAAAACTTTTGCAATTCCATCTTCAAATTGGTAATTGAATAAAATATCATATTCAATCATATAGTTAATAAAGTTTTGAGATTTAATAGGAAGTTCATGAGATTTTTCCTTGAATAATTTATAGATAGATTGCGTGTAAACATCTAAAGGTATTGCAGAATAGTCAGCCCAATTTTTAGCGAGAAAATAATCATAAAAAATATCGATGATAACACCAGCATAATGTCTGTAACGTTTGTGTAAACGACGCTTACTTTTTCTTACAATAGGATGTGCATCAGTATAAGTGTCAATTTCTCTGTGTAGAAAAATGCCTTGTTGAATTTCTTTATCAAAATGAGTAAAACGATTTCCTCTTACATGATCTGCAATAAAATTACCAACCATAATATTGGTGTTGTTTTGTGATAGGTAGAGGTGTGCTAGGAAATTCATTAAAGTAAATGTAAATAAAAAAACCACAACTAAAAAGTTGTGGTTTTAATTATATTTATAGATTCCTGCCTACGCAGGAATGACAAAATGCGTAAATAGAAAAAGCAACTGGGTTGCTAATTATTCAACATTACAGGCATCACTAACATCGTTACTTTTTCACCTTCATCTGTGCCATCAATAGGTGTTAAAATTCCTGCTCTGTTAGGTAAAGACATTTCAATTAAAACTTCACTTGAACTTAAGTTGTTTAGCATTTCACTTAGAAAACGAGAATTGAATCCAATTTGCATATCATCACCTTGGTAATCACAGCTTAAACGCTCATCTGCTTTGTTGGCAAAATCTAAATCTTCTGCAGAAATATTTAATTCAGTTCCTGCCATTTTTAAACGAATTTGATGTGTAGTTTTACTAGAGAAAATAGAAACACGTCTTACAGAGTTTAAGAAAGAAGCTCTATCAACAGTTAATTTATTCGGATTTTCTTTAGGAATTACAGCCTCGTAATTTGGGTATTTTCCATCAATCAACCTACAAACTAAAACCACGTTGTCAAAGGTAAATTTTGCATTGGCATCATTATACTCAATAGTTACATCACTATCAGAACCACCTAAAATACCTTTTAATAGATTTAAAGGTTTTTTTGGCATGATAAATTCTGCGGTTTGATCTGCAGTAACATCGGTTCTTGAATATTTCACTAATTTATGAGCATCAGTTGCTACAAAAGTTAAACTTTGTGAACTAAATTGAAAAAAAACACCACTCATTACTGGTCTTAAATCATCATTTCCAGCAGCAAAAATAGTTTTAGAAATCGCAGTTCCTAAAATATGCCCAGGAACTACAGTTTTACTTGGTGAAGGTAAAGAAACCGATTTTGGGAATTCATCACCCCCAAAATAAGCCATGTCATACTTACCTTGATCCGAACTAATCTCAATCGTATTGTCACCTTCTGTTTTAAAGGTTAATGGTTGGTCTGGAAACGTTTTTAAAGTATCTAATAACAAACGTGCAGATACAGCAATAGCACCAGTACTATCACTTTCTACATCAACTACAGCACTCATTGTAGTTTCTAAATCAGATGCAGAAACTTTCAATTGATTTTCAGACAATTCAAATAAAAAGTTATCTAAAATTGGTAAGGTATTGTTGCTATTTATAACGCCGCCTAAAACTTGTAATTGTTTTAATAATTGCGAACTCGATACAATAAATTTCATTGATATTTTTTTCTAAAATTATGCATACAAATATAACCTTAATATATGGTTTTGAAAATTAATTTATTAACAGGTTATGAGCATTTTGCTAAAATGTAAAAAGTTTAAATATTTTTTTGTTAAAAAGTAAAAATAAATGAGCAAAACTTTTTATTTTAAAGTGGATGTTACGCTACTTATAAACTTAAAAATGATGGTTATTACAGTTTTTAAATTCTAATAGTTGTTAAGCTAAAATTGAACTTTTCAAAACGTTATAAAAATGTTAATACAACCTTTTTTTCTGATTAAAAACCTACATTTGTGTGTTATATTTTTACAAAATCGATTTTGTAATTGTCTTCTCGAGCGCAGTCGAGAGGTTTTATTTAGGTCTCGACTGCGCTCAACCTAACATTGAATTTATTCAAATAATGAAAAGAATTTCAATTTTTACAGTCTTATATTTACTGTTATCTATATCAATTTTTGCCCAAAAACCTAAAAAACTAACCTCAAATCAAATTTTTGAAAAAGTTCAAAAGTTAAATTTTTTAGGCACTGCTTTGTACATTGCTGCGCATCCAGATGATGAAAATACACGATTAATTGCGTATTTAGCCAATAAAGTAAAGGCTAGAACTGGCTATTTATCATTAACAAGAGGAGATGGAGGACAGAATTTAATTGGTCCAGAAATTAGAGAATTGTTAGGGGTTATAAGAACGCAAGAATTATTAGGGGCTAGAAGAGTAGATGGAGGTGAACAGCTATTTACAAGTGCTAATGATTTTGGCTATTCTAAACATCCAGATGAAACTTTAGAAATTTGGAATAAAGAAAAAGTATTGAGTGATGTTGTTTGGGCTATTAGAAATTTTAAACCAGATGTTATTATCAATAGATTTAATCACAGAACGCCTGGCACAACACATGGCCATCATACAAGTTCTGCTATGTTAAGTGTAGAAGCTTTTGATAAAGTTGCAGATTCTACCCAATTTAAAAGTCAGTTGGAATTTACAGAAACTTGGCAACCTAAACGTTTATTTTTTAACACGTCTTGGTGGTTTTATGGCAGTCAAGAAAAGTTTGATAAAGCTACCAAAGACAATCCAGATTTTATGTCTTTCGATGTTGGTGTATATTATCCTTTAAAAGGATTGTCTAATAACGAGTTAGCTTCAATGGCAAGTAGTCAGCATTTGTGCCAAGGTTTTGGAAGATTAACTACAAGAGGATCACAAACGGAATATGTAGAGTTTTTAAAAGGTGATGCACCAAAAGATCAAAATGATATTTTTTCGGGTATTAATACTACTTGGAATCGTTTAGAAAATGGTGGAGAAATTGGCGATATTTTATATGATGTTGAAGAAAATTTCGATTTTGTCAATCCGTCTAAACATATTTCACAATTAATGGAGGCCTATACCTTGATTAAAAAATTAAAAGACAAACATTGGAAAAGTATCAAAGAAAAACAGATTAAAGAGATTATTGAAGCATGTTTAGGTTTGTATTTAGAAGCATCTGCAGAAAGTGCAACTGCGATTCCAAATACATCAATAGGAGTTGATTTTGAGGTTTTGAATAGAAGTGATGTTTCTGTCGAATTGACTTCAATAACATCAACTATAGATAAAAAAGATTATTTTAAAAAAATAGACTTAACAAAAAATAAAAAAATTACTTTTGGCCATCCTATTTCTTTAAAATCTGTAGATTATTCCTCTCCATATTGGTTGAATAAAAAAGCAAGCTTAGGCATGTATGCTGTAGAAAATCAGCAACTCATAGGTATGCCAGAAACACCAAAAGAGGTTACCATAGCGTTTAATTTATTAATAAATTATATGCCAATTACTTTTACCAAAAATGTAGTGAGAAGATATGCAGAGCGTGATAAAGGAGAAATTTATGAGCCTTTTGAAATTGTGCCTAAAATAACCACAAAATTAAAAGATAAAGTGCTTATTTTTTCTGATAGTATTCCTAAAAAGATTGCTATTGAGGTTAATGCTGAAGCTAATTTTATAAATGGATTTATTCATCTTGAAGTTCCAGAAGATTGGTTGCTATCACCTAATAAGGTCCCTTTTAACATTGCTCAAAAAGGCGATAAACAAACGGTTGAATTTATGGTAACTGCTCCTAAAAAGCAATCTGAAGGTACATTAAAAGTAATTGCTACAGTAGATGACGAATCCTATACAAAAGAATTGGTTGAAATCAATTACGATCATATTCCGAAACAAATTGTGCTTCAAAATTCTGAAGCTAAAGTTGTTCGATTAGATATCAAAAAAGAAGGGAATTTAATTGGCTACATTAAAGGTGCTGGAGATGCAATTCCTGAAAGTTTAGGTCAGATTGGGTATCAAGTCGAAATCATAAATCCTGTAGCAATCAATTCAGAAAATCTTCAGAAATATGATGCTATAGTTTTAGGAATTAGAGCTTACAACGTAGTAAAAGAATTAAAATTTAAGCAAAATTTTTTGTTGGATTATGTAGAAAATGGTGGTAATATGATTGTGCAATACAATACCAACAGAGGTGTCAACATTGCAGCACCTTATACCTTAAAATTATCTAGAGATCGTGTTACAGATGAATTTTCGGAAGTCATAATTTTAGATGAAGAACATCCATTATTCAATTATCCTAATAAAATTACCCAAGAAGATTTTAAAGGTTGGGTACAAGAACGTGGCCTGTATTTTCCAAATATTTGGAGTGAACAATACACACCAATATTGTCTATGAACGATAAAGGAGAAACACCAAAATTGGGTAGCTTGTTAATTGCAAAATATGGCAAAGGAAATTATATCTATACAGGTTTAAGTTTTTTTAGAGAATTGCCTGCAGGAGTTTCTGGTGCTTATAAATTGTTTGCAAATTTGTTAGCTGCAGGAAAAGATAAAATGGCAGTAAAACAAACAGTTAAAGATTAATTTCTGCTATTCAATAAGCAAAGAGCTGGTAAACTAGTCTAGCCCTGATTGAACGACTTGTTTGAGCTCTTTTTTAGTGTCAGTTCGAGTGAATTTGTGAAGAATGAACAAATTTGTATCGAGAACAAACTAAAAAAAGCGAGTAGTGAAAGCAGGAAATAGCTTTAAATAAAAAAATATGGACAAACAAAAATATCCTTGGAAAAAAGAGTACACTTTGGTTTTAGTCGCTAATGTTTTGTATTTACTGGTATTTTATGTCATTACCAATCATTTTACAGTTTAAACTATGGAAATTACCAGTAAATTACATACTATAGATTGGTTCGTTTTATCTGCAACACTCATATTTATTGTGGCTTACGGAACGTATGTAACCCGTAAAAATGCCAACGTAACAGATTATATAAAAGGAGGAAATGATACCAAATGGTGGACCATTGGTTTGTCTGTAATGGCAACACAAGCCAGTGCAATTACCTTTTTATCTACTCCTGGACAAGCTTTTCATAGTGGAATGGGATTTGTACAATTCTATTTTGGTTTACCCATTGCCATGATTATTATTTGTGTGGTGTTTATACCTATTTATCACAAATTAAAAGTCTATACTGCCTATGAATTTTTAGAAGGTAGGTTTGATGCTAAAACAAGAACTTTAACTGCAATTTTATTTTTAATTCAAAGAGGTTTGGCAGCAGGAATTACCATATTTGCGCCTGCCATAATTTTATCGGCAGTTTTAGGTTGGGATTTGTTAAGCTTAAACATTGTTATTGGTTTTTTGGTGATTATTTATACAGTTTCTGGAGGTACAAAAGCTGTAAACGTTACCCAAAAACAGCAAATGATTATCATTTTTGTAGGGATGTTAATCGCCTTTTTTATGATAATGAGTCAGTTACCAGAAAATATTACGTTTACCAATGCTTTAGAAATTGCAGGTGCTAATAGTAAAATGGAAGTTTTAGATTTTTCTTTCGATTTAAGCAACAGATATACGGTTTGGACAGGAATTTTAGGTGGAACATTTTTAATGTTGTCTTATTTTGGAACTGATCAAAGTCAAGTGCAACGTTATTTGTCAGGGAAATCGGTTAGAGAAAGTCAGTTAGGCTTAATTTTTAACGGATTGTTAAAAGTACCTATGCAGTTTTTTATATTATTGATTGGAGTGATGGTTTTTGTGTTTTATCAATTTAATCCAGCACCTTTAAATTTTAATCCGACTGCAAATAAAGAAGTGGTCAAAACAAAATATGCAAAGGAATATCAAAACTTAGAGACGAAGCATAAAGAAATTGAAAATACCAAAAAAGCAATTTTTGCTGATGGTTTTCAACCAAATGAAAAAGGAATGGTTCAGCAATTAAACAAAGCTGATTTAGCCTTAAAAGAAAAATCAAAAGCAATTATTGATAAAGTTGATAAAGAGAATTTATTAGAAAAAATAGAATCGAATGACAAAGATTATGTGTTTATTCATTTTATTTTAAACAATTTACCAAGAGGTTTAATTGGGTTGTTATTGGCAGTGATTCTGTCTGCAGCCATGTCATCTACAGCCTCAGAATTAAACGCTTTAGCTAGTACAACTGCTATAGATTTGTACAAACGAAACGTAAAAAGCGATAAAAGTGAAGCGCATTTTGTGAAAGCATCAAAATGGTTTACGTTACTTTGGGGATTATTAGCCATTTCTGTAGCTTGTATAGCCAATCTTTTTGATAATTTAATTCAATTGGTTAATATTATAGGTTCTATTTTTTATGGAAATGTTTTGGGGATTTTTCTATTGGCATTTTTCTTTAAAAAAGTGAATGGAAAAGCGGTTTTTTCAGCAGCATTAATAACACAACTTATTATTTGTTTTATATATTATTTCGGAATTTATGCTTTAGAATCTCAAGGATTAGCGCCTATTATCAGCTATTTATGGTTGAATTTTATAGGCTGTATTTTGGTACTATTTTTGTCTTTATCCGCTGTTTTTAAATCGATCAATACACAAAGTAAAATTACATTGCTTATTACATCTATTGCAATTTTTAAAATTACTTATGATGTTTTGAATAATGTTTCTTTAAATATTACGCACGTAGTAACGCTAATTATTTTATTTTTCTTTTTAGGATATTTTAATATTGATAAATCAATTACAAATGAATAAGAAAACAATTAAATGGGGCATTATTGGCTGTGGAAAAATAGCCAATAAATTTGCCACAGATTTAGCAACAATTCCAGATGCAACATTGGTTACTGTAGCTTCTAGAAGTCAAGAAAATGCTAACAATTTTGCAAAAAAACACAATGCTAAAAAAGCTTTCAATACCTATGAAGATTTAGCAAAAGATAATGAGGTTGATGCTGTGTATATAGCTACTCCACATTCGTTTCATGCATCACATTCTATTCTATGTATGCAACATAAAAAAGCAGTATTATGTGAAAAACCTTTTGCGATGAATGCTGAAGAAGTGGCAGAAATGATATCAGTGGCTAAAGAAAATAAAGTGCTGTTGATGGAAGCCTTATGGACCTATTTTTTACCTCATTATAGGTATGTTTTAGATATTTTTAAAAATAAAACTTTTGGAGAACTTCTAAAATTAGAAGCAGATTTTGGTTTTAAAGCGGCTTACAATGAAGAGAGTAGATTGCTAAAAAAAGAAGTAGGTGGAGGTTCTCTGTTAGATATTGGTATTTATCCCATTTTTGCTGCTTTATCTACATTGGGAATTCCAGATAACATCAATGCTAAAGCTACTTTTTTTGAAACAGGTGCAGATTCGGAATGTAATATGATTTTTAAGTATAAAAACGCGAAAGCCTATTTAAAATCTACCTTAATAGAAAACACCAAAACAGAAGCTATTTTTACTTTTGAGGATGCTGTTGTAAAAATTAATACCATGTTTCATCAACCTTCAACAGTAACTGTTTTTAAGGATGATAAAGAACAAACATTAGATTTTAACTACAAGACAATTGGTTATAATTTTGAAACAATCCACTTTAATGAACTATTAAGAAATCACAAAAAAGAAAGTGATGTAATGACTTTTGATTTTTCTAAAAAATTGATAAAAGTTCTAGATGACGTGCGTAAAGAAATTAATTTGGTGTATTAGTATGACAAAAGCTATTCATCTGTTGCAATTCCAAAATACAACCAAGTAACATCATCTTTAAATGGATTTGATTGCGAATGCAGTTCACCAGGTTCTATGGTAATGCAATCACCTGGTTTTGCAATAATTTTTATATTATTGATGATAAATTCAGCTTGTCCACTTTGTATAAAAAACACCTCGTACATAGTATCATGTTTGTGCATTTCTACTTTTTGATTGGGTTTAAAAGTAGCAGTGCTAAACATCATTAAATTAGGTATTTCACCTTTTTCAATCAATACTTTTTTAAAAATATTCCCCTGATGATTTGCTTTGGTTTTGTTAATGTCTTTACTATTTGTTTTTTTCAAGAAGCAGTTGTTTTTAAATGATATCAAATATAATAAACAAAAAAATCTCAAGCCAAAACTTGAGATTTTAAATTTTTTAAAAAGAAGAACAAATTACATGGCTCCCCATTCTTTTAATGATGCCTTATTCATCTTTATATAACCTGCATTATTTGCTTTAGTTGCATATTCTAAAGATTTTTTAGCAGCTGCAATAGCCCCTTTTGTATTACCTGCTTTAGCATGTATTAAAGATTGCTGACGTAAAAACCAAAATTTTGGATCATCTGAGGTCATTTCTACAGCTTTATCAATCCAAGCTTGTGCTTGTTTAATGTCTTTACCTGCTTGTAAATAATACACTGCAGCCCCATACATATCGTTTGCAGAAGGTCCAGCCATTGTTTTAGAAATGCTTGATGAAACCATTTTATCTGTAGGTACTTCAAATTTAAAAGGCACATAAACATTTTCCCACATGATGCCTAATACAGCAGAATCGTTGGTTAAATCATCAAAAGTAATGGTGAATGTTTCAATTGGCATTGGCATTTTATATGGAGTAACTGTTACTTTTGCTGCAACTTTTTCCTCATCCCATTTTCTAGGGTTTCCCCAGTTTGATGCATCACTATATAAAATTACATCCCAAGTTTGTTTTCCAGGAATGGTGTAAACAGCATAGGTACCTTTTTTTAATGTTTTGCCATCTACCATAAAATCTGTTGAAAATGTTAATTTGGTGTTTTCATTAGCACCTGTTCTCCAAACTTTTCCATAATCTTCTAATCCTCCAAATATTTTTCTTCCTTTCATACTTGGTCTAGAATATTCTAAAGTTACTTCTGTTAAGCCTACATTTTGTGTTGTTTTTTGAAACGGACTAGGAGCAGGAGTTTTAATTTGTGCATTTGTAGCAAAAGCAGTTGCTACTACAAATAAGGATAATATAATTTTTTTCATAATTACTGATTATTAAATTTTATTTACTCTCAAAATTACGATTTACGAAAATGACAAACGTTAACAAAAACTTAAAATCAGCGGTTGTATCTTTGTGCTGTTTTAACTGAATTATGAAAAAATACATATCAGAATTTATCGGAACTTTTTCTTTGATTTTTTGCGGAACAGGAGCAATGACCATTAATGAAATTACTGGTGGAGATGTTACTCATGTAGGAATTGGATTAACATGGGGTTTAATTGTTATGGCTATGATTTATGCGTTTGGCGATATTTCTGGAGCACACTTTAATCCTGCTGTTACCATAGCTTTTGGGTATGCCAAAAAGTTTGCTTGGAAGGAAGTTCCTAAGTATATAATAGCGCAAATTTTAGGTGCTTTTGCAGCTAGTTTTGTTTTACTATTCTTGTTTCCAACAAGTGAATTTTTAGGTGCTACAATTCCAACTATTAATGTTTGGCGCGCTTTTGTTTTAGAATTATTACTAACCTTTTTTTTAATGGTTACCATTATAAATGTTTCTACAGGAAGTAAAGAAATAGGTGTTATAGCAGGAATTGCAATAGGTGGAGTTGTGATGTTGGAAGCGCTTTTTGCAGGGCCAGTAACCAATGCTTCTATGAATCCTGCACGTTCTTTAGCACCAAACTTGGTTTCAGGTAATATTGATGGATTATGGCTATATATGGTTGCTCCAGTTTTGGGTGCGTTATTGGCTGTTGTTTCTTGTAAGTTGGTTAAAGATGAGAATTGTTGTGATGCGGAAGATTGCTAAACAGTTGTCAGTTCGAGTGATTTTTTATAACAATAGGAAAAAAAATGTATCGAGAACTTGTTGAAAAATCCCTGTAAATCTGTAAAATTCGTGTCTTATTAATTAGTTGCCAGTAATTAAAAAAAAAGAAATGAAAAAACTGAAAAAAACGATTTATTGTTTAGCAATTTTGACAATTATAAGTTGCGAAGTAATTGAAATTAATTGTAAAGAATTTGATAAGTCTAATGTCATTCTTGATTACACAATGTTCCAAGAAGGAAATGACAATTATAATTTTATTAATCAACAGAATGACACAGTAAAATTATCTTCATCTGGTAGACATTTTTCAGAAAGTTATATTGAAAGATGTGGAGGTTTTGCAGATCCGAATTGTGACTGCTTTAGTTCTTTTGAGGAAATATACAGAGTAAACGATTCTTTATTTTTTAGAACACAAATCATTTCTTCAGTTTTGGAAGATGAATCTGAATTTATTGACATAGATTACTCAGTAAATTATTCTCGATATAGTGAAAGGAGATTAATTAATAACAAAGAAATAATAACAAATAAATTTAATGAAATTACGCAAGAAGAATTAATCCTAGATAATTATAAATTTACAAATGTTATTGAACTAAACTTGATTAAGCACGAAAGAGATAATTCTCTAATTAATCAGTTAATAATAAAAAAAAATGAAGGTTTAATAGCCTTTATGAAAGATGGAAAAATATACTTGAAGGAAAAATAACTACTGGAAACAACGTGTATATTCAATTGCTAGCTTCTAGCCCACTTGGGAAAATCCTCGCGGATTTTCCATTCAGTAATTATTTGCTAAATTTATTAACTAAACCACGCAACTGAAACATACACAAAACCGATATATAGATGATTAGAATAAGTATTTTAGGTTGTGGTTGGTTAGGGAAACCTTTGGCAGTTTCTTTTTTAGAAGATGGATTTTCTGTAAAAGGTTCTACAACTTCTTTGGATAAAATAGATGCCTTAGAAAATTTAGGTATTGCAGCTCATTTGGTAAATATCGCAGAGTTTGAAGAGTTTGATTTGTTTTTAGATTCAGATATTTTGGTGATAGCCATAACTTCTAAAGATATTGATGGTTTTGAAAATTTAATTGCTCAAATTCAAGAATCACCTATTCAAAAAGTAATATTTATTAGCTCTACCTCTGTATATCCAAGAATTAATAAAGTGATGACTGAAGAAGATGAAGTTGTGGCAAACCATCCTTTAATTGAAATTGAAAATTTATTCAGAGAAAATACGTTTTTTGAAACCACCATTATTCGTTTTGCAGGCCTATTTGGTGGTGAAAGACATCCTGCAAATTGGTTTAAAAATGGTAAAGTAATTCCGCAGCCAAATGGTTTTGTTAACATGATTCACAGGGAAGATTGTATTGAGATTATTCATAATATTATCAATCAAAATTGTTGGAATCAAGTTTTTAATGCTTGTGCCAATCATCACCCTACAAGAAGAGATTTTTACATTACTGCTAAACTAAGTAAAGGTTTTGAATTGCCAATTTTTAAGAATGAAGATGTGTATGAATGGAAAATCATTTCTTCAAAAAAAGTGCAACACATTTTAAACTATACTTTTATTTATGATGATTTGTTGTCTATTTAGATATTTGATAGTTGTTCACTAAGACAGATGCTGAAATATGTAAAACCTTTTCAAGTTCTCTAATCATATCT
>NZ_CBFHZT010000056.1:0-4668 GCF_965660385.1 Polaribacter sp.
ATTCGATTTAGATCAAGAAATTTTAAAGCCTTATTTTAAATTAGAAAATGTAATTGATGGTGTTTATGAAATCGCAAATCGTTTGTATGATTTAAATTTCGAAGAGGTTTTTAATATCGATAAATATCACCCAGATGTAAAAACGTATAACGTAACCGACAACAAAGGAAATTTTATTGCTGTTTTTTACGCAGATTACCATCCAAGAAAAGGAAAAAGAAATGGTGCATGGATGACCAGTTACAAAACGCAACAAATTAAAGATGGCGTTAACGAAAGACCTCATGTTTCTATTGTGTGTAATTTTACCAAACCAACAGCTACCAAACCATCGTTATTAACATTTAATGAGGTTACAACATTGTTTCACGAATTTGGGCATGCTTTGCATGGAATGTTAGCCAATACAAGGTATAACAGCTTGTCTGGAACTTCTGTTTCTTGGGATTTTGTGGAACTACCAAGTCAAGTTTTAGAAAATTGGTGTTACGAAAAAGAGGCTTTAGAATTGTTTGCGAAGCATTATGAAACTGGAGAAATCATTCCAATGAAATATGTTGAAAAAATTAAAGAATCTGCTAGCTTTCATGAAGGTATGCAAACTTTACGCCAATTAAGTTTTGGGTTGTTAGATATGAAATGGCATTCAGAAGATCCATCAAAAATTACATCAATAAAAGATTTTGAAAATGATGCTTTTGCCGAAACAAAATTATATCCAGATGTTGCAGAAAATTGTATGAGTACAGCTTTTTCTCATATTTTTCAAGGCGGTTATTCTGCTGGTTATTATTCGTATAAATGGGCAGAGGTTTTGGATGCAGATGCTTTTGAATATTTCTTAGAAAAAGGAATTTTCAACAAAGAGGTTGCTACAAAATTTAAAGAAAATGTATTGTCTAAAGGAGGTACAGAAAAACCAATGGAATTATACAAACGCTTTAGAGGTAAAGAACCAAAACCAGATGCTTTATTAAAAAGAGCAGGCTTGGTTTAGTTTTTCAGTTTTCAGTCGCAGTTTTCAGTCAATTGATAACTGGAAACTGCAACTGAATACTGATTACTGATTACTTTTAATCATAATAATCTATAAAAATTGTTATAAAATTGTTTCTGATGCGTACTATAAATATTATGAGAAACAATTTTTTTATTTTACTATTATTAATTGCGCTTTCTAATTTTGCTCAAACCGTTATTAAAGGCACTGTTTACTATGAAAAAGGACCTTTAGAAAACGTAGCTGTGTACTTAAACAACACAATGTTAGGCACCACTACCAATGAAAATGGCAAATTTTCTATCCCTGTAAAAGATGGACAATACGAATTGATTGTTTCTTATTTAGGCTATAAAAAAATCAATTATGCCTTAAATACTTCTACTTATAAAAAACCGTTAGTATTTACTCTTGAAGAAAGTGCCGATGTTTTGGATGAAATTGTTCTCAAAAAAATAGTATATGATGAAAAATGGAAAAATAATTTAGCAGTATTTAAAAGAGAATTTATTGGTAATACTGAATTAGCTGCTGATTGTGAAATTCTAAATCCAGAGGTGTTAAGTTTTGAATATGAATTTATGATTAATAAATTGACGGCTTATGCTAGAAAACCGCTAATTATTAAACACAAAAGCCTAGGGTATTTAATAACTTTCGAATTGGAAAGGTTTATTATTAATGATAATTACATTACTTATTTAGGATATTCTAGATACCAACAATTAAAAGGAGGAAAACGCAAACAAAAACGCTGGCAAAAAAACCGATTAAAAGCCTATAATGGTTCTCCTGTGCACTTTTACAAATCGCTTTTAAAAGATAATTTTACACAAGAGGGTTTTATCGTAAATCAATTTAAAAGAGTACCAAACCCAGAAAGACCATCAGAAGAAAAAATTAAAAGAGCTAAAGAAATTATAAGAGCAAATAGAAGTGTAATTCTAAATCTTAAAAAAAATAAAATTCCACAAAACGCTTTAGATTCTGCTTTAATCATTTCTAGAAAATCTCGTTTGCCAAAATTTAAAGATTATTTGTATAAATCAAAACTAAAAAAGGAGGATATCTTAGCTTTTAAAGACAATGCGTATCAGTTGATTTTTGAAAATAACTTAAGTATAGTGTATACAAAAGAAAAAGAAGAAATGGGTTACATTACTAGAGGAGCATTTAGTAAGCCAAGAAAACCTTTACCACAAACCTCTGCTATAATTCCTATGGATGATAAAATTGTTTTAGATGTAACTGGAATTCTTGTAAATCCTCTTGCTGTTTTTTATGATGGATATTGGAGTTATGAAAAATTTGCGAATGCTTTGCCTTTAGATTATGTGCCAGAAAATTAGTTGACAGTAAATCAATAGGCAATTTGCAATAAGTAAGTTACTAAAGTTATGCTTATAACTGCAAACTGCCTACTGAATACTATTTTTACTTTCAATCCATTTGCTCATATATTTTGAGGCTTGTAAAGTTTGATATTGTAACAAACTGCCTAAAAAATTCTGAGTTCTGTGTTGTTCTAAATTTTGTTGTATTTCTGCAATTGTATTGATAAAAACTGGACCTAATTTTTCTTTATCAAAAATAAAATTGATAATGTCAATTCCTGTTTGTTGAGAAAGTTGCCACATCTCTTTATTGCGATATAATTCTGTTGCCATTAATGCAAAATCAGAAAAATTATCCTTTACAAAACCTGGCCAAGGAAAACGATCACACATTCCTTCTGCTCCAATTTCTGTAGTTACACTTGGTGTACCACATTGCATTGCTTCTGCTAATTTACCTTTTATACCTGCTCCAAAACGTAAAGGAGCCAAAAGAACTTTTGCTTTTTCTATAACTTCTTTTGAGTTTTCTGCAAAACCTTTAATGATAAAACCTTCTTTTTTGTTGTGTAATTCTTGTATTTGTTGATTTACATAAGCACCATAAATATGAACTTCAGCATTTGGTAAATACTCTCTAATCTCGTTCCAAACTGCATTTTTTAAAGTGATTACTGCATCCACATTGGGTTTGTGCAAAAAATTACCAATAAACACAAAATGTTGCCTTTCGTTAAAAGATTTCCATTTTTTGGTTTGATTTTCATCAATCTTATCTAATAAAAAAGGCAAATAATAAAGAATATTTTCATCAATCTTAAAAACAGACTTCAATAAATCCATTTCGTAAGTCGATATAATTAAAGACAAATCGCATCGTAAAATCGAAGCAATTTCCCTTTTTGTATCATCAGATTTTAATAATGCTTCATTGGTAAACTCTTCATTATTTTTGAGTTGTTGATGTCTAACTTTTCGTAAAAAATGTAAATCTTCGGTATCTAAAATTCGAAGTGTATTTGGGCAATGCGCTGCAACTCGCCAACCAAACTGTTCTTCTGTTAAAAAACGATCAAAAAGTACAATTGTAGGATTCAGCTTTTTTATAAATTCATCAAAAGAAGGAGAATTTAATTCAATAGAAACTTCAGTAATTCCTAAAGAATTTAAATCTAAAGCATTTGCGTTTTTTTGCGAAGTTGATGCAAAAGTGATGTTATAATTGTGTAGCAAAAATAAATCTATCAACTGTAACATTCTGCTTCCAGCAGCAGAAGAATTGGGTTCTACCCAAACTGTACCAATTATTAAAATATGTGGTTTAGTCAATTATTTTGCGTTCATTTGTTGCTTGTATGCTGCTTGTGCTTTTTTACCCCAAGTTACAATAGCATCAATTTGGTCTTGTGTTAAGTTGGCCTCAGCATGTGTCCAGGTATATGAGTTTAAAGGCATTTCTCCTTTTTCAACTTCTTCATACAATTCATCCATTTTATGCTCTTTTCGCTTTAAGGAATATTCATTCCATTTAGAGAAATTCAAATGTTTTTTTCCATCTCTTACATGCTCATCTAACCAATAATTCACAGGAGTTATGGCATTGTACCAAGGGTAATTTGTTTTTGCTGAATGGCAATCAAAACAACTGGTTTTCATTATCGCAACCACATTTTCTGGCGGATTTGTTTCAGCAATAAAAGCATTTACAGTATCTAAATTTCCATTATTTTTTTCTGGGCCAAAAAATTGTGCTATAATCAATATTAAAAGTACAACAATACCTATTTTCTTTAAAACTTTCATTGAATTTGCTTTATAAATTACAAAAGGTAAATCTACATAATTTGAATAGTATTCTCTAAAAATATCCTTATTTTTGTATTTAAATTCCATTAAAATACATTATGAAATACGATATTATTGTTATTGGTTCTGGTCCTGGAGGATATATTGCTGCAGTTAGAGCTTCACAATTAGGTAAAAAAGTAGCTATTATAGAAAAATATTCAACCTTAGGAGGAACTTGTTTAAACGTGGGTTGTATTCCATCAAAAGCATTGTTAGATTCTTCTCATCATTATTATGATGCTGTTCATCATTTTGAAGAACATGGGATTTCTGTTGAAAAACCTTCTTTTGATTTTTCTAAAATGATAGATAGAAAAGCCAAAGTTGTAGAAACTACAACTGGTGGAATAAAATATTTAATGGATAAAAATGATATTGATGTTTTTGAAGGTTTGGGTTCTTTTGAAGATGCAACGCATGTAAAAATCACAAAAAGTGACGATTCTTCAGAAGTTATTGAAGGTAAAAATATCATTATAGCAACTG
>NZ_CBFHZT010000056.1:4678-17119 GCF_965660385.1 Polaribacter sp.
TTTGCCATTTATCGAAATTGATAAAGAACGAATTATTACATCAACAGAAGCATTAAAATTACCAGAAGTACCAAAACATTTATTGGTAATTGGTGGTGGTGTTATTGGTTTAGAGTTAGGGTCTGTTTATAAAAGGTTAGGAGCAGAGGTAACCGTTATTGAATATGCACCTAAAATTACACCAGGTATGGATGCTGATGTTTCTAAAGAGTTGCAAAAAGTATTCAAAAAACAGGGTATGAAATTCCATGTAAATCACGGAGTTACTGCTGTAGAAAGAAATAGAGATGAAATTACAATAAAAGCCAATAATAAAAAAGGCGAAGAAGTAACATTTACAGGAGATTATTGTTTGGTTTCTGTAGGAAGAAAACCATACACACAAGGTTTAGGCTTAGAAAAAGCGGGTATAAAAGTAAACGAAAGAGGGCAAATTGATGTAAACGATCATTTACAAACAAATATTGCCAACATTTATGCTATTGGTGATGTTGTAAAAGGGGCAATGTTGGCACACAAAGCAGAAGAAGAAGGTGTGGTTGTTGCAGAATATTTGGCTGGCCAAAAACCACATATTGATTATAATTTAATTCCGGGTATTGTATACACTTGGCCAGAAGCTGCTGCTGTTGGTAAAACTGAGCAAGAATTAAAAGATGCTAAAGTAGAATATAAATCGGGTAAATTTTCAATGCGTGCTTTAGGAAGATCTAGAGCCAGTGGAGATATAGATGGTTTTGTGAAAGTTTTAGCGGATAAAAATACAGATGAAATTCTAGGAGTACACATGGTAGGTGCCAGAGTTGCAGATTTAATTATGGAAGCTGCAGTTGCTATGGAATACAGAGCAAGTGCAGAAGATTTGGCAAGAATTTGTCATGGACATCCAACGTATTCTGAGGCTGTAAAAGAAGCTGCAAAAGCGGCTTGGGATGGAAAACCATTAAATGCTTAAAATCTTTAATTATATTGATTAGACCTTTCAGGTTTCAAAAACCTGAAAGGTCTTTTTGTTTACAAATGCAAAGAATAACGAAAACTTTTCAGCTTAAAAATGTGCAACAATTCAAAAAACAACTGTTTTTGTGGGCACAACAATCTGAAACTGTAATTTGGTTAGATTCTAACAATTATAACCAGCAATATTCTAGTTTTGATGGTGTTTTAGCTGTTGAAGAATTTACATCAATCAAAACAGATTATTACAACGCTTTTAAGAAGCTAAAAGAATATCAAACCATTACAAAAGATTATATTTTTGGCTATATTTCTTATGATGTTAAAAATGATGTAGAGCAACTTTCTTCTAAGAATTTTGATGGTTTAGATTTTCCTGATTTGTACTTTTTTCAACCTCAAAAATTATTTTTTATCAACCAAAATACGGTTGAATTTCAGTATTTAAAACTTGTAGATGATGAGATTGAGAGTGATTTTGAGAACATCCAAAAATCTAAAAGTCTAGAAATCCAAAAATCTAAAAATAACATCAAAATAAAACTACGAATTCATAAAGATGAATACTATAAAAAAGTAACTAAAATTTTAGAACATATTCAAAGAGGCGATATTTATGAAGCTAATTTTTGCCAAGAATTTTATGCAGAAAATGCAACAATAAATCCTTTAGAAGTATATGAGCATTTAAATGCAATTTCTCAGCCACCTTTTGCAACTTTTTTAAAGATTGATGCACAGTATGCTTTGTCTGCATCACCAGAAAGATATCTTAGAAAAGAAGGAACTAAAATAATATCACAACCTATAAAAGGCACAGCAAAACGTTTGCGAAGTAAAATTGATGATGAAAAAATTGCCTCAGATTTAGCCAGAGATCTTAAAGAACGTTCAGAAAATGTTATGATTGTGGATTTGGTTAGAAATGATTTGTCAAAATCCGCCAAAAAAGGAACCGTAAATGTTGAAGAATTGTGCAAAGTTTATTCATTTAAGCAAGTGCATCAAATGATTTCCACTGTAGTTTGTGAAATTGAAGAAAACATTCATCCTGTTGATGTTATAAAAAATACTTTCCCTATGGGAAGCATGACTGGAGCTCCAAAAGTTGCAGCCATGAAAATTATTGAAAACTTAGAAGAAACCAAACGAGGTTTATATTCTGGTGCAGTTGGTTATTTTACTCCTGATGGTAATTTCGACTTTAATGTTGTAATTCGTAGTATTTTATACAATGCAGAAACCAACTATATTTCTTATTCTGTTGGTGGCGCAATTACCACAAAATCGAATCCTGAAAAAGAATATGAAGAGTGTTTATTAAAAGCAAAAGCAATGAAATATGTGCTTTTACATTCTAAATAACTTTACAATTCCTTAATTTTTAGGTAAACAATTTTTGCTGAAGCTGAGCTATCTTGCAATAAAAACATGACTACAAAACTATCAGAAAAAGAGTTTAAAAAACTTGTTATTGATGTTGCTAAAAACATTAGTCCTGTACTTGTACAAAAAGAAAATGATGTGGTAACGAATGCAGAAAATATTGCTTTTTATGCAAAACAGATTGCAATTTCTGTAAATGATGTTTTAGTACATAAAGACATTCAAAATTAGTTTTTTATTAAAAACAGGTTTTAGATTTCAGTATTTTCTAACAGAAATATAGCTGTAAACTAGCTTATTTTCTATATTTACATGATGATTGTAAACAAAGAAGAAAAATTTAAAATCGTTTTTGAGAGTTTAAAGGATAAAAAATCCGAACAAAATATGTTTAGTGGGTTTTTAAAAAAATATCCTGAGGAATGGAAGCAACTTAAAATTTCATTTTCTAAATTTAACAGAAGTAAGCAGTTTGGAAAAACAATTCCTTTGCCCAAACCAGAACAATCTTTAAAAAAAGAAATTAGACTTTGGTTAAAAACGCATTTAAATGATAAATAAAGCATTTCATTTTAATATTTACAATACAGAATTTTTTGGCCAATACTGGAAAGCTAAAGAAACTAAAGCAGTTGTAGTTTTGGTGCATGGTATGGGAGAGCACTCATCACGTTACCAGCATGTAGCAGAAAAATTAACAAGTAATTCTTTTTCAGTTGTTGCTTTTGATCATTTTGGTCATGGAAAAACTGGTGGAAAACGAGGTCATAACCCCAGTTTTGAGGCCGTTTTAGAAAGTGTCTCAAAAACTATAGAGAAGGCTAAAGAGGTGTTTCCTAACAAACCTGTATTTCTTTACGGGCATTCAATGGGTGGTAATGTTATTATAAATTATGCGCTTAGAAAAAATGACCAGCTTCAAGGTTTTGTAGCAACAAGTCCGTTTTTAAAATTGGCTTTTAAACCACCAGCAATTAAGCTTTTTGTAGGTAAAATGTTGCAAAATCTTATACCTTCTTTAACCATGGGAAATGAATTAGATATTCAAGCTATTTCTAGAGATAAAGCAGAGGTGAAAAAGTACATGAATGATAAATTGATTCATACCAAAATTAGTCCAAATTATTCAATTAAATTTATTGAAACTGGCAATTGGGCAATTAGCAATGCATCTAAATTAGCTTTGCCCATGTTACTGGTTCATGGTACAGAAGACTGTATTATCAGTTATAAAGGGACGCAAGAATTTGCCAAAAACACTAAAAAAGCAACACTAAAATTGTATGAAGGTGGCTACCATGAATTACATAATGATTTGTGTAAAGAAGAAATGCTACAAGATGTTGTAAACTGGTTAAATTCTCAACTTTAATTTACGTATTTTTGATGCAGAAATGCTTCAAAAATTTACAACACATATTAATAATCATTTTCCTTTTTTAAAGGATAAAAAATTATTAATTGCTATTTCTGGTGGCATCGATTCTGTTGTTTTATTGCATCTTTTTCATCAATTAAATTATTCGATAGCTTTGGCACATTGTAATTTTAAATTGCGAGGTAAAGAAAGTGATTTAGATGAAGAATTTGTAGATAAATTATCTCAAAATACGTCTAATCAGATTTTTAAGGTGTATTTTGATACTGAAATTTTTGCCAAGAAAAACAAACTTTCAACACAAATTGCAGCAAGAGAATTACGATACGCTTGGTTTCAAGAATTAGTTGAAAAACACAATTTTGATTATGTTGTAACAGCGCATCATGCAGATGATAATTTAGAAACTTTTCTTATCAATTTAACTCGAGGTTCTGGCTTAGAGGGGTTTACTGGAATACCAAAAATTAATGGAAATATCGTTCGCCCTTTGTTGGCATTTTCAAGAACAGAAATTTTAAATTTTGCTAAAGAAAATGCAATTGCGTGGAGAGAAGATGCAAGCAATGCATCAACTAAATATACACGAAATAAAATTCGGCATCAAGTAATTCCTGTTTTAAAAGAAATCAATCCGAGTTTACTATCGTCATTCCAAAAAACCTTAGAAAACTTGGAAGAAAGTCAACAAATTATTGAGGATAGAATTGAAAGTGTAACATCAATAATAATTGAAAAAGATTTCTCGACTGCGCTAGAAATGACAAAAATAAATATCAATAAAGTAAACAAACTCTCTAATCCAAAAGCGTATTTGTATCAATTTTTAAAAGCGTATAATTTTACGGCTTGGCATGACATTTATAATTTACTTTCGGCACAATCTGGCAAGCAAGTTTTTTCTGAAACACATCGTTTGTTAAAAGATCGGGATTATTTGATACTTTCTAAAAAAGAGGATTTATCACCTGTAAAAACATCTTATCAAATTAGAGAAAATGAGTCTGAAATAAAAAAGCCGATACATTTGGTTTTTGAACAAGTTAAACAATTAGGTATAGAAAATAAGGAAACTATTTATCTCGATAAAGACTTGCTAGAATATCCTTTAAATATTAGGAAATGGGAAAATGGAGATTATTTTTACCCAAAAGGTATGCAAGGAAAAAAGAAGTTGAGTAAATTTTTTAAGGATGAAAAATTTTCGCTTTTAGAGAAAGAAAACACATGGTTGCTTTGCAACTCAAACAACGAAATATTATGGGTAATAAATCATAGACAAGATCATCGATTTCTTGTTAAAGACAACTCAAATATGTTAAAAATTAGCGTGATAAAAAACTAAACTCATTAAATTCTATATATTTACCCTATCAACCAAATACATTCAAAATATGAAAAGTAAACTTCTATTACTAGCACTAATCATTTTAGTTTCTTGTAAAACAGAACAAAAAGTAAACTACTCAATAATTGAGGGTAATATTCAAAATGCAAACTCAGACAAACTAACGGTTTACAATCAGTTTGATACAAGTATAAAAAAAGAAATTGTTTTGTTAGAAGATGGAACCTTTAAAGATACCATTTTTTATCATGAAACTAATTTTTACTTTTTGCGTGAAGGTAATAACATGACTGATATGTATATTCCAAATGGTGAAAATGTTGTTATAAATTATAATGCAAGTAGTAAGGACTCAACACTAAATTTTACGGGTGATGTAAAAACTATTAACAATTACCTATCAAAGAAAAAGGCAGTTACCTCTGCTGAAAGAGGCGATTTTAAAGCGCTTTTTATGAAAGAAGAAGCTGATTTCAAAGCGCATTTGGTAAAGATAAAGGAAGCACAAGAAGATTTATTGAATCATACAGAAGGTATATCTACTAATTTTAAAAATAACGAAGCGAAAAATATTTATTTTGAATATTTAATGAATTTAAACAATTACCCTTTATATCATCCTTATTATACCAAAAAAGAAGATTTTAAAGTTAGTGAAAACTTTTTAGAAGAAATGGAAAATTTAGATTTATCAAATGAAGCTAATTTCTACTTTTCTCAAAATTACCGATCGTTACTAAACTCAAAATTAAGAGATAATTCTAAAGATTTAGTGGATAAAGATTCCATTGCAGATGACGTTGCTTTTTTAAAAACCATAGCAGCAAATAAAAGTGAAATCATAAAAAACAAACTATTATTTGATGATGCTAAATATGGAATTACTTACACCAATAATTTAGAAGAATATTATAAAGTTTTCTCTGAAAACTCTACAAATAAAGAAAACAATGAGAAAATTGCTAAAGATTACCAAAAAATAAAGGCTTTAGCTAAAGGAAACGCTTCACCAAAATTCGAAAATTATGAAAACAATGCAGGTGGAGAAATGTCATTAGATGATCTTAAAGGGAAGTATGTTTATTTTGATATTTGGGCAACATGGTGTGGACCTTGTATTAGAGAAATTCCTTTTCTAAAGAAAGTTGAAAAAGAATATCATGATAAAAATATAGCCTTTGTAAGTGTTTCTATAGACACAGAAAAAGCCTATGATAAATGGAAAAAAATGATTATAGATAGGGAGTTAGGTGGTATTCAATTGTTGGCGGATAATGCTTGGGAATCTCAATTTATTGAAGATTATATGATTAAAGGAATTCCTCGTTTTATTTTATTAGATCCTAATGGTAATATTATTGATGCAAACGCACCAAGACCATCAAATAAAAAACTAACTGAATTGTTAAACGAACTAAATTTATAATTTATTTACCAGTAAATTTCATTCATGAAAAAAATACTTTTCATTACAGCTTTTTTTGCAATATTTACAGGCTTTTCTCAAACAGAAAACAATCCTATTAAAATTGATGCATCTCTGCATAAAATATCAGATACAGAATATGATGTTGTTTTTAATGCAACATTATTTAAAGGCTGGTATTTGTACTCACAGCACAACCCCGAAAATGCATCTTTACCTTTAGAAATTACAATTCCAGAAGGTGAAACTGGGTATATTTTGGTGGGTAAAGCAGATGAAAAAGATACCTTTAAAAAGTATTCAGAAATTTGGGAAGTAGAAGAAATTGTATTTAAAGATAAAGCAATTATTACACAAAGAATTCAATTAACTAACAAAGGTGTAACAAGAATAAAGTTAAACTTTTTTGGGCAAGTTTGCGAAACAGCTTGTATAAATATTGATGAACCTTTTACGCTTTCTTTAACAGCTAATCCTATTCAAATTTCAAATACAGTTGATGAGAAAAGTAAACAATTAACCCAAAAATTGAAGTTAGATTTAAAAAACACAGCTCTTTTAAAAAATTCATCAGATACAGGCTCAGAGCCTTCTAATGGCTTATTTAGTATTTTCTTTTTAGGGTTTGTTGGTGGTTTGTTAGCATTACTTACGCCTTGTGTTTTCCCAATGATTCCGTTAACAGTTTCCTTTTTTACAAAACAATCTAAAAACAAACAAAAAGGCATTTTTAACGCGATTTTATATGGATTTTTTATTGTTTTCATTTACATTTTATTAAGTCTACCTTTTCACTTTTTAGACACAGAAATTTTAAATACCATTTCTACAAATATTTGGTTAAACCTCTTCTTTTTTGTGGTTTTAGTCTTTTTTGCCTTTTCTTTCTTTGGCTTTTACGAAATTACTTTACCAAGTTCTTGGGGTAATAAAATGGATTCTGCATCTTCAGTTGGCGGCATTGTGGGTATCTTTTTTATGGCATTAACATTGGCTATTGTTTCTTTTTCTTGTACTGGGCCAATTTTAGGTTCTTTGCTAGCAGGTTCTTTAACTTCAGATGGTGGAGCATCTCAATTAACAGCAGGAATGTCTGGTTTTGGTTTAGCTTTAGCACTGCCATTTGCCCTGTTTGCACTTTTCCCTAATTGGTTAAATTCTTTACCAAAATCCGGAGGTTGGCTAAACACAACCAAAGTAGTTTTAGGATTTTTAGAGTTGGCTTTGGCGTTTAAGTTCTTATCTAATGCAGATTTGGTAGCACATTGGGATTTGCTAAAACGTGAGGTTTTTATAGGGGTTTGGATTGTAGTTTTTATTGGTTTGGCCTTGTATTTATTTGCTAAAATTAAATTTCCACACGACTCTCCTATCAAAAAATTATCTTTTTCTAGAACCTCCTTTGGGGTTTTAGTAATTGCTTTTGTAATTTATATAGCACCTGGAGTATTGAAAAATCCTACTTGGAATTTAAGTTTATTGAGTGGTTTTCCTCCACCTCAATTTTACAGTATTTACGAGCAAGAAAGTAACTGTCCACTGGGTTTAGATTGTTACAAAGATTTTGATGAAGGCTTAGCCAAAGCGAAAGCAGTTAACAAACCGATTTTATTAGATTTTACAGGTTGGGCTTGTGTGAATTGTAGAAAAATGGAAGAAAATGTTTGGAGTGAACTCGATATTTATCAAACTTTAAAAAACGAGTATATTTTAATTTCTTTATATGTTGATGATAATGAAAAAAAGTTACCAGAAAATCAACAATTCGACTTTTTAAAAGCCAATGGTAAACTAAAAAAAATAGAAACTGTAGGTGATAAATGGTCTACATTTCAAGTGGTTAATTTTAAAAATGCATCACAGCCTTATTATGTATTATTAAGTCCTGATTTAGAGATTTTAAATACTGCACAACAATATACAGATAGAGATACGTATTACAATTGGTTACAAAAAGGGTTACATAGATTCCATCAGAAAGAATAGAAACATTTATAACGAATTTTTTAAAAGCAATATATATGAAAACAATTTACTTTTTTGCGCTAATTAGTTTAGTAATTGTAACTTCTTTAAATGCTCAAAATTCAAGTAAATCACAAACAAAACCCTTTGTAAGCATTTACACGTTTTCTAGTTTTTCCAAGAATTCTAACTCATTTTCTTATCTCAACAAAAAATTAAATTTAAGTGATTTTCAGTTTGTATACGCGAATTTGAATGATTTTGATTCGAATTTATTCTCAATAGAATTTAGAAATTTAAGAAATTATCCATCAGCATTTATTTATGATGATTATATTGCTTACAGAGATGAAAATTTATTAAAAGGATTTCGATTAAAAAATGATCCCACACTTTGGAATTTGCATTGTCCAAGTCCACTTTCTGTGCAACCAACCAAATAAAAAAGAACAAATTCAACTAGATTTATTAGAAATTAAACATTTGTAGAAAATCAAGTTCAATTTCTATGGTTTTCGTAATTTTTAGAATAATTATTCATAAAAACACAGCATCTTTAATTTTTGATTTTTGTAGTTTTACAATACTAATATAAATAATATGTCTGCATTACCACAATTAACAAGATTTAACGACAATGTGTTGTCTAAATATCAAATTTATAACAGCATATTTATAACGTTACCTTTTGATACAATAAATAATACAGGGGTTTTATTACCTCTTTTTCATAAAATTTGCGAAAAAGGTTTTAAAAAAGGAAAGAATCCAACTCAAATCGTAGAAAAATTTTTTAAAAAATATGTAGATTCATCAAAAGAACATGTTAAAAAAGATTTACTATTTCACTTTATACAGTATATAGAACGTCAAGTTGTTTTGTTTGATGCTATAGAAGATGCTGCTTTTCCTATTGTTAATAATATGGACGGTTTTGGTACCCTTCGTAATTCGCAAGAAACTGCAATTTTAAGAAATAAAAAAGAAGAATTAAAAAAGCATTTAGAAGATTTTAAAGTTCGCATTGTTTTAACAGCACACCCTACTCAGTTTTATCCAGGTACAGTTTTAGGTATTATTACAGATTTAGATAAGGCCATACAAAATGATGACTTGTTGTTGATAAAGAAATTGTTAGCTCAATTAGGTAAAACACCTTTTTATAAAAAAAACAAACCAACACCTTTTGATGAAGCCGTAAGCCTAATTTGGTATTTAGAACATGTGTTTTATAAATCTGTTCCTAAAATATACAATTACATTCAGCATCATGTTTATGATGGTCATCCCATAGAAAATGAAATTATAGATCTTGGTTTTTGGCCAGGTGGAGATAGAGATGGAAATCCATTTGTAACTACGCAAATTACCTTAGATGTTGCAGAAAGATTACGTCAATCTATTTTAAGAAGTTATTACAGAGATGTAAGACGTTTAAAAAGACGCTTTACTTTTGATGGTGTTCAAGAAATTTTAGTAGGTGTAGAAAAGCGCTTATACAAACATGTAGTAAGAAGTTATGCAAAAGTAAACTTTTCTCAAAAAATATTACTCAAGGAGTTAGAAACTGCTAGAGATATTGTAAAAGAAAAACACGAAGGACTTTTTATTGACGAATTAAATGATTTTATTAACAAAGTTAGAATTTTTGGTTTTCACTTTGCAACTTTAGATCTTAGACAAGATAGTAGAGTACACCATAAAGCATTTACCCAAATTGTTGATGATTTATTAGCCTCAGGAGATACGACGTTCCCTAAAAATTACCATAGAATGTCGGAAGAAGAACAGATTGAAGTGTTATCGGTAATTAAAGGAAATATAGATCCTACAATTTTAACAGATGAAATGTCTGAGAAAACCATACAATCTATTTACGCATTAAAAACCATTCAGCAAAGAAATGGAGAACGTGGTGCAAATCGTTATATCATTAGTAACAATCAAACTGCTTTGAACGTGATGCAAACTTTTGCGATGCTAAATTTATGTGGTTTTGAAAACGAACTTCCTGTTGATGTTATTCCACTTTTTGAAACGGTTGATGATTTAGAGAATTCAGAAAGTGTAATGCGAACCTTATACTCAAATAAATCGTACAGATATCATTTATCGAAAAGAAAAAATAAACAAACAGTCATGTTAGGTTTTTCGGATGGAACAAAAGATGGTGGATATTTAATGGCAAATTGGGGTATTTTTAAGGCAAAAGAAGCATTAACCAAAGTGTCAAGAGAATTTGATATCGAAGTAATTTTCTTTGACGGACGTGGAGGACCACCTGCAAGAGGAGGAGGTAAGACACATCAATTTTATTCTTCTTTAGGACCAACTATTGAAGATAAAGAAATTCAATTAACCATTCAAGGACAAACTATTAGTTCTAACTTTGGTACAGAAGATTCTTCTCAGTACAACTTAGAGCAACTATTAAGTTCTGGTATTAAAAATGAGGTTTTTACAAAAGATCAAATTAACGATAAACATAGAGATTTGATTGAAGATTTAGCAACTACAAGTTACCAAGCATATGTAGATTTTAAAAATCATCCTTGTTTTTTACCGTATTTAGAAAAAATGAGTACCTTAAAATACTATGCTAAAACAAATATAGGTAGTAGACCTAGTAAACGTTCTAATTCAGATACTTTAGATTTTTCTCAATTAAGAGCCATACCTTTTGTAGGTAGTTGGAGTCAATTAAAGCAAAATGTACCTGGTTTTTATGGTGTAGGTACAGCTCTAAAAAAATATGAAGATGCAGGTAGATTTGATGAAATAGTCGATTTTTACAATGCTTCAGATTTCTTTAAAACATTATTAGAGAATAGTATGATGAGTTTAACAAAATCGTTCTTTGGTTTAACTGCTTATATGGCTGATGATCCTTTTTATGGAGAGTTTTGGAAACTTATTAACCAAGAATATCAAACAACGAAACGTTTGTTATTAAAACTTGCAGGTCATAAAGAGTTGATGGAAAACCAACCTGTAGGAAAAGCATCTATAGAAATTAGAGAAAAAATAGTTTTACCATTATTAACCATTCAGCAATATGCATTAAAAAAAGTACAAGATTTACAAAAAGAAGGTGCAGATGCTAGTGAAATTGAAATGTACGAAAAAATGGTAATGCGTTCTTTATTTGGTAATATTAATGCGAGTAGAAACTCTGCTTAAATAAAATTTTACTAGCATTCTTTTTTTATCTATTTTTAAAGAAAAAATTATGCTAGTAAAAGTTTTTGGATCTGCCGTTTTTGGTATTGAGGCCACCACAATTACTGTTGAGGTAAATATAGATAAAGGTATTGGTTACCACTTAGTAGGTTTACCAGATAAAGCTGTGAGCGAAAGTTCTTACAGAATCTCTGCAGCATTAAATAATAATTCTTACAAACTTCCTGGTAAAAAAATTATTATCAATATGGCTCCTGCAGACATCAGAAAAGAAGGTGCTGCTTATGATTTAACCTTAGCCATCGGGATTTTGGCAGCCTCAAATCAAATTAAGTCGGATGCAATTAAGGATTACCTAATTATGGGTGAGCTTTCTTTAGATGGAAGTTTGCAACCTATAAAAGGTGTTTTACCAATGGCAATAAAAGCCAGAGAAGAAGGTTTTAAACACTTTATTCTTCCTAAAGAAAACGCAAAAGAAGCTGCTATTGTAGACAACTTAGAAGTTTTAGGTGCAGTTAATATTTTAGAGGTAATCAATCATTTTAATGGTGATGCTAAAATTAAACCAACCATTGTAGATACAAGAGCAGAATTTTATAAAAATATCGATTTTCCCGAATTTGATTTTTCTGATGTAAAAGGACAAGAATCCATAAAACGCTGTATGGAAATTGCAGCAGCTGGTGGTCATAATATTATTTTAATCGGTCCTCCTGGTTCTGGGAAAACCATGTTAGCCAAACGATTGCCAAGCATACTACCAGCATTAACTTTAAAAGAAGCTTTAGAAACCACAAA
>NZ_CBFHZT010000057.1:0-16948 GCF_965660385.1 Polaribacter sp.
CTACAGGCCCAAAAATTTCTTCTTGAAAAACCCTCATTTTATTATGCCCCTCTAATATTGTTGGTTGAATGTAAAAACCATTTACTAAATCTCCTTCTGTGTTTGCAGCTCCACCACAAAGTACCTTAGCACCTTCTTCTTTTCCAATTTTTATATAAGATTGTATTTTTTCATATTGATCATTAGAAGCTTGCGCACCAACCATACAATCTGAGCTATATGGACTTGTTTGTACAATTGCCTTTGTACGAGCTACAACTCGTTCCATAAATTTATCATATATACTTTCTTGTACTAAAATTCTTGATGGACAAGTACAAACTTCTCCTTGATTAAAAGCAAATAACACAGCTCCTTCAATGGCTTTGTCTAAAAATGCATCGTCTTCATCCATAACGCTTTCAAAAAATATATTTGGAGACTTACCCCCTAATTCCATAGTTACCGGATTTAGATTTTTAGAGGCGTATTGCATAATTAATTGTCCTGTGGTTGTTTCTCCAGTAAAGGCAACCTTATCTACTTTAGAACTAGAAGCTAATGGTTTACCTGCTTCTGGCCCAAAACCATGAACAACATTTACAACTCCAGGAGGAAAAACATCTGCAATTTTTTCCATAAGTAAAGTAGCTGAAGATGGTGTTTGTTCTGCGGGCTTTAAAACAACACAGTTACCAGTAGCTATAGCTGGTGGTAATTTCCAAGAAAGCATTAATAAAGGAAAATTCCATGGTATAATTTGACCAACAACCCCTAAAGGTTCTTTTATATTCATAGACAAAGTATTGGCATCTAATTCTGTTGCACTGCCTTCTTCTGCTCTAATACATGCTGCAAAATAGCGCCAATGATCTGCTGATAATGGAATATCTGCATTTAAAGTTTCGCGAATAGGTTTCCCGTTATCACAAGTTTCTACCAAAGCAAATTCTTCTAAATTAGCTTCTATAATTTCTGCAACTTTATTTAAAAGCGTAGCTCTTTCTGTTGCAGAAGTATTACCCCAAGATTCTTTTGCTGCATTCGCAGCATCTAAAGCTAAGTCTACATCTTCTTTTTTTGATCTTGGATATTTTGCAATTAAGCTACCATCAATTGGAGAGGTATTTTCAAAGTACTGACCATCTAATGGTTCTGTAAATTTACCATTAATAAAGTTTCCATAAGTAGTTTTAAATTGCGGTTTTGAATAACTCATAATTAAATTTTTAGTTAATATTTAAAATTGATAATTAATTGTAATATTGATAATATAATCATCGTAAAAACACATAATTATCATTTTTTGTAAAGTTATTTTATTAAAATCACTACAAATTGAACATATTTATTATATTGTAGTACAATTCTATTATTAGACTATTTTTTTTTTAAAACTTTTATATTTTTGATTATGAGCCATTTATTAACATCACATAATAGAAACAGAAAACTTGATACTTTAGTTGAAAATAGAACTACTTATAATTCTGATTTTGCTGAATTAAATATTTACGAAACCTATAAATATGCCGAAAAAGTTGCCTTACAATTTGATTATCCTATTATAGCAAGTATGTTAACTGGTAAAAAAGTGATGCATCTTGACGGACTACCTTCTTTTGATTTTTACCCAGGAGAATCTGTTGTTATGCCATCTAATAAAGAGATGATTATAGATTTTCCTGAAGCTAAAATGAAAAATCCAACTCAATGTTTAGCCTTAGGGATTGATAATACAAAAATTAATGAGGTCGTAGATAAATTTAATGATACTATTGCTATAGAGAATGAGAATAATAACTGGAATCTTAACAACAACAGCAATCATTTGACCCACAATTCAGATGTAAATCAATTAGTTAAACGTTTAATATATACCTTTACAAATAATAATACTTCTAAAGATTTATTGTTAGACTTAATGATTCAAGAACTCATAGTTAGGTTATTACAAACCAAAGCAAAATCAATTTTATTAGATGATACAGAAAATGTTTTTACGGATACTAGAATTGGAATGGTTATAAAATATATAAAAGAAAATTTAACAAATAAGGATATTAGTGTCGATCTTTTAGCAGAAAAAGCATGTATGAGTAGTTCTCACTTTCATAAAAAATTTAAAAATACCATAGGTATTTCTCCTATCGATTTTTTAAATTCAGAAAAAATTAAGTTTGCTAAAAAATTGATGCAAAAAACGAATGATTTAAGAATTTCTGAAATTGCTTTTAAATCGGGATTCAATAACACGAGCTACTTTAATAGACAATTTAAAAAATTAGAATTAATGACTCCTCAACAATTTAAGAAGTCAATTAATTTCTAACTTTATTTAATGTGTAGCTTCTCCTGCTCCACTTGGTATTCTTATATTTTCTACAATTTCTTGCACATCTTCTGGTGGACTTGCTGTAAACCTAGAAACAACAAATGATAAGATGAAGTTCACAAACATTGCAACTGTACCAAAACCTTCTGGTGAAATACCAAACCACCAATCTTCTTTTGTACCTCCTCCAAACCAATCAAATTTGAATTTTAGCATATAAAAAAGCATCAATAAAATACCAACTACCATTCCTAAAATAGCGCCTTCTTTATTCATTCTTTTATCAAAAATACCTAAAATTATAGCAGGAAAAAAAGATGCTGCTGCCAAACCAAATGCCAATGCAACTGTTGCTGCTACAAAGTCTGGTGGATTGATACCAAAATAACCAGCTACACCAACAGCTACAACTGCAGACAATCTTGCTGCAACCAATTCACCTTTTTCTGTGATATTTGGATTGATCATCTTTTTAATTAAATCGTGTGATACAGAGGCTGAAATTACCAAAAGTAACCCTGCTGCCGTAGATAAGGCTGCTGCTAAAGCACCTGCAGCTACTAATGCAATTACCCAATTTGGTAATTGCGCAATTTCTGGATTTGCTAAAACCATAATATCTTTATCTACAATAAGCTCGTTTTTATCTGCATCTGCAAGATATTGCACTAAACCATCCTTGTTTTTATCATTAAATTCTATCAATCCTGTTTTTTCCCAATTTGCAAACCATTCTGGCATTTTTTCATATTCTTTATTACTTACAGTTTCTATTAAATTAGTTCTAGAAAATAAAGAAATTGCTGGTGCAGTTGTATACAAAATTGCGATTAACAACAATGCCCAACCTGCAGATTTACGTGCATCTGAAACTTTTTTTACGGTAAAGAAACGTACAATAACATGTGGTAAACCTGCTGTACCAAACATTAATGCTGCTGTAATTAAAAACACATCTAAAGTGGTTTTGCTACCAGATGTATATTCTGCAAAACCTAGTTCCCTGTGTAAACCATCTAATTTATCTAATAAATACACGCCATTTTCATCTGCACCACCAAAACCTAATTGCGGAATTGGGTTACCTGTCATTTGAATAGAAATAAATATCGCTGGTACCATAAACGCAAAAATCAACACACAATATTGTGCAACTTGTGTGTAGGTAATCCCTTTCATACCTCCTAAAACTGCATAAAAAAGTACGATAATCATCCCAATAATTACACCTGTATTGATATCAACTTCTAAAAAACGTGAGAACACCAAACCAACTCCACGCATTTGACCAGCCACATAAGTAAATGAAACTAACAATGCACAAAATACAGCAACACTTCTTGCTACATTAGAATAATAACGATCACCAATAAAATCTGGAACTGTAAATTTGCCAAATTTTCTTAAATAAGGTGCTAATAATAAGGCTAATAATACATAACCACCTGTCCAGCCCATTAAATATACTGAGCCATCATAACCATTAAAGGATATTAAACCTGCCATTGAAATAAATGAAGCTGCTGACATCCAATCTGCTGCTGTTGCTAAGCCATTTGCTAGTGGCGAAACTCCACCACCTGCAACATAAAATTCTTTGGTAGAACCTGCTCTAGACCAAATTGCAATACCTATATATAATGTAAAAGTAATTCCTACTAAAATCCATGTCCAAATTTGAATACTCATAATTTCTTTTTTTTATTAATTATTATATCCAAATTCTTTATCCAACTTATTCATCAATTTGATGTATACAAAAATGAGAATTACAAACACATAAATAGCGCCTTGTTGTGCGAACCAAAACCCTAATTTAAAGCCACCCAATCTAATGGTGTTTAGCTCATCTACTAATAAAATTCCGAAGACAAAAGAAACTAAAAACCAAATACTTAAAAGTATCGCTAGATAACGTAAATTCTTTTTCCAATATTTTTTTGCATTTTCAACTGACATAAAATAATAAGTTTTGTTAATTTTTTACAATATAATTATTTATTTAACTATTTTTATTTTTTTTTAATTCTTTTTGCAATTCCTTTGATTTTAGACGTTTTTATTCAGTACTGGTATATTGTTTTACTATTTTTTATTGTTGCAATATTATATGCGTCTGTGGGTTTTGGAGGTGGCTCTAGTTATTTAGCTGTTTTAGCTTTAACTGGTATTGCTTTTTCTCAAATTAGAGCAACTTCTTTGTTGTGTAATATTATGGTCGTTACAGGAAATGTGTATTTTTTCCAAAAACAGAAAGTAATTAATTGGCGTCAATTACTCCCAATTGTTTCGTTTAGCATCCCATTTGCTTTTTTAGGTGGATATTTAAAAATAAGTCAAAACTTCTTTTTTGTTTTACTAGGTTTTACACTTTTATTTGCAGCCTTAAGTATGTGGCTTTCCAAAAAAATTGTGTCAACCCAAAAAACAAAAATCAATCCTAAAAAAAATGCTTTTTATGGTTCTGCAATAGGCTTTGTTTCTGGAATGGTTGGCATTGGTGGTGGTATTTTTTTGGCGCCATTATTACACCTTACCAATTGGAATACACCTAAAAAAATTGCTGCAGCTGCAAGTGTATTTATTTTGGTAAATTCTATTGCAGGTTTGTTTGGTCAAATTGTAAATCCACAATTTTATATGAATTGGCACCTGACCAGTATTTTATTAGTTACGGTTTTTTTAGGTGGCCAAATTGGAAGGAAATTGAGCAACAAATTCTTTTCACCTATGCAATTAAAAAAAGCGACTGCTATATTAATAGCTTTTGTAAGTTTTAAAATTCTTTGGGAATATCTATTTTAGAAATAAATAAGTTTTCCATTGCATATCTTCCTCATTAAAAATACATTTGAAAAAACCAAAAAATAAAAAATGTTACAAGTAATTTTTACCTTAATCATGTTAATATTATTGCAAGCTGTTTTAGGTTTCGACAATTTATTATACATCTCTTTAGAATCTAAAAAAGCGCCACAAACAGACCAAAAAAGGGTTCGTAAAGTGGGTATTTTAATTGCTATTGCCTTGCGTATTGTACTTTTATTTATTTTGGTTTCTTTAATTAAATATTTTCAAAAACCATTTAGTTTTTTAACAGGAGAAATCGAAGATATTATAAAATTTGCTTTTAACGGACACAGTTTAATAGTTTTAGCAGGTGGTGGATTTATAATTTACACAGCCATTAAAGAAATTTGGCACATGATATCTACAAAAGGTTTGGAGTTTTCTGAAATGACCACTGAAAAAGGAACAAAATCTTCTAATGCCGTAATTTTTAGCATTGTTATAATGAATCTTGTTTTTTCTTTTGATTCTATTTTAGCCGCTATTGGATTGACAAGAGAAATAGAAAATGAAACCACAGCATTTATTGTAATGGCAACCGCAATTGTAGTTAGTGGTTTACTAATGCTATTGATGGCAAATAAAATTTCGGTATTTCTATCTAAAAATAGAATGTATGAAGTTTTAGGGCTGTTTATACTTTTTATTGTAGGAATTATGTTAGTAACAGAAGGTGGCCATTTAGCACATTTAAAACTATTTGGCAACGAAATTGTGCCAATGAGCAAAACAACTTTTTACTTTGTAATTGCTATTCTTGTAATTATTGATGTTGTTCAAGGCAAGTATCAAAAAAAGCTTTTGGCAACTAAGAGTAATTAAGGTAAACCTAAAATCATTAAAATAAAAGACGCATATACTGCGTCTTTTATTATTTAAGTTAATTTTAAGTTTTTGTTTAATTATTTTAACATATAATTAAACAAAACTACTTTAACTTTGATGAAACTTAAAACAAATATTATGAATTTTAAAAAATTATTTACAATTTCTGTATTGGCTATCATCATTTCACTTCCAACTTTTGCAAATACAGACCCGAAAGAAAAAAACAACACTAAAGAAGAAAAGACAATAATTGGTGTTGCAGCTTCTAACGAAAATTTTACAACTTTAGTTGCTGCTGTAAAAGCAGCTGGTTTAGTGGAGACTTTAAATGGTGATGGACCTTTTACTGTTTTTGCACCAGTAAATAGTGCATTTGATAAATTACCTGAAGGTACATTAGACTCTTTGTTAAAGCCCGAAAACAAAAAATTATTGACATCAATTTTAACTTATCATGTTGTTGCAGGTGAATTTAAAGCAAAAGATGTTTTGGCAGCAATTAAAGCAAATAATGGTAAGTTTAATATTAAAACAGTGCAAGGAAGTTCGCTTACTGCTTCTTTAAAAGATGGAAAAGTAATCTTAAAAGATGACAAGGGTAATATGTCTACTGTTATAATTACTGATGTTACTGCATCAAATGGAGTAGTCCATGCCATAGATACAGTAGTAATGCCAAAATAATAAATTTAATTATTGTTTATTATTTTTAACATTTTATTAAACAAAATAAACATTATCTTTGTGAAGCTATTTAATAGCACTTCTAAAGATTAAGTAGACATACTTAATTAAAATAAAGAAGTCTTTTGGTTGATTGATTTAAACCGCTACTTGGTCGTAGCGGTTTTTTATTATAGCTCATGTAAACTATCTTGTAATCTTTTAATAATTATTTGTTTTATTCTTCTATTAAATTCAGAAGAATTTTTAGAGTATTCGTTATATTCATTGATAGAAAATTGTCCTAGAACAGCACCAATAATTTGATTTTTAAAAGCAATATCTTTCTCAAGAGCAGCTTTAATTGTGCTTTTTTTCTTTTCTTCTGATATTGATTTAAAGTCTATTTTTCTTTTTTTTAAGTAATTAGTGAACATTGCAACTAAGAAATCATGTTGCATTTTAATAATAGGCCTTAATACAGTATTTTGAAAAAACTCTATTTTAGTAGTATTTACAGTTATTAAATTTTCTAATTTAGGTCTTTTTTTACTCATTATCGGATAAGGTATCTAACTCTAATTGATAATCAAATTGCAAATCTTCATGTAGTTTTGAAACAGCATTTTTTGCCATTCTTAACTGGGTTTGAAAAATATTTTGTAAACGTGTGCTTCTTTTAAAAAAAGGATTGTAGTTTTTTAATTTTCTACAAAAGTGAATTAAAACCTCTGCTTCTGTTTCTTTTTTCTTAGAAAATCGAATTAATTTCTTAGATGAAGACAATATTTTACGAATCTTTTTTCGAACATAATATGCATTTTTAGTATCGATTTCATCGAATAAATTGTCTATAAATAATTTACAATTTTCAATATATTGTTCTTCATTATGCGCTTCAAAAAGTAAATAGGTAAGTAATTCTTTATTTTCAACTTTAAAACGTGCCAATTGCAAACACAATTCCTTTAACTCATCAGATGTTTTATGAGAAAGTTCGTCTTTTAAAGATTTAATTGTGGCTGCTTTCAAAATTATAAGAAATAAAAAAAGAATTAAAAAATCGCAGAACTTGTAAAAAAACAGAACCTACAAGGTTTATAAAATCTTGTAAGTTCTGTTTTCTAAAATTTTATGCTTCACTTGGTATTTTAACAATTTCATTAACATCAGCATTGTAATCTACACCATCAACCTTAAATCCAAAAAGATTAAAAAACTCATCACTATAACCTTTTAAATCACCAATTTCAGCTAAGTTTTCTGATGTGGCAGTTTTCCACAATTCAGCAATTTCATCCTGTACATCTTCACGCATTTCCCAATCATCAATTCTTATTCTTCCTTTTTCATCTAAAGCCAAATCGCCACCAAACAAACGCTGACTGTATAAACGTTGAATTTGTTCAATACACCCCTCGTGTATTCCTTTCTCTTTCATCACTTTAAACAATAAAGAGATGTATAAAGGAATTACAGGTATTGCAGAACTTGCTTGGGTAACTAACGCCTTATTTACAGAGACATAAGCATTACCGTTGATTGATTTTAAATCATCAGAAATAGTAAATGCTGTTTTTTCTAAATCGTCTTTAGCAGCACCAATAGTTCCGTTTCGATATACTGGTTTTGTAACCTCTGGACCAATGTAAGAGTAAGCAACCGTTGTTGCACCCTCTGATAATAAATTTTCAGCTCGTAAAGCATCAATCCACATTTTCCAATCCTCACCACCCATTACTGTAATGGTATTTTCAATATCATCTCCTTCTGCAGGTTGTATTGAGATTTCAGAAACTTGCCCTGTATGAAAATCGACTGTTTTATTGGTAAAAACTTCTCCTATTGGTTTTAAAACCGATTTATAACGTTTACCTGTTTCTGGATGTTTTCTTACTGGTGATGCTAAACTATAAATTACCAAATCAATTTGCCCTAAATCTTCTTTAATTAGATGAACAACCTGTTCTTTGATTTCGTTAGAAAACGCATCTCCATTAATACTTTTAGCATACAATCCTGCTTTATGAGCGTGTTTCTCAAAAGCGGCAGTATTGTAATATCCTGGAGAACCAGGTCTACCTTCAGATGCTGGTTTATCAAAAAACACACCAATTGTAGCAGCATCTGATCCAAAAGCACTTGTAATTCTTGATGCTAATCCAAAACCAGTAGACGCCCCAATCACTAACACTTTTTTGGCACCCTCTATTTTTCCTTTTGATTTTATATATTCAATTTGATTTATTACGTTTTGCTCACATCCTGTTGGATGAGAGGTTAAACATATAAAGCCTCTTGTTCTTGGTTCAATTTTCATTGTTGTTTGTTTTATTTGCTATTTTTAAATTGACCTATCATTTTTACGATAGGAGAAATCTAAAGTTAATGTATGAGATTTCTCCTATCGTAGAAATGACAAATTTATTATTTATTAGAATTCAAAAAAGAAATTACATTCTCTTCAATTCTTTGTAAAACATTTTCAGTTGATGCTTTTACAAAAGTTTCTCCAGTAATTTGTTCGTACAATTCGATATATCTATTAGAAATTTCAATAATTTTTTCATCAGACATTTCTGGAATTTGCTGATTTTCTTTTCCTTGAAAACCATTTTCTATCAACCATTGACGAACAAATTCTTTCGACAATTGTTTTTGTGCTTCGCCTTTATCTTGTCTTTCTTGATAGCCATCAGCATAAAAATAACGTGAAGAATCTGGTGTGTGTATTTCATCAATCAATACAATTTTACCTTCTTTGGTTTTACCAAATTCGTACTTGGTATCCACTAAAATAAGCCCTCTTTTTGCTGCAATTTCAGTACCTCTTTGAAATAAAGCTCTTGTATAATTTTCTAAAATGATATAATCTTCTTCTGAAACAATTCCTTTTGCTAAAATTTCTTCTCTAGATATATCCTCATCATGCTCGCCATTATCAGCTTTAGTAGAAGGAGTAATTATTGGCGTTGGAAATTGATCATTTTCTTGCAATCCTTCTAGCATTTTAACACCACACAAAACTCTTTTCCCTGCTTTGTATTCTCTTGCTGCATGACCAGATAAATAGCCACGAATTACCATTTCTACTTTAAATGGTTCGCAAAGATGACCAATAGCCACATTTTCATCTGGATTTGCAATTAACCAATTGGGAACAATATCTGCAGTGTCATTCATCATTTTTGTGGCAATCTGATTTAAAATTTGCCCTTTAAAAGGAATTTGACGAGGTAAAATAACATCAAAAGCAGATAATCTATCAGTTGCAATCATCACTAAAAGTTCATCGTTAATGTTATAAACTTCTCTTACTTTACCTTTGTAAACAGATTTTTGATTCGGAAAGTTAAAATTGGTTTCGTTGATTGTATTCATGTGTTGCGTTGTTATTGAAAATGCAAAAATAAGCTATAGAATATTATTTCTTTTGCTTTTCAAGTACTTTTATCTGCTTTAAATTATCAGAAATTGGTGCAGCTGTAATTACTTTTTCACCCGGAATAAAATAAAAAAAGTATGCTGAATTCTGCCCAATTTTTCTAACATCTAACTTTGAATTATCTTTAAAAACCAAGGTATAATTGGGTATAATTTCTTTGTTTGTGTATTTGTACTTCATCCCAATGCCCATTCCTGTTCTCATGGATACAAAGAGTAAAAAAAAGATAAACATCATGCCTGGCAAAATATTCTTTTTCTTGCCTAATACTTCATATTTTTTATCCCATTTTTCTATATTGTATACTTTTTGATACCATTTTTTTACTCTTAAATAGGCATACAATTTAAACATCCACTTGGTAAAATACAAATACATTAATCCAAACATTAACGCTAAAAACAATGAAATTTTCCAATTATTTGTTAACAGACTTATAGGAGAAATTAAAGCATCTAAAATAGTAGTATAATTTAAATACGATACACCAAATATTCCATAAAAGATGGCATCGCTTATAATTCCCATAATAATCAAATACAGATAGCCAATATAAAAGTAATCTTGTAAACCTAATTTATCTTTTTCAATAGTTATCATTCTGTTTCGATACTTTTATATGCTGTAATTATTTTTTTAACCAACCTATGTCTTACAACGTCTTTATCATCTAAATAAACTTGTGCAATACCTTCTATACTTTTTAATGCCAATAACGATTCTTTTAAGCCAGAAACTTGTTTTCTTGGTAAATCTATTTGACCTGGATCTCCTGTAATTATAAACTTTGCACTTTTACCCATTCTTGTTAAAAACATTTTCATTTGATTATGTGTAGTATTCTGGGCTTCGTCTAAAATTACAAATGCATTATCTAGAGTTCTACCTCTCATAAAAGCTAATGGTGCAATTTGAATTACTCCTTTTTCTAAGTGAGATGCTAATTTTTCATGCGGAATCATATCTCTTAAAGCATCGTATAAAGGTTGCATATAAGGATCTAATTTTTCTTTTAAATCGCCAGGTAAAAAACCTAAATTTTCACCAGATTCAACTGCAGGTCTTGTTAAAATAATTCTGCGAACCTCTTTCTCTTTTAGAGCTTTTACTGCTAACGCAACAGCTGTATAAGTTTTACCTGTTCCTGCAGGACCTACAGCAAACAACATATCATTTTTTTCCATTAAGGAAACCATTTTACGTTGATTTTCGGTTTGAGGTTTAATTAATTTACCATTAACACCATGCACTAAAATGTCTTTCACGTTTTTTGAAGAAATCGTTTTCTCTTCTTGTCCATTAGAGGTTAAAATACGCTCAATGCTATTTTCGTCTAGTTTGTTGTAACGATTAAAATATTTAATTAATCGATTAAAACGTGTTTCAAACTCGTCTAAAATTTCTGGTTCTCCGTAAATTTTTAGTTTCGACCCTCGAGCTACAATTTTAATTTTTGGAAAGTATCTTTTGAGTTGTGCAATTGTACTATTTTGTGCGCCAAAGAAATCTTTTGGGTTAATTTCCGTTAACTCTATAATGCGTTCGTTCAAATGTTTTTTTTTATGGATTGATTTGAATTATATTTCAACTAAAATAGCAATTAAAAATACTAAAATGATTAGATTTGCGTAAAATAATTTACAACTTTTACACAATTAATTAACAGCCAAAAAATTAATGTCTTTAATTACTTTAACAACCGATTTTGGAACTAAAGACCACTTTGTTGGGGCTGTTAAAGGCGCAATATATTCTGAGCTTGAAAATGCCCAAATTGTAGATATTACGCATGAAATATCTCCTTTTAATATTACAGAAACTGCTTATATTTTAAAGAATTCATACAAAAGTTTTCCTAAAGGAACCATTCATATTATTGGAGTAGATTCTGAGTTGAGCAAAGATAACAAACACATTGCCATATCTTTAGACGATCATTTTTTTGTATGTCCAGACAATGGTTTAATCTCTATGATTGCCTCTGAAATTCAACCAACAAAAATTGTAGAGATTAATATACATGATAGGTTAGAAAGTAGTTTCCCTGTTTTAGATGTTTTTGTACAAGTTGCTTGTTTTATTGCCAGAGGAGGAAATTTAACTGTGATTGGAAAAGAAACTTTTGAATTTAAGAAGTTGATTGAAATTCAACCAAAAGTAAACCAAGCAAAAACACAAATTATTGGTGGTGTTTTATATATTGATAATTATGGAAATATAATTTCTAATATTAGTAAAAAAATGTTTAACGATATTGGTAAAGGAAGAAAATATAAAGTACTCGCTTCTCGTTATTCTTTTACTAAAATATTTAATAAATACAACGAAATTACCAATAACAATTCTACAGAATCAAGGGTTTTTGATGGCAATAAGCTTGCTTTATTTAATTCTGCTGGTTATTTAGAAATTGCCATTTATAGAAGTAACCTAAAAACTGTAGGTGGTGCATCTACATTATTAGGTTTAGAATATAGAGATCCTATTATTATTGATTTTATTCAAGACGCGAAACCAGAATACACACCTTTAACGTAATTTTTTATGTTTGTTAGAATCGTAAAAATGAGTTTTCATGACAAATATATTGCTGATTTTAGAGCTATGTTTGAACAAAAGAAACTACAAATTAGAAACACTAAAGGATGTCAATTATTAGAGTTGTATCAAGATAAAAACAATCCAGAACTCTTTTTTACCTATTCATATTGGAACTCTGAACAAGATTTAGAAAATTATAGAAATTCAGACTTTTTTAAAGCCACTTGGCAACAAACTAAAAAGTATTTTAATGGTAAACCCGAAGCTTGGAGTGTGGATAAAAGAGAATCTTTAACTTAAATATACATTGCTATGAAATTACAGAAAATTACAATTGTAATTATTATACTATTGACCATTACGATTTCCGCTCAAACTGAAAAAGGAGGATATTATATTGGTGCAAATAGTAATTTTAATTTTTTAAGCTCAAATACAGATTATGTAAGTTCCAGTAATAACACCATGTATGGGGCTACAAACTCAAACAAATATTCACAATTTAATGTAAATGCAGAAGTTGGGTATTTCTTGATTGATAAGCTTACATCTGGTTTAAATGTAAGCTATGCACAAACAAAACCAAAAGACTTGGATTCTAGAGCAGTTTATACAATTTCTCCATTTGTAAAATATTATTTTTTAGAAAACAATTTAAAACCATTTGCGCGAGCTAGCTATGGTTTTGGAAAAATAAAAGATGCACAAGTTTTTTATGGAGATGTTTTTAATAATACAGTAACTACTGCTGATACAAATATTAATGTTTTTAATATAGGCGCAGGATTAGCCTATTTTGCCAATAGTTTTATTTCAATAGAGTTGATATTTAACTATTCAGAAACAAACTTCAAAACCACTATCCCCTCCCAAACTACAGAACAAAAAGATAAAATTTTTCGCACTAACTTGGGGTTTTCAATTTTCTTATAAATGAAATTTAATTTCAAAAATTTTCCAAGATTACATACTGAAAAATTGATTTTAAAAGAAGCTACTTTAAAAGATACAAAAGCTGTTTTTGATTTACGCTCTTGCAAAGAAATTAATAAGTTTGTAGGTACAAAACTGATTGAAAAATTAGATGAGGCAAAATATTTTATTACTAGTTGTAAATCATTATATAAAGATAAAAAACGTATTTTTTGGTTGATTGAACATCAACAAGATATTATAGGTAGTATCGTTTTGCATAAAATTGATTTAGAAAATAAGTATGCAGAAATTGGTTATAAACTAAAAACAGATTTTCAAAAATTAGGATTAATGTCTGAAGCTATGCAAGTTGTTATAGAATTCGGTATAAAGCAAATGCATTTAAAGACTGTTGAAGCATTTACACACAAAAATAATTTGGCATCAATTGCGTTGTTACAAAAACACAATTTTGTATTTCAACCTGAAAGAAAGTGTGAAGTTTATAATTTTAATAGAATTTGGAAGTTAGAAGTTAGAAGTTAGAAGTTAGAAGTTAGAAGTTAGAAGAAAAATATATGTTAGCAATACTAAAAAAAGAATTCAACTCATTTTTTGCAAGCCCAATTGCTTATTTGGTTATTGGTGTTTTCTTGTTGATTAATGGTTTGTTCTTATTTATTTTTAATGACGATTTTAATATTTTAAACGCTGGTTTTGCAGATGTAAATTCCTTCTTTTATTTAGCTCCTTGGGTTTTTCTTTTTTTGATTCCTGCCATTACCATGAAAAGTTTTGCAGACGAATTTAACACAGGAACTATAGAGCTGTTAAAAACGAAACCCATTTCTGATTGGCAAATTGTTTTGGGTAAATTTTGGGCTTCACTCCTATTGGTTTGCATTGCAATTATACCCACTTTTATCTATGTTTATACTGTTTATCAACTTGGGAATCCTGTTGGAAATATCGATTTTGGCAGCACGATTGGTTCCTACATTGGCTTGCTTTTTTTAGCATCAACTTATACAGCTGTTGGTTTATTTACCTCAACATTATCTAAAAATCAAATTGTTGCTTTTATTCTTGGGGTTTTTATTACGTTTTTTTTATTCTACGGATTTGATGCCATTGCCTTATCCTTTGGAAATGATGGTTTTACTATTCAACAATTAGGAATTAACGAACATTATAAAAGTATTTCTAGAGGTGTTATCGACACAAGAGATATTCTCTATTTTTTAAGTGTTTCTTTTTTCTTTTTATTCATCACTAAAATGCGTTTGGAAAATGAATAAAAAGGTAAAAAACGTAACGATATTAATATCAATTTTGATTGGCTTAAACTTCATCAATCAATCTTATTACAAACGTTTTGATTTAACTGCAGATAAACGTTATACATTATCAGAAACTACGAGTTCAATAGTTTCTAAAGTTAAAAAACCATTGTATGTTACCATATATTTAGAGGGCGATTTTCCATCGGAATTTAAACGATTACAAGTTGAAACACGTCAATATTTAGAAGAATTAGCTGCCGAAAACGGATTCATAAAAATTCATTTCGAAAATCCAGATGATCAAAGAGAAAACTTGATTAAAAAAGGAATGATGCCAAGTCAATTAACTGTTGAAGAAGATGGTAAACTCTCAGAGGCAATTATTTTTCCTTGGGCAGAAATCAATTTTGAAAATAAAACAGAAATTGTTTCTTTGTTACCTTCTGGAATCGTTGCAAATCAAGAAGAACAACTTCAAAGAGCTATTGAAAACTTAGAATATAGTTTTAGTAATGCCATATATAGCATCACTCAAAAAAACAAAAAGAAAGTAGCTGTTTTATATGGCAATGGAGAATTGGCAGACATTTATCAATATAGTTTTTTAAGTGAAGTGGCTAAGAAACACAAATTGGCAAAATTTACTTTAGATTCTGTGGCAACAAATCCGCAACAAACTTTGCAAGATTTAACTGGCTTAGAATTGGCGATTATTACAAAACCTACTGAAAAATTTACGGAAGAAGAAAAATTTACGCTGGATCAATTTATTACCAATGGTGGTAAAACTCTTTGGATGATAGACAATGTCCAAGCAGAACAAGATAGCCTTTTAGCCACTGGAAAAATGCTTGCTTACCCAAGAGATTTGAATTTAACAGATGTGTTTTTTTCTTACGGAGTTCGTATCAACTCAACTTTGATAAAAGATTTATATGCTGCACAAATTGCTTTGGCAACAGGAAATATTGGCAATCAACCACAATTTCAAAATTTAGATTGGTTTTACCATCCTTTGGTGGGTGGAAATCCCAATCACCCAATTACAAAAAATGTGGCTCCAATTCGCTTACAATTTGCAAATCAGATTGATACTTTAAAAAATAACATCAAAAAAACGCCTTTATTAGTGAGTTCTCCTTTAACGCAAAAAATAGGAACTCCTTCTATTATTGAATTGCAATCTATTGCTGATGAACCTCAGGAAAAAGAATACAAAAGTGGTAATCAATTACTGGGTGTTTTGTTAGAAGGTGATTTTAAATCGGCCTATAAAAACAGAGTAAAACCTTTTGAAACATCACTTTTTAAAGAAAATGCTAGCCAAAATAAAATGATTGTAATTGCTGATGGCGATGTTGGAAAAAATCAACTTTTAAAAGGAAAACCAACAGATTTGAATCGTGATAAATGGACAAATCAAACTTTTGGCAATAAAGACTTTTTAGTAAATGCAGTCGATTATTTATTAGATGACTCTGGCCTCATCAACTTAAGAAATAAAAACTTAAAAATTAACATTTTAGACAAACAAAAAGCATATAAAGAACGTACTTTTTGGCAATTTTTAAATGTGGCTTTACCTTTAATTTTATTGTTTGCTTTTGGATTTGTTTTTAATTATTTAAGGAAAAAGAAATATAACTAGTTATCTCTATAATTACAAAATAGAATTAGTTCTATATTTGAGAACTTTTTAGTATCTTTGTAATAGAAATTTTGCAAATGAAAAGGATAATTGCGAAGAGAACCCTTAGAAATTTTTGGGAAAAACATGCAGATTCAGAACAATATTTAAAAACCTGGTATGAGACAGCCAAAAACTCAAATTGGACTTCACCTAACGATGTAAAACGAACTTATATTAATGCAAGTATACTTAAAAACAGTAGAATTGTTTTTAATATTAAAGGAAATTCCTACAGATTAATTGTGAAATTTAATTTTGATAGACAATGGGCATTTATTCGATTTATTGGGACACATTCGGATTATGACAAAATAAACGCTAATACTATTTAGCACCTATAGATTATGAAAATTAGACCTATAAAAACAGAACAAGATTACGAAAAAGCCTTAGAAAGACTAGAGCTTATTTTTGATGCC
>NZ_CBFHZT010000058.1:0-5369 GCF_965660385.1 Polaribacter sp.
TAATGATTTGGTTTAGTTGGGATGCAAATGCACCTAGTTTGGGTGCAAAAATAAAATCTATTCGTTGGGATAGAATGTTTACCACTGTTGGTGGAGATGGAGAACCTGTATCATACAGATACATTGTTTTTGCATTAATAGCATTATATATTGGTTGGAATTTTTACAAAGGAAAGAAAAAGAAAGCTTAATATGAAAACGTTTACAGCTATTTCAGATTAAATATTCCTGATATTAAAAAGCTGATAATTTTAAAAAATGTCATTATTTATTCCCACCTACTTTTCTCCAATTTCTCAATATGCTGAAATTGTTCATGCAGATGAAGTAGTGTTTGAAGTAGAAGATAATTTTCAAAAACAAAGCTATAGAAATCGCTGTTACATTTATAACAGTAATGGCAAACAATTGTTGAGCATTCCTGTAAAACATCCATTAAAAAACCAAAGAAAAGCAACCAAAGATACCTTAGTGGAAAATAATGTTGCTTGGCAAGATCAGCATTTTAAATCGTTACAAGTTGCTTACAGAACATCTCCTTTTTTTGATTTTTTAGAAGATGATATTGCTAACATTTTCTATAAAAAATACAAGTACTTGTTAGATGTAAATATAGATACTCATTTGTTTATCATGGATACTTTACAACTTAACTTAGACTATACCAAAACCTCTACATATCAACCTAAAAATATTGAAAATGATTTTAGAGTTTTGGCTGATCGAAAACATGCTCCAAAAAAACAGTTTGATAAATACACCCAAATGTTTGATGATAAACATGGATTTATTCCAAATTTATCTATTTTAGACCTTTTATTTATGGAAGGCCCAAATGCCATAAGTTTTTTATAAATTCCTTGGGATATTATACATTTTTACTTATACTATAAATGATAATTAATAAAAATGTATTCACTTCAAGAATTTACAGATAAATTTAAGGAATGTCCTGCAGAAAGTGTAGAGGCATTAGTCAGTTTAGCAACAGAAATAGCGTTTAACAAAAATGATTTTATTGTAAAGGCTGGTGAAATATCTAAAGATTTTTATATCATTAAATCTGGGGTTGTACGTTCATTTCATTCTGATGAAAAAGGTAGAGAATATACAAGAACAATTTTTACCACTGGTAGAACAACAGGTGCCTTGAGCTCATTAATTTCAGGAATGCCAAGCAAGTTAAGTTATGAATGTTTAGCAGATTGTATTTTATATAAATTTGATTATTTAAAATTTAAGGAGCTTACAAATAAAGATGAGCATATTTTAAAGGTTTACACTCAACTGCTAGAACAAATTTTCTTAGTAATGGAGACTAGAATTTATGAGTTATCGGTTTTAAATGCAACAGAACGTTATTTAAAGTTGAAAAAAGAAATTCCAGATATCGAAACCCTTATACCTCAATATCACATTGCCTCTTACTTAAATGTTTCTGCTGTACAATTAAGTAGAATTCGCAAAGAAATTTATTCAAAATAAAAAAATAACTGTATTTTATTAACATATGTAAATAACAAGACAAAAATAATTACATATTTTTGAGTAAAACAATTAGAAGTCCCCCAGTTATTTTTAACTATATAGTTGTCAAAAAAGACTTATTTTTACAATAAGTCTTTTTTTTTATGCTAAAATTTTCCGTTCACTATTCCTTACATTTTATCGTTCCGTTTTTCTTTGCTTATTTCTTTTTTAAAAAGAACTGGAAAAAAGTATACCTTATTTTTTTATGTTCGATGCTCATAGATTTAGATCATCTTTTGGCGAATCCTATTTTTGATGAAAATAGATGTAGTATTAACTTTCATCCTTTGCATTCCTATATTGCAATTGGTGTGTATTGTTTTGGATTATTTTTTAAGAAAACAAGAATTTTAGCCATAGCATTACTGTTTCATATACTTACAGACTGGCTAGATTGTTATTTATAGTTTTATGTATTTTTTTAACAAATCGTTTACTTGAGAAGAGATACCAAGCTTAATGGTTATAAAAAGATAAGCTATTGTTACGAGTATTGCTTTTGCTACGAGGTTAAAGGCTGGTGAAATATCAAAATTATATACTTCAATAATTGGAAAAGAAAAGTTCCAAAAGTAAAAAGTTAAAAATAAAACAATTAAAACCCCCATCAATTGCCATGTTTCTTTAGAGAATGGGTGCATTTTAAATTTTTGTTGTACAAAAATAATTTTAATGGTATTAAATATAAACCATGTTATTAGGGTTGCTAATGCCAAACCATTTGTACCAAATTCTAGTTGAAAATAAAACAATTTATTTAAATAATAAACAGCTAAGGCAGAACCAATACCTAATGGTAAAGTAATTCTATAAAATTTAGAGTTCACAATAATCGCACCATTACTTCCCATTAACATTACATATAATTTTGCTAAAGAAATCATCAAAACTACTAATTCTCCACCTGCATATCCTTTTTCTGGCATTAACTTAAAGAGTTCTTGTACACTACAATTAATCAACAAAAAAAACAAACCGCCCACCAAAAAAAGATTGATAGAACTTTTTTTATACAAATTTTCTACTTCATAAGTATCTGCTTCATTTAATGATTTAGATGTTAATGGCTGTAAAATTTGTGCCATTGCCCTACTTGGTGCTTCAATAAAAGATCCTATAAAAACAGCCACAGTATAATATGCAGCAGTTTGAAATGTTTCTTTACCAGGAATCATAACTTTATCAATATCTAAAATAATAGCACTTGCACTACCTGCTAAAATTATAAAAAGAGAGTATTTTATAATTTCTAAAAAATTATAGGGCACTTTAAAATAGAACTTTGGCAAATACACATAAAATGCATAAATCATCATAATAATTACCCTTAAAACATAGGTAACTGTTAGCCAAAAAATATATTCTTCTTTAGAGATTATATTAAAATAAACGAAAACTAAAAGCAACATTATAGCCAATCTGTTCCAGAGTTCTTTCATTAAATTCCCAAAAACAGTATTCATTTGTACCTTAGTCCATGAATAAAACAGTTCAAAATACGCACAACAAACTGCTATAATATAGATTGATAAAGTATAGTTTTCAATACTTTTATTATTCTCGTTAATTGTACTCATTATCCAAGTGTGGGCATAATCCCAAAAAAAACCTAGTGGAAGAGCAATTAACAAGGGTAAAAGTATAACTGAAGATAAAAATTGATCTTTCTCTTTTTTTGTTTGATAAGAAGAAAAAAACTTTATAATCGTAAACTGAACTCCTAAAGCAGCCAAAGGTGTGATAATATTTGATGCCGATAGTAAAAATGTTACTAAACCATAAAAATCTGACTGTAAAATGGAAGGATAAAGGACAATTACGTTGATGCCACCCAACATAAATGCCAAATAGATGATTAAGGTATTTCGAAAAGATTGTTTTAATACAATTCCCATTTTTTATGCTAAGCTTTTTATAATAGTTGCTAACTTTTTAGTCAATTCTTTTCTGTGAAATTGATCTATATTTTTTGATGCTACTTTTAGATTTCCTTCTTTGTAAGCGTTGTATAATGAAGAAATCTCCATTTTTAATTTCTTTGGATTATCAAAATTCACTACCACACCAGAATTGGTAATTTTTAAAACTTCTGATAAATCTCCTTGCTCTGATCCTATAGCTAAGATGGGTCTTTTTGCAGTTAAATATTCAAAAAGTTTACCTGTTAAAATACCTTCAGATTTTTTTACATTCGGAATTAGCAATAACAACACTTGCGCTTTTTTTTGATACTCAATGGCTTTTTGATGATGTACATAGCCTTTAAAAACACAATTATCTTGTAAATTATTCAACTCGATTTCGGTTTGGACTTCCGATGAAATATCACCTATAAAATTAAGTTGTAAATTGTTTTTAAAATCTAGATTTTCGGCACATAGCTCTTGCAGTACTTTAAATAAAACTATTGGATTGCTTTGTTTGGGCAATAAACCAATGTAAGAAATGGTAAATTTATCATCTAATTTTTGATGTTCTTTTGATAAAACTTCGTCATCAAATCCGTTTGTAATTACGGCTACTATTTTGGCATTTTTTGCAAATTCTGTTTGTAACGTTTTACTAACGGTTAACACACAATCTGCATTTTTTAAAACCGAATCTTCTAATCTTTTATTCTTTCTTTTTGCAAAAAAGGTTTGCTTAAAAGCATTGTTATAATACAAATCTGCCCAAGGATCTCTAAAATCTGCAATCCATTTTAATCCATTTTTTTGATGTATTTGTTGCCCAATTAAATGCATACTATGAGGAGGCCCAGTAGAAATTACAACATCAATAGTATTGGTTTTTAAAAATTCGTTTAAAAATTTTACCGAAGATTTTACCCAAAACACTTTAGGATCTGGAATAAAAAAATTACCTCTTATAAATGATAACAAACCACTATTTGTACTGTTAGCAATATCTTTTTTCTGCAAATTTTTCTGCTTCCAAAACAACATATCTGTAGGTTCCCAAATAGGTTGCTTTAAAATTTTTATATTTTCAGGAATTTCATCAACTAAGCTTTTATCAACTTTTGGATAATTAGCGTTTTCAACTGTATAAACAACAGGCTCAACACCAAAATCTTGTAAATATTTTACAAACTTTAACCAACGTTGAACGCCAGAGCCACCTGCAGGAGGCCAATAATATGTTATGATGAGTACTTTCAATTTAGAAGATGATCATATAAATGAATTAATTTCTGAGCTCTGTGTTCCCATAAAAATTGCGTTTTTACAAAATTAGCACCATTGCTACCTAACTCTTTTCTTAAATCATCATTTTTATACAATGTTAAAACTTGATTAGAGAAGTCTTTTACATCTTCAGCTTTATGCACCAATCCTGTTTTATGATTTTGCACAATATTTTGTTGTGCTGTTGCATTACTCACCAAAATTGGTTTTGCAAAACTCATGTACTGAAAAATTTTGTTGGCATAGGTAGTATCATGATGTAAATTTCTGTGTAAAGGCGAAATACAAATATCACTAGATAAAATATAAGAACTAAAATATTTAGGGTCTTTCCAACCTAAAAAATCAACAAATTCATTGATATTTAAATCATCAACTAACTTTTTTAAAATAGTATCTGTAGAGTTTTTACCAACAATTACAAGTTTTAGGTTTGTAATGGTTTTACTTAATATTTGCACAGCATGTATTGCCGTTTTTAAACCTCTTCTTAAACCAGTATCTCCAATATATAATAAGACAAAATTATTGATGTAAGCATTTTTAATTTCTGGCATAATTGTTTTTTCTTCAAAAAAAGGTTTTCTTACCGTATTTGGTAAGTCGATTATTTTTTGGTGATGAACAGCAACTCTACTCAAAATTTCTTGT
>NZ_CBFHZT010000058.1:5379-9014 GCF_965660385.1 Polaribacter sp.
TAACTTTATCTGCTTTATTGATAAAAATTTCTTCTTTTTGTTTCCATTTTTTGGGTGATATTATATATTTTCCAGGAAATTTAGACAAATGCGGATAAAACTGCATAATCTCTGGCCTGTTTTCGTGCAAATCTAAAATTACGGGTAGCATTGTGTTTTTATTTGCTTTAAAAACAGCATCTGCAATTCTTATATCATGAATATGGATTGCATCTATTTTATGAGCTCTTATAAATTTTTTTACTTTTTTTTTCATCAAAAAAGTATAAAAAGGTACTGTATATGCTAAAGCAGATAGTTTATATTCTAATTGATTTGATAAATATCTTTTTACTGTAATTCCATTTATGATTTCAGATTGTTGCTCATTACCATACGTTAAACAAAAAAGAGTAACCTTGTGCCCTGCATCAATTAAGGAAATAGCTTCATTTTCAACCCTAGGATCAGGAGGAAAAGTCTCGTCTAAAATCATTCCAATATTCATAAACTATTTTCTTTCAGCATAAACAAAATAGTATCTTGGTGTGTACTTTCTTAAAATAGGTCTAAAGCCAATTTTATTGGTAGGACTAGTCCATTTTTGGGTTTCTTTAATCCCCCAACCCGATTTTTCTAACAACCAATCAAACTGCCAATCTTCAAATTCGTGATAATGCCTATCCCACAAATCAGTTTTACTTCTATAGGCTTTTGCAAACCATAATTTTAACGGTACTGTTGCAATTATTTTTGTAGCTTCTATGGTTCTTAAAACATTAAAAGGCGCAATTAAATGCTCAAATATTTCAAAAGCGGTAACAGCATCAACCTTATGTTTTTTTACAATTTCTGGTAATAAATCTAAATCTTCACCTTTTGTATTGATGACTGTATATCCATTTTCTTCCATAATTTCCGAAAACGGATTTCTAACTCCTAAATCTAAAATGGTTGCAGGACTAGGTACGTTTTTTTTTAAAAATGCCAAGGTTAAGCTGTATCTTCTATGTGGTGTTTTTTTATACATTTTCCTTTAATTTTCGCTTCTTCTTTTCATCATAAAACAACCAACCTACAGCAACTAATATTAAAATGGTATAAGCACTTAGAGCAACATAACCTCCAGTTTGTATAACTTTGGGTTCAAATTTAAATACAATATTATGGTTTCCTGCAGGGACTTTCATTCCTCGTAAAACATAATTCACTCTGTAATGAGGAATTAGCTCACCATCAATATAAGCGTTCCAACCATCTTTGTAATAAATTTCAGAAAACACCGCAAATTGTTCTTTTTCTGTTTTAGATTGATACGTTAGCGAAGTAACATCATAATTCAATAATTCAATAGTAGCAGTTGAATCTTTTTGAATAAAAAAATCAATACTTTCAGATAATTTACTTTGATCAAGAACAGCAGTGGTTTTCGTATTTAAAGAATCTAAGGCTTTAATTTCTTTATTAGCAGAATTAACAACCCTAACATTATCTACAAACCATGCATTTCCATTAGCATCAGGATTTAATTGTGCTTGCTTTGCACCATTCTTATCAGGAACAATAAAATATTTAGTGTTTAACATATTCAACACTTGCATGTTATTTTTTGCAATTTGAAAGTCGAACAACTCACTATATCTCCCCATTTTTGCAGCATGATAACCACCAATTGATTGATGAAAATAAGAGGTGGCACCATCTTGCATTGGATCTGTCGTAAAATTAGCTACTCTAAAATGCCCTTGATCTTGTAAGATTTGTTTGTCTGCATTAGATGCAATAAAAGGTCGCTCAACGCTTCTTGCAGGTTTAAAATCGGTTTCATTAACATACTTTTTATCCACAGAAATTAAATCAAACAATACCAGAATTCCCAATCCTATGATAGCAATTTGTTTTTTTAATTTGTTTTTTAAGAAAAACCATAAAACAGCAGCTGTAGCCAAAAGCAAAGCTAAAGAGCGTATGCTATCCATAAGTAACATCGATTTTCTATCGGCGATAACAGCATCCAATAAACCAGGTAAATCTTTATAATTGGCATCTCTTATGCCTTCAAAAGTTGAAAACATATGAGCTAATAGAAATCCAATTATGATCAATCCTCCAAAAACATATACTGACTTTTCTAAAGCTTTACGTTTCTCTTGTCTAGAGATAGATGAGTTAAAAAATTCTTTTAATGCTAAAACAGCTAAAATCGGCACACACAATTCTGCAATAACTTGTATAGAGGATACTGCTCTAAACTTGTTATAAAGAGGTACATAATCAATAAAAAAATTGGTTAGAACTTCAAAGTTTCGACCCCAACTTAGTACAATTGAAAATACAGTAGCTGCCACCAACCATTGTTTTAATCTTCCTTTAACCAAAAAAAATCCTAAGAAAAAAAGAAAAAATAGCACAGCTCCAATATAAGCAGGCGCCTCAATAATAGGTTGATCTCCCCAATACGTAAGCACTTGTTTCGAGTAATCGTCTGCCACTTTTTTACCCGCTCTTTTTGCTATTAATTGATAAAAGTTAGAATTATCACCCAATTCTTCTGTGGTACCACCACCCATAAAACGTGGTATAAACAAATTAAAAGTTTCTAATTTTGCATAACTATATTGCGTAATATAACTTTTATCTAAGCCTTTTGTAGCTTCTTTTGGAGTACCATCTGCATTTATGGTTAATTCAGATTTACCTCTTGTGCTATAATCTGCATACTCTTTCATAGCCATTAAACGAGATGCATTTGCTCCAAGTCCTAAAATTACAGCAGCTATAATAACAGCTGTTTGTTTTAAAAAATTTGGAAAAGTTTTTTCTTTGATAGCATTGATACATTCTACGATTCCTAAAATCAACAAACATAGCCCCAAATAATAGGTCATTTGAATGTGGTTGGTATAAATCTCTAAAGCCATAGCAACAGCAGTAACTATGAACCCTAAAACATATTTACGTTGAAAAATCCACAGAATTCCAGCTAAAACTAAAGGCATATAAGCTATTGCATGTGCTTTTGCATTATGACCAGGAATAAAAATAATGATTAAATATGTAGAAAACCCAAAGGATAGCGCTCCTAAAATTGCTAACCTCCATTTTACTTTAAGCGCCATCATTAAAACAAAAAAGCTTAAAAAATATAAAAATGTATAATCTGCAGGTCTGGGTAAAAAACGGAACGCCCTATCAAAAGTTCTTACAAAATCATAAGGATAATAGGCACTGATTTGATAAGCAGGCATGCCACTAAAAGAAGCTCCTGTCCAATAAGGTTCTTCGCCTTTATCAGCTCTATAATCTTTAATTTCTTTAGCCATACCTGTAAACTGTGTAATATCAGATTGGGCTATTTTTTGTCCTTTTAAAACAGGATGAAAATACAGAATGGCTGCAACTATAAAAATAAGGATTGCAATGATATAGGGAAATATTTTATTTAGTTTCAAGTGATAAAATTATAAATTAGTTTGTATTGTAATTGATGTAAAAATCGATGTAAAAAAAGTATTAATCTACCTCTTCAAAATCTACATATTCCCCAACAGAATTATTACTTTGTTGTTGTTTTCTTGGTGCTTTATCTATAATAGTTTCACCTTCTTTTACAGTACTTTTAGTTTGCTGACTACCAAATTGTTGTTCGGCTTTTT
>NZ_CBFHZT010000058.1:9024-15801 GCF_965660385.1 Polaribacter sp.
TTTTTTCATTAAAAAAGGCGCTAATAATTTTGCTAAAAACTTAAAAGCATAGTAGAACAATAAGATGTAAACTAAAGTTTTTAATAAACCCATTTTGTATTTTATTAATAATTACCCAAAAATAACAATTTGTGCACAATTGCAGCGTTAACAAAGTATAAAACTTTAAGAAAGGTAAAAAAGTATGCAATCCTTTTAAAAACAGCATTTTTATGCTATGTTTGTTAAGTAAATCAATTTAAAAATAAAATTATTTTTTATGGTGAATAATTCTATTCAGAAATTCTTCTCAATCGTATTTCTTTTCGGGTTTTCATCGATTTACAGTCAATATACAGAAGTAATAAACTCTAACAAACCTGGCTTTTCTGAGAGTCCTTACAGTGTTGGTACTGGCGTTTATCAATTAGAAACCAATATTTTTTTTAGAGATACACAAATTGATCCTACTTTTTCTAGACCTGAATCTTTAGGTTTTGATTTGCTTTTTAGAACCAGTTTTTTTCTTGAAAAGTTAGAGCTAAATGTACAAGTTACCCAACAAAAAGATAAAATAGCCTTTAAAAATATATTTACTTCACATTATTTTGAAAGTAATATAAGCAGGCTAAATGTTAGTGCTAAATACTTACTTTATCAACCTAAATACAAAGATAAAAGTAAAGAAATAAGAAGCTGGAAAAAAAGATTTGCTTTCGACAAAAGAAGGCTTATACCCTCTGTTGCAATTTATGCTGGTGCTAATACAGATTTTGTGGGCGACTATTACAAAACTGGTACTATTTCGCCAAAATTAGGTTTACTATTACAACACAATTTAACCAATAAATTTAATATTATTACAAATGTATTTTATGATAAAATTGGAACTGATTTCTCAGAAATATCATACATAGTAACAGGAACTTATAATTTTAGCAATAAATGGTCTACTTTTATTGAAAACCAAATGCAATTTCAAGAATTTCAAAACAACATTAATTTTGGTACAGGTCTAGCGTTTTTATACAACAACAATTTGCAGCTAAATGCATCTGGAAGAATATTAACTGAAGGTTCTACACCTGGCTACTATGCTAGTTTTGGAGTATCTTATAGAGTAAATACGCACAAAGATGCTTTTAAAGAATTAGATGAAAATGGTAGGGTTATTAAAGAAACACCTATTTCTAAATACAATAAAAAACAAAAAGGTTTTTTTAGTAGACTTTTTAGTATTTTTTCAAAAAAGGACAAAAGGAAAAAATCCAGAAGCCGTTCTCGAAGAAAAAGGAATAATTAAAATGCCCAAATAATTATGATTACCCTAAAAGAAGTTACAACCAAAAGAGATGTTAAAAATTTTGTTTTATTTCCTTTCTCTCTTTATAAGAATAACAAATATTGGGTACCACCAATAATTAAAGACGAAATTGCCAATTTCGACACCAAAAAAAACCCTGTGTTTAAAAATGCAGATGCTCGCTTTTTTTTAGCCTACAAAGGCAAAAAAACTGTAGGTAGAGTGGTTGCCATTATCAATTGGTACGAAGTGAATAAGCAACAAATAAAAAAAATGCGCTTTGGTTGGTTCGATGTTATTGATGACATTGAGGTTTCTAAAGTACTTTTAGATAAAGTAAATGAAATTGGAAAAGCCAATAACTTAGCTTATATTGAAGGACCTGTTGGTTTTAATAATTTAGACAAAACTGGTGTTTTAGTAGATGGTTTTAATGAAATGGGCACTATGATTACTTGGTACAATCATCCATATTATAAAGACCATTTAGAGCAATTAGGCTTTGTAAAAGAAAAAGAATACCTTGAAAATAAATTTAAATTTAGAAATGTAGATGCTGTTTATTACAACAGAATGAGCAATATTGTAAAAAAACGGTATAAACTAACTGCATTAGACTTTGATAAAACCAAAGATATTATACCTTATGTAGATGAAATGTTTCAAGTTTTTAGTGCCTCTTACTCAAAACTATCAACTTATGTGCCCATTTCTGATGACCAAATAGAGTACTTTAAACGTAAATATATTACATTTATCAATCCAGAGTACATAAAGTTTGTTCTGAACGAAAATAAAAAACTGGTTGCTTTTGCTATAGTTATGCCTTCGTTTTCTAGGGCATTACAAAAAGCAAGAGGTAAATTATTTCCATTAGGTATTTTAAGATTGTTAAAAGCTAGAAAAATGGCAAAAGACGTTACTTTTTATTTAATTGGGGTGCATCCAGATTATCAAAATAAAGGAGTAACAGCCATTATTTTTGACCAATACACAAAAACCTTTAGCAAAAAAGGCATCATAAATTGTATCAGAACACCTGAATTAGAGGATAACGAATCCATTAAAAAGATTTGGGAAGATTTTAATCCTGTTACTCATAAAAGAAGAAGAACATATAGAAAAAGTATACAGTAGGACTATTGGCTATTGGCTGTTGGCAAAATTAAAAAGTGAAAACTTTTTTTATTTTAAGATTTTGTTACTTTTTTACTTTGTAACCCCATAACTTTGCTATTAATTTTAACTTTGAATCTTTACCAATGCAACTTTTTTTTAATGCTGATGTTGAAATAAACACCACTCAAGTTACTTTTGATAAAATTGAAAGCAGACACATTGTACGTGTTTTAAGAAAAAAAGAAGGTGACATTCTTAAAATAACGAATGGAAAAGGTTTTTTATTCGATGCAAAAATCACCATTGCCAGCGATAAAAAGTGTATTGCAGAAATTATTTTCTCAGAAAAAAAATCTAAACCTTGGCATTATTATCTGCATATAGCTATTGCGCCCACTAAAAACAACGACAGAACAGAGTGGTTTTTAGAAAAAGCCACAGAAATTGGGATAGATGAAATCACACCCATTATTTGTCAAAATTCTGAGCGAAGAGTCGTTAAGATTGAACGATTTGAAAAAATCATACAATCTGCTATGAAACAATCCTTAAAATTTACACTACCCAAATTAAATAAACCTATAAAATTTAATGAGTTTATCAATCAAGAATTTGATGGTAAAATTTGTATTGCACATTGTGAAGAAAATGAAAAAAAATCTTTAAAAGAAGTTGTAAATCCATCAGAAAAAACAACCATTCTTATTGGGCCTGAAGGTGACTTTTCTTTGGATGAAATTAAAAAAGCTTTGGCTAAGAATTGCACTCCTATTTCTTTGGGAGAAAGCAGACTCCGAACAGAAACTGCTGGTTTGGTGGCTGTACATACTGTTTCGTTATTAAATATATAATTTCTACTTTAGCGAAAACTCTGTTATGACCCATCAAGAAATTTTCAATCTTTTTTTGCTAGTTAGTGCAATGCATGGATTTTTGTTCTGTTTTCTTATTCTTTTCTCAAAAAACGGTAGAGAAAAGAGTATGATTTATATGAATTTATTGGTGCTGTCTATTTCTCTTAATAATATCCAATCTTGGATATTAGCAAAAAAATTTTTCATTGAATATTTTTTTTTAGACTACATACATATTCCTTGGCATTTTGTATCAGCCCCATTCTTTTATACATTTTTAATACATTATTTAAACATTGAAAAAGAAAGTAAATCTATTCTAAAATTGGCTCTACCTATTTTTTTACTTTTAATAATTATTCGAATAAGCTTTGTTTCATTTTATAGTGATAATGATTCTATCGAAGTAACATACTTGTTCGAGAAATACACCACTTTTGAAGAAATTTTTAGCCTTGTTGTATCACTAACTACTTTTGGATATTCTTTTCATATTGTTTCTAAAAGACAGGATTTGTTTTCACAAATTTTATCTTACGATAACCTAAAATGGGTATATAGCTTCTTTAAATTAGGTGTATCTATCTACATTTTTTGGATTGTTGCATTAGCCTTTACAGTAGTTTTAGACTTTAAAGATTTTATCTATTCTTATTATCCTTTACGTGTACTGACAACTGTTTTAATTTATTGGGCTGGATACCAATCAATACTACAATTAAGACTTTTAAAAGAGCGTAAAAATTTGCGTAAAAAATTAAATCTACAATCAGTTACAACTCAAACATTTGATACAAATACAAGTGATAACTCAGAATATTTAGATGCACTATTTGCAAAACTTGAAAAATTACTAGAATCAACTAGACTGTTTACTCAACCAAAAATTAATTTAGAGTTGTTAGCTAACGAATTAGATGTTAGTTCTAATAAATTATCTTCTTGTATAAAGAAAAATACATCCAATAATTTTAATGACTTCATAAATGGATATAGGGTGCATCTAGCTAAGGAACTATTAGTTGATAACGACTACAAACAATATACTATTACTTCTATTGGCTTAGAATCTGGTTTCAATTCTAAGTCCTCATTTTATTATACTTTTAAAAAATATACAGGAATTACTCCAGCTGCATATCAAAAATCTATTAAACTTTAATTTCTTTAAATTACTGTGTGTAGTTCATATTATAAAATTAGTCCTAAATATTATAAGTAAGTCCAGAATATTAATTTTCCTAATATTTTGGACTCTTGTTTTTATGTGGATGTATAATTTGGTTAAAAATTTCTATCTATTAAAATTGAGGATATAAACTTAAATAATATGAAAAATACAGTTTACATTTTAAGTTTTCTAATACTATTTCAAAGCTGTTATACTTATAAAAATTTTGAGATAAAAGATTATGATACTATACAACCAAAAAAAGTGAAAATTGAATTAAAAAACTCTATAACATATACTGGTAAAATTGTCAGATATGAAAACAACAACATAACATTAAAGAATCGTATTAAAACGATAATAATTTCTATTACTGAAATTGACAAAATAAAAGGGAGAGAATTTTCTTTATCAAAAACAATTTTATTAAGTACAGCAATTTCTGCAACAATTTTAATTGGTCTTGTTCATTTATTAATTGAAGGAATTGGAGAAGTACCTCTTACACCTTAATTATTAAAACAAAATTTATCATTCCCATTCGTCACAAATTGAGTTCAGATTCTCATTTACATCAAATATCTATAAAATAATACTATACTTAAACTTCTTAAAATCAATTACCTAAAAACAAATGACTCCAGAATCACACTATTCGTAATATTTGGGACTCTTAAAATTATCAAATTAAATAACTTTATACTATAAATCTAAAATCCTTCAATTATGAAAACTACATTCTTAAAAACAGCAATCTTAATTTTTATGACAACTATTTTTAGTTGCGAAGACAACACCAATACAAACGACTCTACAGGTAACGATTCTTTTTCTTGTTACGTAAATGGAAAACTCTATATACCTTCTGCTGGAACTGGTATTGGTGGTGGAAATATTAGACCTTTTGCTTGGGCATATGATGATAATGGCAAAAGAATCACTATAAATAGTGGGGGGGAATATACTCTATTTATTAACATTTTGACCCCAACAGAGGGTGAAAACAACTTAAATGAAGAATTAAGAAATTCACTTGATTATGGAAGTAAAGGAATGGTGGTGCATAATGAACTTATTTTTTATAATACTAAAAATAATCAAAATAATGGTTTTGTAAATTTCACTGAATTATCAGAAACTAGTGCATTAGGCACTTTTGAGTGTATCTTATATAATGACAAAGGAGATGAATTAAAAGTAACAAATGGCAAATTTAACTTATCATTGGATAGTAAAAAAAATTAAAAAAGACGGTTTCTGGTAACAACCGCCAAAATAGTTAAAAATAACAAACTCAAATTTATTAACATTTAACAATTCAAAATTATGAAAAAAATACATTTAAAAATATTCTTAATAGTAATCCTAAAATCTATATAATATGAAAAATTTATTCTTAAAAACAACACTATTACTTTTTGTCATAACCTTTTTTAATTGCGAAAACAAAGACCCAGAAGATCAATTACCACCAATTACACAAACTGGGGCAAATACCTTTGGTGCTATTATAGATGGTAAAGTTTTTACACCAAAAAATTCATTTACTTTTACTCCTGGAAGTAGTGAAAGAAGCGGATTACAAGTTTTAATTGGTCAAAATTTTTTAAATAACAATGGTGATGACAAGTGGATTATTAAAGCAAGTAACTATGAAGATGCACCTGAAACTTATATATATATATATATATATACCAACTTTAAAAAATAATATAAAAAATCACATAGTAGGTATAAGTAATGCAGATGAAAACTCTAATCTACCAAATACTCATATTTATACACTAATAGATTTAGGCAATAGACAGTACAGGTCTTTTAATAATTCTGGTAGTGTTATTTTTTCTAAAATAGACATCATAAATGGTATTTATTCAGGTACATTTTCTGTAAAACTTAAAAATAAAGACGATGAAAATGATATTATTGAAATTACCAATGGAAGATTTGATATTGACTTAAATACCGTAAATAACTAAAAAACGGTTGCTACCAACACCCGCCAAGTCATTAAATATAACAAACACAAATTTATCAATACTTAACACCACAAAATTATGAGAAAAATTATATCATATATTCCAAATTTCTTTTAAAATCCTTTTAAAATCTAACCAAAAAAATCATCAAAAAAACACTATTTATATAAAAATTGAGTCCAGAATTACCACAAACCTAAAAAAATTTTTATTCTTAAAAATATTAAATATTAATTATTTAAAAAATCAGTCCAGAATCTCACTTAATGTAATATTTGGAACTCTTAAAATTATCAAATTAAATAACTTTATACTATAAATCTAAAATCCTTCAATTATGAAACAATTATTTTTAAAAATAACTCTTTTGTT
>NZ_CBFHZT010000059.1:0-15184 GCF_965660385.1 Polaribacter sp.
TCTTCGTTTAAGAATTACTAAATCATTTGCTTCAACTAAATGCGGGTTAATATTTTTAACCTGCTTTTCGTAAGGTTCTGCTTTAATATCATCATAAATAAAAAGAGATTTATTTTTAATATCAAAATTTGCAAAGCCAACAATTACACAATGCACAGCTGCTTTACCTTTAGCTTCATTGGTCCAATTAAATGTAGTATGTGCAAAATGAATTTTTATCTTATAGTTATTGAGCATTTCGTTCCACAATATGCCAGTTTGCTCTCCCTGTGTAATTGAATTTGTAGAAACAAAACCTGTTCTAATTTTAGTATCTGCAATATATTTGGCAGCACGATAATACCAAGCAGCAACATAATCTAATACACCTGCACCTTTAACCTTGTTAAAGACTAATTTCATGTCCTCTTTTTGCTCCTTTGTTTGTAAGGATTTACCATAAAAAGGCGGGTTTCCAATAATGTAAGAAAGTTCATTTTTTGATATAACATCTTCCCATTTAATGCGTAATGAATTTCCGTGTACAATTCTAGCAGCTTTTTTTAAGGGCAAGCGAGCAAAGTATTGACCAAATTCTTCTGATACTCTCATATTCATTTGGTGGTCTATTAGCCACATGGCTACTTCTGCAATTTTACTTGCAAATTCGTCATATTCAATACCATAGAATTGGTCTACATCTAACCAAAGAATAGCAGAAACGTCTAACACTTGTTCTCCTTTTTTAAAGAGTTCTCGTAAAATATCTATTTCTAACAATCTTAATTCTCTGTAGGTAATAATTAAGAAATTACCACTACCACAAGCAGGATCAAGAAATTTTAAAGTAGATAATTTATGATGAAATTGTTTTAATTTTTTTGAACTTGATTTTACTTTTTCAAATTCTTCTTTCAACTCGTCAAGAAACAGCGGTTTAATCAGTTTAAAAATGTTTTTTTCGGAAGTGTAATGTGCGCCTAAATTTCTTCGTTCTTCTGGGTTCATTACGCTTTGAAAAAGCGAACCAAAAATTGCGGGAGATATTTTACCCCAATCTAAACAAGCAGCTTCTAATAAAATGCTTCGCATTGTAGCATTGAAAGAAGCTATTGGTAAAAACTCTTCGAATAATTTACCATTTACATAAGGAAACTGGTTTAAATGGTCGTCTAAGTTTTTAAGTCGTTTTTCTTTTGGTGTATTTAGTACTTGAAAAAACTGCGCCATTAATGCTCCTAAATCACTACCATCTTCATTAGTTTTTTGGTCTAAAAACTCTTTGAACGTATCTTTTTCAAAAATGCTTGTGTCATCAGCAAAAAGTATAAAAAGTAAACGAACTAAATACACTTCTAAATGATGGCCTTCATAACCAAACGCTTCGAGTTGGTCATGCAATTTTCCCATTAATACAGCAGCTTCTATATTTACAGGGTCTTCTTCTTTAAATGTTCTTTTTTGATAGCCTGCAATGAAGCCAAAGAGTTTTACATTTTTATACAATTCAGAAACGTGGAATTCGTGTTCTGTTTTTTCGTCGAGGTCAAACAATTTGATTTTATCAAAGTCAGAAACCAAAATGTATTTTGGTAGTTCGTGTTCTTTAAGACCAGGAAAATAGTCGGTAGCTTGTTCAAAAGCTTTGTCTAAATTTTTGCCTTTAGATTTGTGTTCAACCAGTAAAGTACCTTTCCAGAAAAGGTCTATAAATCCTTGATTTCCACTTAATTTTTTTACAGGTTCTTCAAATGTTGCAACACGTCTTCTTGATATTCCAAAAACATTAAAAAAGTCATTCCAAAAACTATCTTTTTCAGCACGTTCTTTGGTTTCTTCTGCCCATTCGTTCGAGAACTTTAACGCTCTGTCTTTAATTTCATTCCAACTTAATGCCATTTTTTTTTATTCTTTTGTTATAAAATCTTTCTTTATAAGTTTAAATTTGAAATTTTTGTTGTAAGAATGTATATTATTTGACTTTTGCAGCTGTGCTATTTTGTTGAAGGTTTTTTACATGTTTAACTTCTTAGATAAAAAAGAGTTAAGCAAAATCTCACTTAGCTTGCTTACTTATTTAAGGTCAAAAATATTTTTTTTGTTTGTTAAATGTTTTTATTTAAGTTTCTTTACACTTTCTACATCAAAATCTTCCTCTGATAATTCAGAATGAAGTCTTTTATTTTGTAAAACAGTCAAAACGTCATCAAGGGTTTCATCAGTTATTTCAATTTGTCCATTAACAAAATTAATCCCCCAGTTTTTTGCATCATTAACTATTTTAAATTTTGTTAAATAATTTTGATCTTTATAATAGCCTAAATTTTTAATTGTAGCTAACTTTCTCAGATATCTCTGATTATTGCCAACTCTATTTTTAAGAATATCGATGTTTATAAAAAGCTTTAAATCTTCTGCTTCTTCATAAAGTGTATTTGCTTTAGCAATCATCCCTTCTCTAAAGTTCAACCCTTGTTCAAATGCCCTTTTAGACAATATAAAAAGTAATTCTTTATAATATAGAAAATCAACTGTACTTGAAATGCTAAATACATTATCGGTTTCCAAATTTTTAAATGTATTATTGTCAAATAATAATGGAATTAACCCTTTAGATTTTTTGAGTTTCCAGTTTTCAGGTATTGATTTAAACCCAGCCAATTGAATACCATTGATGTTACTCAATAAAATTATATATGATTTTGCTTTTATCAAATCTTCTAAAGAATTTATCTTGTCTTCTTCGGGGTTTAGGTTAACAATGGATTCCATTATTTTATAAAAGTCAGTACTTTCGTAAGGAATACTTCTAACCAAATCTTCTTCTGGCTCTGGACAGTCAAAAGAATACTCTTCAAAACTACTAGCTTTTGCTACACGATTTAAAAGTATATTTCGGAGTCTTGCCGTAAGTTCTTCTTCGATTTCAACATATTCAATATTATAATGTGAAACACGTTTTTTTTTATATTCTTTTACAATTGCAAGTGAAACAAAAGATTCGCTTAAATCTAGGCCTTTTAGTTCGTTAAATTTTTCTTGATTCGTCATTTTTTACTTTTTCTTTTACAAGATATAAAAAGCGAGTAAGGCTTTTTATATAAAATTTTTGTCCTGTTTTTAATTCATATTTACTTAAAACTGTTATAGCTTTTGTTTTTCCATTAAATTCATAGTCAATATCATATAGCCCATAACCTGCAAATGCTAGAATTGGATTAAGAAATAAAGAACGACTTGTTATTGTCAATACCAACATTATAATTAAGAAAATTGCTAGTGATATTACATCTTCCCATTTCGACAAATCAAACCCCAAAAAGGATAGAATATATGGTATTGTATAATTTATTAAATCAACAGTGCGATTACTAACAGTCTTAATCATAACTGGCATATTACCTCTTGGCATTAATTTTATAGTTGCAAAAAGTATGAAAATACTTAATAAACTAAATCCCAACATTATATAAATAGCCAAAGGATGCTTGAGTCTATAAGTACAATCAAAATCAAAATCTTTTACAGCTAAAATTAAAAAGAGCGGTGAGTATGCACTTATAAATAGCAGTATAGATGTCCAAATCTTAGGTTTCATTAATTTTAGCAATTTCTATGTTGTGCCTGTTGCACAACTAATATCTACATGACAAGTAACATCCTTATCAGAAAAACTTCATAGATACTCAATTTTTTTAATTATAATTTTTCAAAAAAAATAAAGATAAACTAAAGATAACAAATAAAAAGGAAATACTACTTAAACTGTTGTATTTTAATTCTTCCTCCAAAAGAAAGGAGTAAACAAAATTAACACTGTAAAGAGCTCTAAACGACCAATTAATATTAAAAAAGATGCAACAAAGGTTAAATGAGAGAAATTATCTACAGGGCTAACAGAGCCAATGGCTGGACCAATATTACCTAGAGAAGAGGCTGCTGCTCCTAAAGCCGATAAAAAATCTAAACCAAAAAGGGTTAAGGTTACAGATGCCATTATAAAAATGAGCATGTAAATGATGAAAAAAGATAAGATGTTAAAGACAATGGTTTGGTTAACCGATTTACTATTATACCTCATTCGGATAATTGCATTGGGATGCAATACCTTTTTAATATTCCATAAGATTAAGAGTAATCTATATTAAATGTAAAACGCCTCAAAAAAATTGAGGCGTTTTGCAGAATAATTTTAAATCTTTTAAAATCCAGTTCCTGGGTTGGCAGGTACAGAAGCTGCTTGGGCTTTCTGTGGATTTAAAATCATATAGGTTCCTAGTGCAGTTAATGCTGCATATTTACCGTAATTACCAATTTTTTTTATGGCTTCTTTACGAGTAATTTCTTCTTTAGGGTTCTTTATAGTTTGTTTCATGTTTATTTTTATTTAAATTCTCGTATTAATTATTCTAAAGTTATTTTTTTATTTAATGAACCAGCTTCTGTAGATAGTTTTACAATGTACATTCCAGAAGCTAAGTTAGGTAAAGATACATCTTTAACTCCATTTATTGCAAATGAAGTTTTTAAAACTTGCTTGCCTAAAATATTAAATAATTCTAAACTTGTTTCTCCTTGTGTTAAACCTGCAATTCTTAAGGTTGAAGGATTAGGTTGATAAATACTTACACTTTTTAATAAATCTTCAGGAGAACTTAATACACTACTTGATTTTGTGTGTAAATAAAAGCGTCCAGTACCGTTTAAACTTTCAGTTAAAGTTACTTTATAATTAGCATTTACTCCATCTAATCTTGTAAAAGTATTTTTTTCTCTATCTTCTAAATAAACATTTATTCCAGCAGGTAAATTTACTGTTTCTGATGTAAATGTTAATTTTTTATTTCCATCAGCAATAACACCAATAGGTATGATCATATTATCATATTTTGAATCAGGTAAAGATTGCACCTGGTATTTTTTACCATCGTTACGATTTACTATAGTTGTAAACACTTCTAAAGCATTAGGAATACCCGTAAAAACTTCTCCTTCCCAGCCAACATCGTAGCCTATAGTAGCATTATTTTTATAATATAGTTTTGCAAAACGCTGATTTTTACCATCATTCATAAATAATTTTACTTGACTTATTGCTGTTTTTTGAAATGCATTTCCAGTAAGTGATTGGTTATTTTCAAAAATTTGAACTTGACTAGCTCCATTACTTTTTACGAAAAAGCCTTGAGTTGGTGCTAAAGTGAAATTTTCGCCTTTTACTTTTACTTCGTAATTGCCATTTGCTTGATTCCAAACCCAAATTCCTTGTTGGTCAAGTTGCTCATTGCCATCTAAAAATGTTTGAGTTGCTTTATAAGCTGTATATGGATTCCCTAATAAATTAAAACCAGTAGTATTTAAGCCAGTAACTGTTACATTTTCTGTATTAATGCTCCCTGTAAATGAAATTGTACCAGCAACATCTTGTTTAATTGAATAGCCTTTACCTGAAGTTGACGAAATACTTCCACTAGATTGTAAATAAGACCAATCATTGTCAGCAGGGTTATACTCACCAATACCAATATTACCATTTGTACTAGAGGTATCATCTATGTTGTTATCTTCTACAAAACTACTATCAAAAATAACTCCATTTGTAGGAGAACTCATTAAATACCAATTAGTTGTTGCCAAGGTAGTATTATAGGTTACATTGCCTGAAGCAGTACCATTAACTTTTAGAGCAGTACCAGAATTAATTGTAACCACTGCAGAGTTTGTAACTTCAAAATTATTAACTTCTAAGTTATTTGTAATACTAACTGAAGCACTAACTAAAATATTATCGCTTGAAGTAGCATTTGTATAAACATCTCTTGGTTTCCATTCCCCATCATACCTAAATTCGTTTTCTGAAGCACCAGGTGTTGCATCAGCAACATTCGTAGAACTTATTGTCCAGCTTGAAGCTTGCCATGTAGTTGATGGAGAATCCGATATACTATTACGAATAGCTCTACTATCTTCATATTCCCAACTTTGGCCTGTACCATCAACACCAATTTCACCATATACATCAAATAATGTCCCATCTGGGTATGTTCCAGAATACATTCCAAAAGGGTCATCACCATTTACAGCGAATCCACCGTTAATTTCATTAGGGCTATAACCATACAAAGTTGTAAAATTTGTTCCACTAGCAGCTATTACTAAATAGTGACCAGCAGCTAATGTACCTGTTGTTAATTCTTCTACATTAGAGCTTGTGGCAACTGGGTTACCATTTGTAAATCTAGAGATGTATATTGGAGTTATTGAGAAATCAATTGTTGACTCTCCATTATTGTAAATTTCAACAAAACGTCCATCAGCATCATCAGCTGTATCTGCAATTTCTGAAATAATCAAAGATGGTGCTGGAGGAGTATCATCATCTGTAATAGTTACTGTATGTGTACTTGTACCCAAATCTGCAGTACCTGAAGTAACACTAATATCTATAATAATTGTTTCATCATCAAAATCTGCATCATCATTAATTGTAAGAACAAGATTTTTTGTTTCGTTAGCAGTAAAACTCACTGAGTTTGTTGTAAATGTGTAGTCAGAAACTTCTGCTGAACCACCGTTAATTACACCTGTAACAGTAATTGGGGCAGTATAACTTACCATAGTAAGTGGAATGTTAAATGCAGTAGGTGTGTTGGCTTCTTGTGTTGTGCTACTTTCAGCATCAAAACCAACAGTTGGCCCTGAAATTGTAGCGTCTGTAACTGTAAATGAAGATGTCGTATATCCGTCTCCACCACCATTTTCATCAAATTCAAATCCAACTACTAATTCGTTTATCCCTGTCACATCTAGGCCACTAATTGAGTAGTTTACGGGATCTCCATTATTAGTTACTCCAATAGAGGTTTCTACTCTAGAACCTCCGTCTAATATATAAAAATAAGTAAAGTTATCGTCATTAGCACCAGAGTTTTGTGATATTGCAGAAATATCTACGGTATTAATCGAAGATACATCTATACTTTGACTTTGAAATATTCCTTGCCCTCCCCAGTCATCCGAAACGAGAGCACCATCAACAACTTTAAAAGAATTTGCTGAGCCATCTGTACTTGGTTTTGAGGTATATGATAAAGACCATTGGTTACCAGCGCTTCCAAAAGGGCCTACAGAGGCAGGAGCATCAGCTAGAGGAGATGATGTGGTGTGATCTGCAAAACCATCACCATCATTAGAAAAATCAGCGTCATAAATTTGAGCCGAAATTGAGGAAAAAGATAATGCTAGAAAAAAGAAAATAGCAATTTTTAAAATGTTTTTTTGTTTCATAATTTTTATTTTTTATTAGCTAAAAATACAAAAAATATCATCAAAAAAAACCTTAAAACCTTCCTTAACAGTAATATAATGTAATCATAAAATATAAATAATATAATTATTTTTTTCGAAAAAATAGGCTGTTAATTTTATGATATATTCAATACCAAAAATGAAGTTTACGTTAATTCTTCCTCCAAAAGAAAGGAGTAAACAAAATTAACACTGTAAACAATTCTAAACGACCAATGAGCATTAAGAAAGAGCAAAACCATTTGGCAGCATCAGATAAATGAGCAAAGTTATCTACAGGACTTACAGAACCAATTGCTGGACCAATATTACCCAAAGAGGAAGCAGCAGCACCTAAAGCTGATAAAAAATCTAAGCCAAAAAGGGTTAATGTTACAGATGCCATTATAAAAATGAGCATGTAAATGATGAAAAAAGATAAGATGTTAAAGACAATGGTTTGGTTAACCGATTTTCCATCATACCTCACTGGGATAATTGCATTGGGATGTAAGGCTTTTTTAAATTCTAAAAAACTGTTTTTTAACATAATAATATGTCTTACTACTTTAACACCACCACTAGTAGAACCTGCAGAACCTCCAGTAAAAAATAACGCAAAGAAAATTCCAGTTGCAAAGAAACTCCACATTGTAAAATCTGCAGACACAAAACCAGTTGTTGTAACTACAGATGTTACCATAAATAACGCATGCCTAATGGCATATTCTAATTCACCATAAACTTTTGGGTGTTTGATAGAGGTTTGTAAATCTGGGTCTTGAAAAAACACAATCAGTAGCACAATAATGCTTGTAATGCCTATAATACCAAACAAATAATAACGAAATTCTTCACTTTGAAAAACTTTTTGAATTTTACCTTTTAAGGCAAAATAATTTAGTACAAAGTTAGTACCAGCCACTAACATAAAAAATGTAATAATATACTGCACAAAAGGTAAATTATTATAGTAGGCTACACTTGCATTTTTTGTAGAAAAGCCTCCAGTACTAACTGTAGCCATAGCGTGGTTTATAGCGTCAAACCAAGTCATACCAGCTACTTTAAGTAAAAAGAATTCAGCAAATGTTAATACAACATAAATTAAATACAATCGTTTTGCAGTGTCTGTTATTCTTGGATGTAATTTATCTGCTGATGGTCCTGGAGCTTCTGCCATAAATAATTGCATTCCTCCAATACCTAATAAAGGTAAAATAGCTATGGTTAATACAATAATACCCATACCACCAATCCAATGTGTAGCAGACCTCCAAAAAAGGATGCCTTTTGGCATGGCTTCAATATTTGGAAGAATTGAAGATCCAGTTGTAGAATAACCAGAAATAGTTTCAAAAAAAGCATCAGAAATAGCAGGTATTGCACCAGACAATAAATAAGGTAGCATGCCTGTAATTGATAAGATTAACCATCCTAAGGTAACAATTAAATATCCTTCTTTTTTTTGAATGTTTGTGTTTTGTGGTTTATTAAAGAAGTATAATAAAAAACCAATAAAAACGGTAATAACACCAGCGTTTAAAATTCCCCAAGCTTCTTGTTCATCAGAAAAAAAACTAAAAGGAAACGCAATAAACATAAAGCAACCATTTAAAATTGCTGTGATTCCTAAAAAGCGATAAATGATTTTTAAGTTTAAAGATCCCATTTTAATCGAATAAACGCTCCACAGTTGAAATGGCTTCTGGCAAACTAAACACAATTACCTTATCACCACTTTCTATTTGCATATTACCATAGGCCATTAAAGCTTTTCCGTTTCTAATGATACCTCCAAAAATGGCTTCTCTAGGAAAACGTAAATCTCTAATAGGTGCTTTTGTAACCTTGGCATTTGGTTGTACTTCAAACTCAAATACTTCAGCATCAATATTATGCAAGTTTGCTAGTTCTAAAATTTCTCCTTTACGAATGTGTTTAAATATATTACTGGCTGCTATTAATTTTTTATTGATAAGCGATTGAATACCAATGGTTTGAGAAATATCGATATAATCCATATTTTCTACTAACGCAATTGTTTTTTTTACTCCTTTAGATTTGGCTACCAAGCAAGACATAATATTGGTTTCAGAATTACCAGTAACTGCAATAAAAGCATCCATTTCTCTAATATTTTCTTCCTCTAACAACTCTAAATCACGCCCATCACCATTAATTACTAAAGTATTTCCTAAGGTTTCAGCAAGCACTTCTGCATGCTCTCTTTTTTTCTCAATTAATTTTACTTTAAAATTATCTTTACAAAGATTTCTTGCTGTTTTTTCACCAATACCACTTCCTCCAAGAATCATAACGTTTTTAATGTTAAACTGCTTTTTACCTATAATAGGGTACAAGTCTTTCATGCTATAATTAGGTACAGAAAAATAAACTTGATCGTCAATACGATATGTTGTGTCCCCTCTTGGAATAATGGTTTGAGCCACATTTTCTCTTTTAATAGCAATGGTAATAAAATCTACCTTAGAAAATTTTTGCTTGGCTTCTTTTACTGTTAAATCTACCAAAGGAGATTTGTAAGATAAAGTAGTACCCATTACATTAAATAGCCCACTTTCAAACGCAACAGTATCATTAAAAGAAGATTGATTTAAGAGCATTTTTATTTCATTTGCTGCCAATTCTTGTGGAGAAATCATAAAATCTACACCAAACTTCGAAAAATCTACTTCACAATCATTTAAAAATTCAGGGTTATCAATTCTAGCAATAGTTTTTTTAGCACCTAAAGATTTACCAATTACAGAAATGGTAAAATTGGTGTTTTGACTATCGGTAACAGCAATTAATAAGTCTGCAGAGTCTATACCTACCTCTTTTAAAAGTTTGATAGATGTAGCATCTCCTTTTTTGGTAATAACATCTAAATGACTGTTTAAATACTCTAATTTATCACCATCAAAATCGATGATGTAAGTATCTTGAGACTCGTAAGAAAGCAGCTTAGCCAGGTGATAACCAACATCTCCTGCACCAGCTATAATAATTTTCATATTAAAAATATAGAAATAAGCTACAAAGATATAAAGAGTTTTGTTTGAAATGCAAAAAAATAACTTTTTTCATGGAGCAAATGAATTGTTAACACAGATTTAAATTGTAAATAAACCTGATAAATATCTTTTTTTTAACTGATGATAAAATTTATTTTTACGATTTTAATCTTAAAATGAAGTGTTTTGTTAATTAAATCATCATTTTTAAAATATAAATCATCAATTAGTATGCTACTTTTTATGATTGTCATTGTTTTTTCTTGTAAAAAGAAGGCAGATTATAAAGCAGTTGATACTAAAAAAAGCGTGTTTTTATCGGGAAAAGTAATACCCGATAGTCATTTTTTAGGTGATGAAAAATGTAAAGAATGTCATCAGCAAGAATTTACAGCGTGGCAAGGTTCACATCATGATAAAGCCATGCAAATAGCAGATAGAATATCTGTTTTAGCAAATTTCAATAATCAGCAGTTTACAAGTCAGGGAGTAACCTCTACTTTTTTTAGAAAAGGCAAAGACTTTTATGTAAATACAGAAGGGCCTGATGGTAAAAATCATGATTATAAGATTGTATATACGTTTGGTGTAACGCCTTTGCAACAATATATTGTACAATTTCCAGATGGGCATTATCAATGCTTACGAACAGCTTGGGATACTGAGAAAAATAAATGGTTTGATTTGTATCCCGATTTTAAAGTTGTACATTCAGAGTGGTTGCATTGGTCTAGAGGAGGTTTAAATTGGAATAATATGTGTGCAGATTGCCACTCTACCAATGTTCGTAAAAACTACGAAGTAAGTAACCATAGTTATAATACCAAATATGCTATTATTAATGTGAATTGCGAAGCGTGTCATGGTCCAGGTAACGAACATGTTGCTGAAGTTGAAAAATTAGGTAAAAAATATGTTGCCAATGGTAAGATGCAAATGACCTCTGCAACAGCACCTAAAGAGTTGGTAGACCAATGTGCACGTTGTCACATGCGTAGAGAACAGTTTTCTGAAGCATTTAATTTCGAAGGCACTTTATTAGATCATTATTTTCCGCAGTTAATTGAAGAACGTTTGTATCATGCAGATGGGCAAATTTTAGATGAAGTGTATGTATATGGTTCTTTTCTGCAAAGTAAAATGTATAAAAATGATGTTACTTGTACCAATTGTCATAATCCACATACATTAAAATTAAAGTTTGATGGTAATAAACTTTGTGCACAATGTCATGTACCCGAAAAATACGATACGCCCAAACATCATTTTCACCCACAAAATACTGAATCATCAAAATGTATCAATTGCCACATGACTGGTAAATATTATATGGGAAATGATTTTAGAAGAGATCATAGCTTTAGAGTGCCTAGACCAGATTTGAGCTTAAAATATGGAAGTCCGAATGCGTGTTCTGGTTGTCATAAAGACAAAGATGATAAATGGGCTTGGGATAGTTTTCAAAAACTTTTTGGTGAAGTAGATTCGATTCATTTTTCTGATAAATTAGCATCAGGAATTGCAAACGAACCCAATGGACATCTAAATTTAATTGCATTGATGAATGATAAACATCAACCAGAAATTATAAGAGCTTCTGCAACCAAAGTATTATCAAATTACAACCTTCAGAATTTTATAGAAGAATACATTAAAATGTTAGATGACGATTCGCCTTTAGTTAGAGGCGCAAGTGTTGATGTGTTAAGTTTAGTAAACACTGCAGATTACGCCAACTATTTTTTACCAATGTTAGAAGATTCCAAGAGAAGTATACGAATAAAAGCATTTTTTGGCTTAGGTACCTTTCCTGAAAGCGATATTCCAAGTACTTACAGAGCATCTTATGAAAAAGTAAAAAAAGAGTTTTGGACACAGATAAATGCAAACTTAGATTTTGTGGGTACAAGAATAAAAAAGGGAGATTATTATATTAAAAAAGGCGAATTAAATAATGCTATTTTTAATTATGAAAGTGCATTAGCTATTGACCCTCTTAACAATCAAATTAGAGTAAATTTAGCAACTTTGTATTATAATAATAAACAATATGAAAAAGCTGAAGAAACCTATAAAGAAATCATAAAACAAGTGCCAGAATATGGAGCTGCTTATTATTCTTTAGCTTTGTTGTATGCAGAGTTTGGTAAGGACGACAAAGCGATTGTACAACTTGAAAAAGCGATTAAAATGATGCCTGAAAATATAAGAGTATATTATAATTTAGGGTTATTATATCATAAAAAACAAAACTTAAAAAAGGCAGAAAAGAGTTTAATTTTAGGCCTTAAAAAAGAAGCTACAAATGAAAGTTTGTTATACGCATTGGCTTTTGTATACTCACAATCTAATCAAAAAGAAAAAGCGAAAAATATAGTATACAAGCTTATCGATTTATACCCAAATAACGAGCAATATCAAAGTTTCTTAAATCAGCTGTAAATTCATAGTTTTTTGTATTTTTATGCAAATTGTTGCTATGGATAAAATGACTATAAAATCATGGGCTCTAGATGATAGACCTCGAGAAAAATTATTGGCGAAAGGAAAAACAGCCTTGTCTGATGCCGAATTAATTGCTATTTTGATTGGTTCTGGCAATAGAACTGAAAGTGCAGTAGCATTAAGCAAAAGAATTTTGCAATCTGTAAATGGTAACATTAATGAATTGGCAAAGTTATCGGTATTAAAATTAATAGAATTTAAAGGTATTGGAGAAGCAAAAGCCATTTCTATTATTACTGCCTTAGAATTAGGAAAAAGAAGACAGTTAGAAGTTGCATTAGAAAAACCAATAATAACATCGAGCAAAGCTGTTTTTAATGTAATGCAACCTATGATTGGCGATTTAGAACACGAAGAGTTTTGGGTACTTTTTTTAAATAATTCTAATAAAGTACTTGCAAAAATGCAAGCAAGTAAAGGTGGTTTAACAGCAACAATTGTAGATGTCCGTTTGTTGTTTAAAAGAGCTTTAGAGTTGGCATGTGTAGGTTTAATTGTGTGTCATAATCATCCTTCAGGAAAATTACAACCCAGCAATGCAGACAAACAAATTACCCAAAAAATAAAACAAGCAGGTGTAACTTTAGATATTAAATTGTTAGACCATTTAATAATTACTCAAAAAGCGTATTTTAGCTTTGCAGATGAAGGTATACTTTAAGTTATATTATTTACAATAGTAGGTAAACTTTTAAATTTTTTTACTTTGCAACCATAACACTATGATCATAGTTTACACCCATAAAATTACACCCAGAGTTCGCTATATTTTTAAACATATTTTAGCAAGAACTTTACTAATACCGGTTTCTTTTACTACCAAAGTAGAAGAATTTGTGGCACACAATGGGCCTAAACTATCGTACACCAAAACCCCATTAGGTACTGAGTTTTTTATAAAAAGTAATGATTTGCTATTTGAGCAAGGCGTAAATGATTTAGATATAAACGTAACTAATTGGGAAGATGTACCTTGTTTTTTTGCAACCAATAAAAAGTCTGCTATTCCTTTTGATATTTTTGCGGCCAGTTTTTATTTAATTTCTCGATATGAAGAATATTTACCTCATGTAAAAGATTCTCATGGACGTTATACAGCAGCTCAGAGTTTAGCCTATAAAAAAAGATTTTTAGAAAAACCAGTAGTAGATATTTGGGCCTATAAATTCTTAAAAATATTAAAAGAAAAATTTCCAGATTACAACTATTCAACGCGCAAGTATAGTTATATTTCTACTATTGATGTTGATAATGCTTATGCATACAAACACAAAAGTTTGGTAAGAAGTGTAGGTGGTTTTTTAAATGATGTAGTTCGTTTTAAAATCTTTAATGTTTGGAATCGTTTTGCAGTTACATTTAAAATAAAGAACGACCCTTTTGATACTTTTAAAGATTTATTAAAATTTAAAGATACTTATAACGTAAAAACAATTTTTTTCTTTTTAGTAGGTGATTATACTACGTTTGACACCAATGTATCTGCATCAAAGCGACAATACAAATTACTCATTAAAGAAATGGTAGATTATGCTGCTGTTGGTTTGCATCCTTCTTATTTTTCGATGCAAAAAGCACCACTTTTAAAGAAAGAAAAAGAACGATTAGAAGGCATTACAAATACCCCAGTAAAAAGTTCTAGGCAGCATTATTTGCGTTTTAGTTTGCCAGATACTTATCAACATTTAATAGATTTAGAGATACAAGAAGACCACTCTATGGGCTATGCTAGTAACATTGGTTTTAGAGCCAGTACATGTACACCTTTTTATTTTTACGATTTAGATTTTGAAATTCAAACTCCATTAAAAGTATATCCTTTTGCAGTAATGGATACTACTTTGAATGAGTATATGGGACTAACCCCAAAACAGTCTTTAGGAAAAATAAGAGATTTAAAAAACGAAGTAAAAGCGGTTAATGGAACGTTTATAACCCTTTTTCATAATGAAACTTTAGGCGATTATTTGCGTTGGCGAGGTTGGAAACGGTTGTATGAATCCACATTAAAAATAGCGACTTCTTAACATGATAACATACGTTAAAAGAAAAAATCTTAATGTTGATAAATATGATGCCTGTATCGAAAACTCAATACAATCTAGAGTTTATGCGTTTTCTTGGTATTTAGATATTGTTGCAGACCATTGGGATGTTTTGGTTTTGGATGATTATGAGGCTGTAATGCCATTACCATGGAAAAAAAAATACGGTATAAAGTATATTATTCAACCTTATTATTGTCAGCAATTAGGGGTGTTTTCCGTTGATGAGATTACGTTAGCTACAGAACATAAATTTATAAACAGTATCCCCAAATATTTTGTTAAAATCGATTTGAATTTTAATGCAAAAAATATTTATCAACACTCAAATCAGAAAATAAACTATCT
>NZ_CBFHZT010000060.1:0-14222 GCF_965660385.1 Polaribacter sp.
TTACTTAATTGATCCCAAGCTAAACCTTGTCCACTTCTTGCAAAAGGTTGTTCGTAAAAAGGTGCCCAAACATCTGTATCTATTCTGCGTGTTCTTTCATGATCGTCCATTCTTCTCTCATACCACAAACCATAATTATGCTCTAAAGCAACAATATTCTTCTTTGAAAAATTGTTTACAACTTCTTCTAAATCATCTGTAAAGCCTTTTCCTTTTCTTCCAGGAACAAATCTCGTAATATGTTCGGATGAATTTTTAATTTCATGATTTCTTAAACTTCCTCTCCACCATTGTACATTTACAACTTTTCCTGTAATCACCTTTTCATCAAAAGTTAACCAACCGTTTTTAATAATTATTTTTGATGTACTTTTTTTATCATCTTCTAAAAAAGTTTCATTTTTTACATCTTTGATAGATGGTATGTTTTTAGTTTCTGCAGAAAACCTGTTTTTTTCTGAAACTTCTATGATCCATTCTTTTAAGGTTTTTGCGGGCTTAAAAGCTTCTTCATTTAATTTTTTCGCTTGCTCTATAGTTGGACTTGATGTAGGTTTTGAACCTAAAGGAAAAACGTATGGATTTACAGGAAGCTTACCTAATCTATTTTCTAACTGAGCGTAAAATAAACTTCTTGGAAATATATGATTGTTTACGTCTTTCCATTTACCATTACCAGTCATTATACCTGCCCAAACACCAAATGCCCAATTTTGTGCAGTTGGTGGACTGTAATTTTCTATTTTAGATGCTGAAGATTCCCAAATTACGCTATTTGCTGCTGTCCAACCTGCACCCCTACCTGATTGTTCACGGTTATGATAACTTATGGCATTTCCATCAATATTTACAATATCAAATAAAACTCCTGTTGCCCAACTACCTATTGCACCACTGTTGCTATATGGCAAATACGATTCGCATTGTACAAAAGCGTTTGGTCCTGCAGTTGCATAACCACCAACAGCAAAATCATGATAACCATATTCTGAATAACATCTTTGAAATAACGTTTGTTCTCCTTCTGTATAAAATGTGTGACGTCTAAATGCTGCGATTTCTGAGATAGGGACTGTTGCAATACAATCTTCTATAGTAACTTGTTGCACCGTTTTTAATAAAGAAACTGCACCACCAGCTAAATGCTTAAAATCTATTTGACGAACCCATGCATTTTTTACGTTTTGCATTGTAATGCCAAACCATCTGTGTAATTCGTCTTTTTTATTTTTTTGATCAAAAGTTGATGAAATACTTAAGTTTTCTATTCCAATTTGTTCTATTCTACCTGACCAAGAATATTTAATAACTTTCGCTTCTCCAAAGTTATCATCTAAAGTCATTGTTAAAGGAGCGTTTAGTGTTATTTGATTTCCATTGATACTTTTTACAACTCTATTCCATCTAAAATCCCAATCTCTTGTTTTCCAACCAATCCAACCAGTTTCTCCTCCAAAATAATTCATTTGTAAGGTATCTATTAACTTTTGAGTTAATGGTTTTTGAATTACGATATCATCAGAAACTTTTAATTTTGTAGCATCTTTTAATTGAATTTTCTGACTCCCTAATGGCGTATAATTTGTACTAAAACTTAGTGTATCTTTAAGTTTTTTATCATTTTTACCTAAAACACTAATAATAGCTTCGCGCTTAAAACCCGTTCCTAAAAGTATTGTTTTATTATTTTTATTTCCACTACCTCTTAAAACTACACCAGATTTTTTTATGTATAAGGTTCCTTTAATTTTAAAAGTTCCTTTATCTAATAAAACTGCGCCTCTAAAACCAGCTACATTTGGTTTTAAGTTGCTTACATAGTTAATAGCTGCTTGTATATTTTGTGTAGCATCTGTATCTTGATTTGGTACAAATATTTTTGCTTCAACTTGCGGAATTGCAACTTCTGAAGCTTGATATCCTGCATATGAAAAATCTGGGATTTTATTACCTAAATTATCAGAAACATAAGAAATACCTCCATTTTTATTCTTAACAATATCTGGAAAATTTTGCTGAGAAAAAATGTGAGAAATGCAAAAACAGAAAGCTAGTATTATAAAACATTGCTTTCTGTAGATTGTAAAAAGTTTAAATTGTAAGTGATTAATACTCAACTTTATTGTTTTTAAGTTTTCATTTATTGTAACAAACCGTTAGATAATTTAATTAACGTATCTGAATTATTTTCTGCTTTAGTCCAATCTATTTTTTGTAATGGATTGATGCCGTTAAAATACTTTTCGATGTTTGTATATCCATCTCCATTTAAATCTTTATTTGCATCTGTTGGATTATTTGGATCTAAACCAAACTTCTTTTCCCACTTATCTGGTATACCATCACCATCTGAATCTTTGTAAGCTTTTCCTTTATATTTTGGATAGCCTCCAACTTGATCTGGATGCGTTATAATTCCTTTTTTATAAGAATCCGCAGGTAATCTTCTTTTGATAAATTCTTTACCAATAGTGTTCTCTAAACCTTCTTTATAGGTGATTTTACCTGTTCTCACATACTTAATTACACGTTTATCTACAGCATCTCGCTTTGGTAATGTTGCACCAGCATTATCTAGTACAAAATTATAAGCTTCTTGTGCATCCATAATAGATACATGAGCCATAGGAAAGGGTTTAGCTTGTTTAATAAGCGCTAAATAATCTTTGCTATTTTTATTGTTTCCTAATTGAATTCCTCCATTCCAGTTATTCATTGTTACTTCTGGTGAACCTGCTACATAATTTCCATTAACATAAGCGCGTCCGTATGTTTTTGGTTCCATATAACCTGTTTCAGGTTTTAGAATTCTGTAACGAATTGGCTTATCTTCTGGTGTAATTGGTCCAGGTTTGTAATAATTATTTATGATGTTAAACATAGATCGATAATCACCTCCATCTACAGAACGATTCCACCAATTAAACAAAACATTATTTACAAAATTAAAACTACCAAACATCCCCACAGAAGGATTTCTAGAGATATTATTTGCCCATAAATTTCTTATAAAAGTACTATTCAATCCACCTATAGTACTACCAAAAGCATGGTTGTAAGTATCTAACCCTTCTGAAGAAATACTATTTTGTATGGTAACATTTACAGCTGGTAATTTTTCTAATTTCGATTTAGAGTTTGCTTTAAATTGATGTCTGTATAAAGATATGTTTTCGTCTAAACCCCAACTTATTGAGCAATGATCTATCATCACATTACCGATAACATTTCCACCTAAACCATCATCTCTTCTTGTAACATCTGTAGCTCCACGTCTAAAACGCATATGGCGAATAATAATATCATGTGTATCTAACAACACAGATTCTCCTGCAATACAAATACCATCTCCAGGAGCAGTTTGACCTGCAATTGTAATGTAAGGTGCTCTAACACTAATTGGTTTTTTTAAATGAATAATACCAGATACATTAAACACAATAGTTCTTGCTCCAACTGCTTCACAAGCTTCTCTAAAGGTACCTTTTCCTGAATCTTCTAAACTTGTTACTACAAATATTTTTCCTCCACGTCCACCAGGAGTAAATGCAGCACCTCCTTCTGCTCCAGGAAAAGCTGGTATTTCTGCTTTTATCAAATCTCCAGGATATGCAGCCCAAGGTATGTATGGTCTCCCGTTTTTAGCTTCCTCTAAAATAATGTGATAATTATCTTCCCAGATTTTTTTTAACCTTGCATCTTCTTTTGCTAAAATTGAATCTGTTTTTGCTTGAAGTTCATGAGGAATTTCTGGATATTGTCCGAACGATATTTGATAAACCAAACAAAAGAAGGTAAAAATTAAACCCTTTTGAAATTGTTTATGTGTTAGATTTTGCATTTTGATACTATTTTGACTTTTGTAATCTAGTTAGAATCTTTCTTTTTACGAGCTTCAATACGCTTGTACCAGCCATCTCTTTCTTTTTCTAAATCGTAGCCTCTTGCTGATAAATAATTATTTATTCTTCCTTTGTATTTTCCAAACCAAGCATGTTTTTCTTTAGAGGAACCAGCATCCATTGCATGTTCTCTTGCCTCTACTAAATTGTCGTAAATATATTTTTTTTCTTCTTCGGTTAAACTAGGAATCATATCTTTAAAAGCAAAAAAAGTTTTAGGCACAACACCGTAAGTCATTCCATCTTTTACGGCATCAACTTTATCGCTAGATAAATTCGTAGATAACTTTTTTAAATAAGACTTGTGCAATTTATGTAACAACTTATCTGCTTTCGCATTTATCTTTTCAATTTTTGACTTTTGTTTTGCTTCTGTTTTGTTTGATGTTTTAACTGCTTTAATTTTCGCATCTTTTTCATCATGAATTTTGCTTAAATTCTGATATTGTTTTGCGATGATTTGTACAATTAATTCAGACTTACTTTTATCAGATATCTCTAAATTATCTACAATTTTAGAAGCTCTTTTCTCTGTAACCTTTATATATTCAGGATCTAAGTGTTGCTGAGCAGTTAGACTAATCGTAAATAAAAATATTAGCAAAAAACTTAAGTTTACTTTTTTATGAAACATAATTTTATTTTAAAAGTGGACTAGTTAACGTTTCTTTATTATTATTTAAATCTGTCCAATCAACTTTAGATTTAGGATTTATTCCGTTAATATAGTCTTCTATATTTGTATAACCATCGTTATTTTGGTCTCCTTTCGCATCTGACGCGTCATTAGGGTTTAATCCATTCTTTTTTTCCCAAGCATCTGGCATTCCATCTTTATCAGAATCCTTATAAGGTGTTCCTGTATATTTTGGGTAACCACCAACTTGTGCAATATCTGTAATAATTCCTTTTTTATAAGAATCTTTAGGTAAACGTCTGTGTTTAAAATGATAAAAAGAATCAGGATTTAAGTCTTTTACATATTCTGGAACACCAGTTTTTACAGTTCTTGCAATTCTGGTATCTACGGCATCTCTAATTGGTAAAGTAGCACCTGCATTTTTTATGACAAAATCATAAGCATCGTCTGCAGACATAATATTTCTAAACCAAGGCATTGGCATTGGCTTATTTACTTTCATTAATGGGAAATATGTTTTAGCTTCTTCTAAATCCATTTCAACTCCTTTCATATTTTCCATTTGAATACCACCATCCCAGTTATCTTTAGAAACTTTTTTATTATTTTCAACAATATTTCCGTTTACATAAGCACGACCGAATACAAGATGGTCTAATTTACTTCGACCAGATTCTGGTTTTAAAATTCTGTAACTAATTTGTTTATCTAAATCGGTTAACGGTCCTGGTTTAAAATAGTTATTGATAATATTATATTTGGCAGTATAATCACCACCATCTATAGAACGATGCACCCAATTAAACATCACATTATTCACAAAATTAAAAATACCATTCCAACCAATAGATGGGTTTCTACCAGCATTATTTGCCCACATATTTCTAATAAATGCACAATTTTCTCCACCTAAAGTACTACCAAAAGCATGATTATAAGTGTCTAAAGCTTCACCAAATAAACTATTTTGAATGGTAATATTTACGGTTGGTTTTTTCTCATCTTTATAAGTTGCACCAGGGCTGTACATGTGTCTGTAAATAGACATGTTTTCATCTAACCCCCAAGTTGCTGAGATGTGGTCTAACATAATATTTCCTACAGGATTTCCTCCAATAGCATCATCTCTTCTTCCCACAAAGGTATCACCTCTACGAAAACGCATATGACGTATTACAACATCATGCGTATCTATCCAAACTGTTTCTCCTGCTACACAAACTCCATCTCCAGGAGCTGTTTGACCAGCAATGGTAATGTAAGGAGCTCTTATAATTAAAGGTGTTTTTAGTTTGATGATTCCTGCAACGTTAAATACAATAATACGTGCACCACCTTTTTCGCAAGCTTCTCTTAAAGTACCTGGTCCGTCATCTGCTAAACTTGTAACTGTGTAGACGTTTCCTCCTCGTCCACCAAAAGTATACATACCTCCACCTTCCGCTCCTGGAAAAGCTGGTATTTCTGCTTGTGGTAAATCTGTTGGTCTACTTGCCCAAGGAATATATGGTTTGCCCTCTCTAGCTTCTTTCTGAACTATTATTTTTGCTTTTTCCCAAGCTTCATCAGAATGTCTGTAAGCTTCTTCTTTAATTTCTTTTTCTTTTTTTCTATCTTCCTCTGTTAGTTTCGGATATTGCGCATTTGCATTAAATATTCCTAAAAATAACATGAATAAAGTGTAATAAACTGTTTTCTTCATTTTATTTGTTTTTATCATTTAAAACATACAAATTGTGTACCACAACAAGTATATTTTAAAATCTTTACTATTTTTTTGTATTAAAATTATTTAAAAAAAATACCTGCATTAACATAAAAGCAGGTATTTTAATTTAGTTAATGTATTAAATTAATCTAAAGGATTAAATGTACCTCCCCATCCTTGGGTTTGTTCTAAATATGGTGCCGTGTTTAATAGATTTTGATAAATACCAAAGAAATAATATTCATTGTACCATTTAAAACTAAAATCAGTTTGATCTACATTATCTCTAACAGTTACCTCAAAATGATTATCATATAAATAATCTACGTATTCTTCATAGGTTGTAATTCCATTAGGATAAGTTGTAGCATCTCTATTTATAATAGGTGCACCTGGACCTTTCAAAGGATCTGTTCCTCTACCATTTTCATAAATAGTATTTGCATCTAATTTTACAAAAGTGTAATACCCTTGTCTTCTAGATCCTTCTATTGGTGTTTGATCTAATCTTGAACAAGTTCCAAAATCATCATTGTAAAGTAACCATCTTCTTAAGTCATGAAAACGTTTGTTTTCGTAAGCAAACTCAACTTTTCTTTCATTAATTACAGCAGCAAAAAGTTGATCTCTAGAAGAAACTGTTGCTAAACCATAATCTCCATCATTATTTGTTACCCCTACTCTTGCTCTGATTGATTTGATGTAATCTTTACCTTCTGCTAAATTATTAATTCCGATTGCAGATTCTGCCAAATTTAAAACCACCTCCGCAAAACGAATTTCCATATATTGATTACCATTATTCTGAAAAGAATTGATATTTGAAGAGTTAGGGTTTGTAAATTTTCTTAAAAAGATACCTGTACCATCTCTTTGATTATTTGTTTCTATAGTTGGCTTATCTGGTTCAGCTGCTAAAGGGTACCAATAATATTCCCAATGCTTGTAATTTGGGTCTTGAGCATATGGCCATATACTACCATTATAAGCAAAAGTATTGTAAAAACGAGGATCTCTATTTCTGTAAAATTCGTTTAAATTTCCATTAGGATTGTATGGTGTTCCATCTGCCATAGGAAATGCATCCATTACATTCTTAGTTGGATGAATGCCTCCATTACCACCTTGATCTCTGGTACGTGACTGATATTCTGTATAATTGTTCTTTTGAAATTCTCCAGAATTTGCTGCAAAATCATTAAATCTAAATCCAAAAACAGATTCAATCGTATTTTGATTAAACCACATATTTTCCCAATCTGGATCTAAACCATTACCTGCAGCTATGCACGTATTATATGCTGCTAAATTAGCTTCATAAGCACGCTGCCATCTTGATTGGTCGTCAGCTCTATTAAAAAGTGGACTTGCCCAAGTTAATAAAACTCTACCTTTTAGTGCTGCTGCTGCTGCTGCTGTAATTCTACCAGCATCATCTTGCGTGTATGGTCTTCCTCGTTCAAGTAACATTTGAGACATTTCTAAATCTGCGACGATTTGATCGATGACTTCAGATGAAGTACTTCTTGGAGTTTGATTTTCTGGATCATCAACATTACTTGGTTGTGGCTCTAAAACTAGTGGTATACCACCATATAATCTTACCAATTCAAAATATTGCCATGCTCTCCAGAAATAAAACTGTCCTTTTACTTGATCTTTAAAATCTTCATCTAGCCCTGAATAGTCATCTACATTACTTAAATATAAATTACAATACCTAATTCTTGTCCAAGTATTATTTGTAACACTTGCCCTAACTGCTTGACCAATTGAATATAAACAATGGTTATTTAAGGGTGAGATATCTGGGTATTCTCTATTTAAATCTGTTTGACCTGCAATTTCATCTGATGATTTTGTAAATAAGTCAGCACTAGAATGCTCAACTGCAGCTCTAGACCACATAGCCATATTTGCATTTCTATCTGGCAACATTAAATAGTACAAATGATCTAAGTATGCATTTGATAATTCTTCATATTGATAAACTTCTACATTAACACTAGAAAAGTCTCTTTTTTCTTCAATAAAATCTGCACTACAACTACTAAGTAGCACTAGCGTTAAAAAAGTTACTAAAATTTTAATATTTATATCTTTCATAATTATATTCTTTAAATAAAATTAAAAACCAATATTTACCCCTAAAGAAATTGTTCTAAGGTTTGGATAATTATCATAGGATCCAGAAGGTGGTAATCCGAATTCTTTGTAAGGATTGTATAAAATAAATGGATTTATAGCAACTAAATTAAGTCTGAAACTATCAACACCCATTTTTTCTGATATGTTTTTTGGTATAGTATATCCTAAATTAATATTTCTCATTAGTAAGCTAAAACTACTTACTTGCCAAAATCTTGAGCTTACTGTATTTATACCACCTTCGCTATTTGGTGAACCTTCATTAATTGAAGAGGATAGATTTGGAATATTTCCTGTTGGATTTAAAATTGGATGGTACATATTTGCCCAAAAAGAAGGTCTGTTTTCATAGTTTCCACCAATTACAAAAGAGTCAAATGCATCTTTTGCTCTACCAATTTCTCGATAACCACCCCAATTTACAGTTAAAACTGTACTAAAGCTTAACCCTTTATATGACATTCTAATTGCAGAATTAAATCCTTGAGGACCTCTTGCTGGTTTTTGTAATTGAATTTGATCAAATTGATCAATAATTCCATCTTTTTCTGCAAATGTTTGAGTTTCTGGATCCCATTGACCTCTAACATCTCTATAATACAACATACCTGGTTGAAGTTGATCTGCATCTATATCAAATACTTTGGTAATACCAGTTTCTGCAATATAGTTATCGATATCTTCTTGTGTTTTAAACATTCCTTGATAATCGTATCCCCATACACCTCTAGCTTGCCCAGGTTGACTAGGTTGCCAAGGATACCAAAAATCTGGATTCGCAAAATTACCTTTAATCAGTTCAAAATTTGACCAGTTTGTGTTAACGTTGACTGAATAGCTAAAATCGTCGCCAATATTATCATTCCAACCTATACCGATTTCAGAACCCCATCTGTCCCATCTACCAGCGTTTGATGGAGCTGTAGATCCACCTACTGTAAAAGGTACACCTGCTGTTAAATCTACAAGTTGTTCTTCTCCTATATTGTAGTAACTTTCGAAAGTTGTAGATAATCTATTGTTCAAAAACCTAGCTTCTACACCAATATTTGTTTTTATTTCTCTACTCCACTTTACATCTCTGTTAGCTTGCCCATTATCTTCTAAACCCACAGATAAGGTAGAGTCATCTCCAAAAATAGCACCTTCACCATCTTGAAATTGAAAAGTTTGACGCCATTTCCAAGGTCTAATATCATCATTTCCTGCTAAACCAACAGAACCTCTAATTTTTAAATAATCAAAAACACTTGATTTAAAGAAATCTTCTTTAGAAATAATCCATCCACCAGAAATAGAGTAAAAAGAACCCCAATAATTTTCTGGTGCAAATTTTGCAGAAGCATCGGATCTAAATAAAAACTCGGCAAAATACTTATTATCATAATTGTAATTCAATCTACCAATATAACCTAAATCTCCAGACTCAGACTTTCTGTTAATTGAATTATTTTGATCAAAATCTCCTGTTGTTTGAAGTAAAGTTCCATTAAAATACTCTGGAATACCATATTTAATTACACGAATTTCGTTAAGTTCTCTTTCAGCCCTTTCAACTGCAAACAAACCAGAAAAACTGTGTTTTCCAAAATCCTTATCATATGACGCTTGAAAACGAGCTTGTTCATTTTTACTTTTACCAAAATCGATTAATATTCTATCATTATTTACAACTTCTTGCTCTAATCTTATAGAATTTGTTCCTAAAGGACCTGAACCATCTTCATAAACGATGTAAGTTTGGCCCTGTGTGCTTAGTTGATCTGCACCAAAGAATTGATATAAATTGTAAATACTACCTTTTTGATCACCACTATTACTACCTTGTTGTCTAGAATAATTAAGGTTTAACTTTAAACCCTCTATAAAAGGCACTTCATAGGTTAAGTTTACATTAGCTGTAATATTGTTACTTGAATTATTAGACAAATTATTTAAACGTAATAATTCACCATAATGAAACTGAAACAATTCATCTCCCCCATCAGAACCACTTAAAACAGCAGGCAACCCATTTACATACATTGGCATAAATGGTGTTCTGTTTTGCAATTGTCTGTAATCGTCTTCACCTGATTGATTTCCAATTGAACTAGCTGTTCTGCTAACATCTGTAAAATACCCTGAAACCTGAAAATCGACTTTTAACCCTTTTCCAATATTTACATTCGTACCTGCTCTAAAAGACCAACGATCATAAAATAATGAACCTAAATTACCATCTTGTGTAAAATAAGAAATACCACCAAAATAAGTTGCATCCTCTGAACCTCCAGATATGTTAAGGTTATGTCTTTGTGTACCTGCAGGTGACCAGTATTGATCTAAAGCATTATAATTTAATGTTCTAAAATGCTCTAGTTCTGCAGGAGAAAAGAAATACTGACTATTTGGTGCAGGATCATTAGGATCATAGTTATTCCCAATATTATTTCTTGGATTAACACTATTTAAAATATTAAACGTTTTACCATACTCATACGCGTTTAAAACTTTTGTTCTATAACTTTCATCTGCAATTGAAAAGTTACCACTGTAAGTAAATTTCGCTGGCCCTTTTTTACCTCTTTTCGTTGTTACTAAAACAACCCCTTGAGACGCTCTAGAACCATAAATTGCTGCAGCTGCATCTCTTAAGAAAGAAATACTTTCTACTTGAGAGGCATCTAAATTATTAAACTGTGTTGGATCGCTAAAACCTGTATTTGGATCTATCTGAACCACACCATCAATTACATATAGAGGATCTGTAGCCCCAAGAGCTGTAGCAAATTTAGACCTCGCTGTTTCCCCTGTAAGTGGACTTCGAATACTTATTCTAGCAGGAGCACCAGGTCTAGATTCACCTCCTGTTACACTTACCCCTAAAACACGACCAACAAGTGCTGAAGCTAAATTACCCACAGGTAAATCTTCTACTTCATCTCCTTTAATACTAGAAACTGCACCTGTAATGGCTTCTTTTTTTTGAGAACCATAACCTACAATAACAATTTCATTTAATGCCTGTGCATCTTCTTGTAAAACAATTCTGAAAGTTGTTTTATCTCCTATAGGATATTCAACTTTTTTCATCCCTATATATGAAAAAGCTAAGATTGCGTCCGGTTTTACTGTTAGTGTAAAATTACCATCAAAATCGGTTACAAAAGCATTTGATGTCCCTTTTTCAATAACATACACTCCTGGCAAAGGATTATCAGACTCATCTACCACAGTACCACTAATAGATATTTTATTTCCAGAATTTTGAGCAAATGCAGAAAAATTTAGCATGCTAACAAAAAACAAAATACATGTCTTTATAAATATTTTATTCATACTTATTAATTTAATTTACAATTATTTAAAATAATATTAGAAAATTGTATCATTTTTTTGATTATAGATTATTAGTCTCAGAGTGCTAATATTATCAATTTAAGAAGAATTACGTACCATTTTTGAACGGCGACCAATTTTATAAATCTCTTATTTTTTATTTGCAGAACTTTGACATTATGATAATAAATATATCACTTTATTATCGGTAACAAACATATTAACCACTATTATTTATAAATATTCAAAATAATTCACTGATTTAAATCAAAAGCTAACAACGAAAATTAATACAAATAAAGTATGATAAACGGTATTATTACACCTATGGTTACTCCACTTTTATCTGATAATGTATCATTAGATGTAAAGCACACAAAAAACCTGATTGAACATATTATTTCTGGAGGTGTACATGGATTATTTATTCTTGGAACAACTGGTGAAGCCACCAATTTAAGTTATAAAACTAGAGCCAAACTTATTATAGAAACCTGTAAAATTGTAAACAATAGAATTCCTGTTTTTGTGGGTATTACAGATACTTCTATAGAAGAAAGTATAGCACTTGCTGCTATTTCTAAAGAAGCAGGAGCTGCAGCTGTTGTAGCTGCACCACCTTACTATTATGGACTAGGTCAAATTGAACTATTTAAATATTATTGGAGTTTAGCAGACCAAGTAGCTTTACCATTATTCTTGTACAATATGCCTTCGCATACCAAAACAAATATTGAGATTGAAACCACACTTAAACTTGCTGAACATTCCAACATTATTGGTTTAAAGGATAGTTCTGCAAATATTGTTTATTTTCAAAAGCTAGTTTATTTATTAAAAAACAAAAATTTCTCTTTGTTGGTTGGTCCAGAAGAAGTTACCTCACAAACTGTTTTAATGGGTGGAAATGGCGGAGTTAATGGAGGATCTAACATGTTTCCAAAATTATATGTAGCCCTATACAATGCTACAATTGCAAAAGATTTTCAAAGAATTGAAGAGCTTCAAGATTTAGTCATGGAAATATCTACCAAAATCTATAGCTTAGGTTCTTTTGGATCTAGTTATTTAAAAGGAATGAAAGGAGGCTTAGCAGCTTTAGGTATTATCGATGCTAATATTGCACCACCATTTCAGTCTTTTGAAGAAAAAGAAATGAATGCTGTTAGAAAAAATATAGAGCATATAAAATCTAAACTTGACAAAGTTCTTTAATAAAATAACCAAAGATGAATACTATAGATATTATTGTATTTTTTATTTATATAGCAGGAATTGCTCTTTTTGGAGGTTCTTTTTTTAAAAAGAATAAAACTTCGTCTTCTTATACCTTGGGGAATAAAGATATTCCAAGTTGGGTGGTAACGATGTCTATTTTTGCAACTTTTGTAAGTAGTATTAGTTATTTGGCATTACCTGGTAATGCATTTCAATCTAATTGGAATGCCTTAGTTTTTAGCTTATCATTACCTATTGCAACACTAATTGCTGTTAAATATTTTGTGCCTTTATATCGAAAAATAAATAGTCCTTCTGCCTATACATTTATGGAGCAACGTTTTGGTGCTTGGGCAAGAATATACGTGTCCCTTTGTTATTTATTAACTCAGTTGATGCGTATAGGAACCATATTGTACTTATTAGCTTTAACGCTTAACGCGATTACAGGTTGGGACATTACTACCATTATTATTTTTACTGGATTAATTGTTGCAGTTTATTCGATGTTAGGAGGAATTACAGCAGTACTGTGGACAGATGCCATACAAGGTGTTATTCTTATTATTGGTGCTTTTGCTTGTATTGGTTTTATTTTTTACAACATGCCAGAAGGACCTTCTCAAATATTTAATATTGCTAATGAAAATGATAAATTTAGTTTAGGCAGCTTTGATTTAGATTTGAGTAAACCTACATTTTGGGTAGTTTTAATTTATGGTGTTTTTATAAATCTACAGAACTATGGAATAGATCAAAATTACGTACAGCGCTACATGGTTTTAAAATCTGATAAAGAAGCACAAAAATCTGCATTAATTGGCGGTTTAATTTATTTACCTATTTCTGCTCTTTTCTTATTTATTGGTACATCGCTTTTTGCTTATTATAATTCTGCAGAAGTTTTGCCTGATACCTTACAAGATATTAGTAAAGCAGATCGTGTTTTTCCTCATTTTATAGTAAACGCATTGCCACCAGGATTAACTGGCTTAATGATTGCCTCTATTTTTGCGGCTGGAATGAGTACTATTTCTACAAGTTTTAATAGTTCTGCAACTGTTTTTTTAACAGATTACTATAATAAATATTTTAAGAAAGATGCTACTGATAAAAAACGCATGCAAGTGCTTTATATTTCATCTGTAATAATTAGTATTATTGGAATTGCCATTGCTATTGCTATGATAAACGTAAAAAGCGCTTTAGATGCTTGGTGGAAATTATCCTCTATTTTTAGTGGTGGAATGTTAGGTTTATTTTTATTAGGAATTTTCTCTAAATC
>NZ_CBFHZT010000061.1:0-13734 GCF_965660385.1 Polaribacter sp.
CTTTAATAATTTCTTCTTTAGGGATAAAACAAACCTCCATATCATCTATAGCAACAGCGTTTAAATTAGAAACTTCGTCAGAAATTAAACTTCTTTCGCCAATTAAATCACCACGTTGCACTAAGTTTACTATTTGGTTTTTTCCATTTTCACTCATCTTAGAAATCTTACAAACTCCATCTTTTATACAAAAGACACCGTTTATATGATCTCCTTCTTCAAATAAAGGCTCCCCTTTTTTTATTATTTTAGAGGTTTTACAAGCAGATATTCTAATTAATTCATCTTTAGAAAGATGCTTTAACGAATTAAATTGGCGTACAATACACTGTTCACATTTACCCATTATTTGGTTTTATTTGATAGTTCAAAGATATTGAAAAACTGATAAAAATCATATTTTAAACTAAAATCTTAACGGAAATTTGCATCAGGCAAAAGAGTAAATATGAAGACTACACATTGTTACCATTGTGGAGATTCTTGTAAAGATGATATCATAAAAGTTGATGATAAAAATTTCTGTTGTAATGGTTGCAAAACTGTTTACGAAATTTTTTCTGAAAACGATTTAACGTGCTATTACGACTTTCAAGAAAATCCAGGTGCAGTTCCAACAGAAATTCAAGGGAAATACGATTTTTTAGAGAACACACAAATTATTGAAAAATTAGTAGATTTTAATGATGGTAATACACAAATTGTAACTTTATACATTCCTCATATTCATTGTAGTTCTTGCATTTGGGTATTAGAAAATTTGCATAAATTAAATCCTAAAATTAGTACTTCTCAAGTCGATTTTCCTAAGAAAAAAGTTAGAGTTTCTTACAATTCTGAAACCACATCATTAAAAGAAGTGGTACTATTATTAAGTTCAATTGGTTACGAACCTTATATTAGTTTAGAAGATTATGAGGCTGGTAAAAATAAAGTAGACCGAAGTTTAATTTACAAGTTGGGAATTGCCGGTTTTGCTTTTGGCAATGTTATGTTTCTCTCTTTTCCAGAGTATTTTGAAGTAAGTGGCTTTTGGATAGAAAAGTATAAAAATGTTTTTAGAGGTTTAATGTTTTTCTTTTCATTACCCGTAGTTTTTTATGCGGGTAACGATTATTTTATTTCTGCTTACAAAGGTTTACGCTCCAAAATTTTAAATATTGATGTACCTATTGCCTTAGGAATTACGGTTTTGTTTGTAAGAAGTACAACCGAAATTATGTTAGATTTAGGTACAGGCTTTTTTGATAGTTTAACTGGGTTGATTTTCTTTCTATTATTGGGAAAATTCTTTCAACAGAAAACCTATAGTTTCTTGTCTTTTGAGCGTGATTATAAATCTTATTTTCCGATTGCAGTTACACGTATTTTAGCGAATCAAAAAGAAGAAAATATTCAAATTTATGAAGTAAAAAAAGGAGATAGACTTTTAATTAGAAACCAAGAATTAATTCCTGTAGACGGAATTTTAATTAACGGCAATGCAAATATCGATTACAGTTTTGTAACTGGCGAAGCAGAACCAGTAGTTAAGAAATCTGGTGATAAATTATTTGCAGGTGGAAAACAACTGTCTGGTATTTTAGAAATGGAAGTTTTATCATCTGTATCGCAAAGTTATTTAACGCAATTATGGAGTAATGATGTTTTTCAGAAAGACAAAACATCAAATTTTAAAACACTTACCGATAAAATTAGCAAACATTTTACAGTTCTTGTACTCTCAATTGCATTTTTAGCTACAGCCTATTGGCTATTTGTAGATATTAGTATAGCATTAAACGTATTTACAGCGGTTTTAATTATAGCTTGTCCTTGTGCAATTGCATTAGCCGCTCCATTTACTTTTGGTAATTTGTTACGTATTTTTGGAAAGCAAAAATTTTATTTAAAAAATGCCACAGTAATTGAACAAATGGCAACAATTAATTCTTTAATTTTTGATAAAACAGGCACCTTAACAACCAATATAAAAAGTAACATTTCTTATGATGGAGCAGCTTTACAGCAAAACGAAAAAAGGATTTTAAAAAGCAGTTTACGAGCATCCAATCATCCTTTAAGCAGAACATTGTATGAAACATTTGCAGCAATAGAACCTTTAGAAATTACGGATTACAAAGAAGTTGTTGGTCAGGGAATTGAAGTACAATATCAAAAAAAAATACTAAAATTGGGGTCAGCTTCTTTTGTGAAAAATAATGAAGAAAAATTGTCTTTTGATACCTCTGTGCATGTAAGCATTAATGATGTTTATAAAGGAAAATTTACATTTAAAAATACGTACAGAAACGGAGTTCAAGAAATTTTTAATACTTTACAACAAGATTATGATTTGGCTGTAGTTTCTGGTGATAATGAAGGTGAACGCAAATTTTTATCTAAACAATTACCTTTAAAAACTAGATTATTGTTCAACCAAAAACCGAATGATAAATTGCAAGTTGTAGAAGCATTGCAACAAAAAAATAAAAAAGTAGCCATGATTGGCGATGGTTTAAATGATGCTGGTGCTTTAGCACAAAGTGATGTTGGTATAGCCTTGTCAGAAAATATTAATGTATTTTCACCAGCTTGCGATGCCATTTTAGATGCTTCTCAATTTCATAAAATAGGGCTATTTTTAGGAGCATCAAAAAAAGCAATAAAAATTATAAAATATGCCTTTATTTTGTCTTTGTGTTATAATATTGTTGGCTTGTATTTTGCAATTACTGGTCAATTAATGCCTGTAATTGCAGCAATTTTAATGCCTTTAAGTTCCATAAGTATTGTGGTTTTTACTACAATTTCAACAAATATTTTAGGTAAAAAACTGAGTAAAAAATGAAAATCAATCAATTTATAGACCACACCTTATTAAAACCAACCGCAACAAAGCAGCAAATTATTAAGTTATGTGAAGAAGCTAAAACCTACAATTTTTATGCAGTTTGTGTAAATGGTTGTTATGTAGCATTGGCTAAAAAACAATTAGAAAACACTAAGGTAAAAGTAGCAGCTGTTATTGGTTTTCCTTTAGGTGCTATGACTACAGAAGCTAAAGTATTTGAGGCTAAAAATTGTGTTGAAAAAGGAGCTTCAGAAATAGATATGGTTCTTAATATAGGTAAATTAATAGATGGTGATGATGCATATATAGAAAATGAAATTAAAGCAATTAAAGAGGCTATTGGAAATACAGTTTTAAAAGTAATTTTCGAAAACTGCTATTTAACCAAAACACAAATTAAAAAAGCATGTAAATTGGCAGTTAATGCAGGCGCAGATTTTGTAAAAACCTCAACAGGTTTTGGAACTGATGGTGCTACTTTACAAGATGTAACATTAATGAAGCAAACTGTAAAAGATAAAGCTAAAATTAAAGCTGCTGGAGGCATTAGAGATATCACTACCGCCAAAAAATATATAGAAATGGGTGTTTCAAGACTGGGTACTTCTTCTGGAGTTTCTTTAGTGCAAACAGGTGTTTCAGATAAAAATGAGTATTAAGTATGAGTGTGCATATTGAAGCAAAACAAGGTGAAATTGCAGAAACTGTGTTGTTGCCTGGAGATCCTATGAGAGCAAAATGGATTGTAGATTTTTTCTTAACAGATATTGTAAAATATAACGATGTTCGTGGAATGTTAGGGTTTACAGGAACCTACAAAGGAAAAAGAATATCGGTACAAGGAACAGGAATGGGAATTCCATCGACATTAATTTATGCGCACGAATTAATTAACGATTATGGCGTAAAAAACTTAATACGCGTAGGTTCTGCTGGTTCTTATCAAAAAGAGGTTAAGATAAGAGATATTGTTATAGCTATGGCTGCTTCAACCAATTCAGGCTTAAATAGCATTCGCTTTAATGGTGCAGATTATGCGCCTACAGCAAGTTTTGCACTATTTCAAAAAGCTATAAAAGTTGCAGCCCAGCAAGGAATTGACATAAAAGCTGGTAATATTTTAAGTTCTGACGAGTTTTATGCCGATGATTTTGATAGTTATAAAAAATGGGCAGCATATGGTGTTTTGTGTGTAGAGATGGAAACCAATGGTTTGTACACAATTGCAGCAAAACACAACGTAAATGCTCTATCCATTTTAACAATTTCAGATAGTTTGGTTACAGGCGAAAGAACCACAGCAGATGAAAGAGAACTTACATTTAAAGAAATGGTAGAAATAGCTTTAGAATTGGCCTAATTTGCTGTCTATTCATATAATTATCAAAAAATCTGTTGATAAAACACACAAAAAAAATGAAATCACTTATTCAAAAATATAACGTTCCAGGACCAAGATATACCAGTTATCCAACTGTACCTTTTTGGGATCCAGAGACCTTTACGCAAGACAATTGGAAAGCAAGTTTTCAAAAATCATTCATAGAAAGTAATCAAAAAGAAGGCATTAGTGTGTATATACATTTGCCATTTTGTGAGAGTTTGTGTACTTTTTGTGCGTGCCATAAACACATTACCAAAAGGCACGAAGTAGAAGAGGAGTATATTAATACCGTTTTAAAAGAATGGCAATTGTATGTTGATGAATTTAGTGAAACTCCTATTATTAAAGAATTGCATTTAGGTGGTGGAACACCTACTTTTTTCTCTAAAGAAAATTTAAAATTTTTGATGGATGGTGTTTTCAAATTAGCAATACAACACCCTAATGCCGAATTTAGTTTTGAAGGTCATCCCAATAATACCACAAAAGAGCAATTGCAAACTTTATACAATTGTGGTTTTGATAGGGTTAGTTTTGGTGTGCAAGATTATAACGAAAAAGTCCAAAAAGCCATTCATAGAGTACAATCTTTTGAAGCTGTAGCACAAGTTACCAAATGGGCTCGAGAAATTGGATATACTTCTGTAAGTCACGATTTAATATTCGGACTTCCGCATCAAACCAAAGAAAACGTTATTTACACCATTAACAAAACAAAAGAGTTACAACCAGACCGAATTTCGTTTTACAGTTATGCACATGTACCTTGGGTAAAAGGTGTTGGACAAAGAGGTTTTAACGAAAATGATTTGCCAAAAGATGATGAAAAAAGAGCGCTTTACGAAATAGGAAAAGCACTTTTTGCAACCTTGGGTTACGAAGAAATTGGAATGGATCATTTTGCTTTAAAAATAGATAGTTTGTATACAGCTACAATTCAAAAAACACTTCATAGAAATTTTATGGGCTATACAGCCAATAAAACGCAATTAATGATTGGTTTAGGCATGTCTGCCATTTCAGATTCTTGGTATGGTTTTGCGCAGAATGTAAAAACTGTTAAGGAATACCAGAAAATTGTAAATGAAGGTAAAATTCCTGTTTTTCGCGGTCATATATTATCTACCGAAGATGAAATTATTAGGAAACATATTTTAAATATTATGTGTAATTTTTATACTTCTTGGGATACAACAACTACCAAAATCGAAAATTTAGAAACACATTTAGAATTTTTGAAAGAATTGAAAAATGACGGTTTGGTAACTTTTGATGAAAATTCTTTAACTGTACCAAAACATGCTAGACCTTTTGTTAGGAATATCTGCATGGCTTTTGACAAGAAAATGCATCAAAAAAAGTTAAAAGATAAAGTGTTTTCTATGACAATATGATATTAGGAGCTATTTTTCGTTTATTCCCCCTAAACATTAAAATCGTCTAAAGAGAAATCTTTAGACGATTTTAATTGTAATCTCAAAAGTTAGGTTTATTCCAACGATATTTTGTGTAACTTTTTCGTTAATTTCTATCAATTATATCTCCAGAACCTATAGATTTAGAATCAATATTTGTTGGATTTCCTTTATAATAGATGCTTCCAGAGCCTACAACTTTTGCTTTTATTTTTCTGTTTACAGTAGTTCTAATACTTCCAGAACCTGCTATTGTTGCACTTAGATTATCGGTTTTTAGTTCATAAGCTTTTATGCTACCAGAACCTGCAATTGAACATGTTAAATCATTTGAATTTCCTTCTAATTTAATATTTCCAGAGCCACCAATATTTGCTGTAACTTCATCTGCATCAACAGCTAAAGTGATATTTCCAGAACCCCCTAAAGAAGTTTTTAAATCGTTAGCTTTTAAAGTGCCCATGCAAGAAACATTGCCAGATCCTCCTAAAGAAATTGCATCAATATCATTATAGGTAACTGTTACTGTTAATCTTTTTGTGGTTCTAATATTTGTGTTTTTTTTGTATTTAATTTTCAATGTATTTCCATGTACTTCTGTCTCAACATAAGGAATGATGTTTTCTTCTCCTTCAATTTTAATGTTTCCTTCTTTGCCTTCTATAAGAACCACATCAAAAGAGCCACCAACTGCAATACCATCATAATCAGGTGTAGTTCTTTTAACAGTTATAACATTACCATTTCCTTTTATTTTCTTGCTGTTTCCCCACCAATCTTGTGCGTTTGTTGATAAACTAAGGGTTAGGGTAAGTACTATAAATGTAATTTTTTTAAACATGATTTTATTTTTAAGTTGAATTTTTTTAATAGTTTTCTTTGATAGATACGCCACCATATTGAGACCTAATCTTTATTGAAGCATTAGCATTTCCTTGTCCGAATTTGCCTTCGTAATATTTTTTAGAGTTTTTTGAAATCTTTTTAGAGAAATTTACATTTTCATCATCATATCTAAAACCAGCATATTGTAAATCTAATTCGAATTTAAAAACAATATCTTCATCTACACCAATTTTTATGCCTGCATATTGTCCGTCAATCACAACACTTTCAAAACCATTGGCTATTCTTTTTACAGAAATGCCACCATAATCGGTTTCAATATTTAGATTTTTATAGATTGTGCCTAATTGCATACTTGCGTAATCAGAATTTCCTTTTACATGAACAGCTTCATCAATACGTATTGAACCATAATCTGCATTAAATACAATATTTTCTGTTTTACCAATATTGATTGTAGAGTAATCTTCATTAACTTGTAAATCTTCCGATTTTTCAATGCTTATTTTAGAATAATCAACATTTATAGCACCACTTTTTATAAAATCGATACTCGAAGAAGAGCAGTAATCTAAGTTAATGCTATTATTTTCAGCAGCTAATTCTCCAACCACGATTTTTCCATAATCGCAATTTATAGCTGCTTTACCATATAAATTTCCTAAATAAATACTACCATAATCGTTGTTTAAATCTACAGAATTGGTATTTGGTATTTTTACTTTGTAGTTAATTTTATAGCTAAGGTTGCTACTTTTTTTCCAAAAAGACCATCCATTTTGATTTTTCTCTAAAATTGTTTTCGCAGCTACATAATTATTTGAAGCCTCAAATGCTACGTCAATACTTTCTAGTCTTTCTTCAACATCATCTAAATCATTTCCTTTTACAGTAATGGTAATTTCAAATTCTATTTTGTTTTTATTCCAAGTTACAATATTTAAGTCGCCATATTTGTTACTTATCGCTACTTTTGCATCACTACTAACAGTATAAGCTTTCGTAATTTTTTTACTTTTTTCTTCTTTTCTATCATTTACATTTGCCGAAGTAAAAAATGGCAAAAGCATACATAGAAATATAATTTTAGATGTAAATTTCATTATTTAAAAAATTAGGGTTTTTTATGTGTTCAATTTGTTGTAATACGTTTTCTAAAACTTTAAGTCGTTGCTGATAATTTTTAATCATGGCATTAATAACTTTAGTTTGATTTTCAGCAATATTTAGCTCGGTTATAAAAAAAGTATATTCTTCTTCCAATTCTTCTAAAGCATCCAAAGCCTCTTCAATAATAGTTTCAGTTTCTAAACTTCTATTACTTTCAATAGTTTTTAAACTTGTTTGTATGGTTGTTGCAAAATAATTTTGCACTTCTTCCATTTTAGGGGAAACATCAGCTAGCTCTATTTGTTGCTTTTGATGCATACTACCCAACCAAAAACCGATAACTAATACTACTGATGCAGCAACTGACAACCATTTCCAAGAGGTTTTATTTGTTTTTTTAGGATGATTCAGTTTGCGTTCAAAACGCTCTACATGTCCAAAATGTGGTTCTTGAAAATCGAAATCATTTTCCGAAAAAAAATGATGTAATTTATCTTCCATACGCTTGTGTTTTTATATTTTCTGCAAGTAACACTTGCTTTAATTTTTTCTTTGCTCTAGATACTGTGGTTCTTACATTTTCATTCGTATAGTTTAAAATTTGTGCAATTTCCTCATAATCATATCCTTCAATTAAATTTAAGGTAAGCACAATTCTATAATTATTTTTTAAACTTTGTAAAGTATTTAAAACCGTTTTCGGGTTTAAACCAGAATAATTAATGGCTTCATCTTCCATTTCATTGCTTGGTACAACTTCCATTTTTACAGCTTCATAACGATTGTTTCTCTTTAATTGAGTTAAACTTTTATTGATTACAATTCGTTTTAACCAAGCTCCAAAAGCAACTTCACCCTTATAACTATGCAATTTTGTAAAAGCGGTTAAAAAAGCTTCTTGCATAACGTCTTCGGCTTCAAATCTATCTTTTAAAATGCGATATGCTGAATTATACATTGCTTTATAGTAGGCATTATAAATCTTCAACTGCGCGTTTGTGTCAGACGATTTGCAGCGTTCTAAAAGGTTGGTTATATGTGGTTGATTAGCTTCCAATTAAAAACTTCTATAGTAAAGACAAAACTATTTTTGACTTGTGACAGTTTTCATAATTTAAATGTAATCTTTTTTTAATTAGTTAGACAAATCTAGTACAAGTTCGTTAATTTTAAAGTTGTTCTTACACAGTACAATTGTAAAGAAAATAGATTTGGCACAAGAATTGACTTACTTATGTTAGATAATTAAAATGCATTTTTATATTTTTGATTATCAATTATTTAGTTTTTAAAAGAATGATGTTGATGTGTGTTTAATATAACAATCAATGTCAGAATGACAGATATAAAGCAAATGAGCAAATCAAAAATTATAAAGTTAGACAGTTTGTCTTTTCAGGATATGATCAATGAAGATTCAGAATTAATTCCGTTAATGACTCCAGAAGATGAGGAAATTATTAACAAAGAAAATGTACCTGAAACCTTACCTATATTGCCCTTACGTAATACGGTTTTGTTTCCTGGTGTTGTAATACCAATTACTGCTGGTAGAGACAAATCTATACAGTTGATTAAAGATGCCAATAAAGGTGATAAAATAATAGGGGTTGTTGCACAGCGTAATGAAGAAGAAGAGGTGCCAAAACTAAATGATATTCATACCACAGGTGTTGTTGCACAAATTTTACGGGTATTAAAAATGCCTGATGGAAATACAACCGTAATTATTCAAGGTAAAAAAAGGTTTAAAATTGATGAATTAGTACAACATGAACCTTATTTAAAAGCTACTGTAAAAGAGGCTGTAGAAGATAGAGAAATTATTGACAAAAAAGAATTTGATGTAATCATGGATTCTGTAAAAGAGCAGGCTTTAGAGGTAATTAAAGAAAACCCTATGTTGCCAAGTGAAGCTTCTTTTGCTATCAAAAATATCAAATCAAATTCGTTTTTGGTGAATTTTATAGCATCAAATATGGATTTAAGTGTGATGCACAAACAAGTTATTTTAGAAAAAGACAATTTAAAAGAACGTGCATTATTGACACTTAAAAACTTAAATAAAGAGCTGCAAAAGTTACAATTACGCAACGATATTCAGTCTAAAACTCGCGAAGATTTAGATCAACAACAACGTGAGTATTATTTAAATCAGCAATTAAAAACCATTCAAGAAGAACTTGGAGGCGTTTCTAACGATCAAGAATTGGAAGAAATGCGTAAGCAGGCTAAAACCAAAAAATGGCGTAAAGAAATAGGAGAGACGTTTGAAAAAGAGTTGAACCGTTTAAAAAGAATGAATCCACAAGCTGCTGAATTTGGTGTTCAACGAAGTTACCTAGAGTTGATGTTAGAATTGCCTTGGGGTGTTTTTTCTGAGGATAAATTCGATTTAAAGCACGCTACAAAAGTATTGGACAGAGACCACTTTGGATTGGAAAAAGTGAAAGATCGTATCATAGAGCACTTGGCTGTTTTAAAGTTAAGGAACGATATGAAATCTCCAATAATCTGTTTATATGGACCTCCAGGAGTTGGTAAAACATCTTTAGGAAAATCTATTGCAGAGGCTTTAGGCCGTAAATATGTAAGAATGTCTTTAGGTGGTTTGCGTGATGAAGCTGAAATTAGAGGACATAGAAAAACCTACATAGGTGCTATGCCTGGTAGATTAATTCAGAACTTAAAAAAAGCGGGTACATCAAATCCTGTTTTTGTGCTAGATGAAATTGATAAATTAGGACAAAGCCATCAAGGAGACCCATCTTCAGCAATGTTAGAAGTTTTAGACCCTGAGCAAAATACCGCTTTTTATGATAATTATTTAGAGGTTGGTTACGATTTATCGAAAGTATTATTTATAGCAACTGCTAATAATTTAGGACAGATTCCTTGGGCGTTAAGAGATAGAATGGAAATTATAAATGTAACTGGTTATACCATTGAAGAAAAAGTGGAAATAGCTAAAAAACATTTGTTACCCAAACAATTAAAAGAACACGGTTTAACCGCTAAAGATTTAAAATTAGGAAAAAAACAAATTGAGCAAATTGTTGAAGGTTATACGCGAGAGTCTGGTGTACGTGGTTTAGAAAAACAAGTCGCTAAAGTGGTGCGTTTTGCCGCAAAAAGTATTGCTTTAGAAGAAGCGTATGACATTACTTTATCATCAGAAAAAGTAGAAGAAATTTTAGGAACACCAAGAAATAGAGGAAAATACGAAACCAATGATGTGGCTGGTGTTGTTACAGGTTTGGCTTGGACAAGTGTTGGAGGTGATATTTTATTTATAGAATCTATCTTATCAAAAGGAAAAGGAAGCCTTTCTATTACCGGAAATTTAGGTACTGTAATGAAAGAATCTGCTACTATTGCTTTGCAATACATAAAATCGAATGCTGAAGAATTTGGCATTACACCTGAAATTTTGGAAAAGTATAATGTTCATATTCACGTTCCTGAAGGGGCTACCCCAAAAGACGGACCAAGTGCAGGGATTACTATGTTAACTTCTTTAGTGTCTTCTTTTACACAACGCAAAGTAAAAAACAAATTGGCAATGACTGGTGAAATTACGTTACGTGGAAAAGTGTTACCTGTTGGTGGAATTAAAGAAAAAATATTAGCAGCGAAAAGAGCTAATATTAAAGAAATTATTCTTTGTGAAGAGAACAGAAAAGATATTTTAGAAATTAAGGAGAGCTATTTAAAAGGATTAACTTTCCATTATGTATCAGAAATGAAACAGGTTTTAGACATTGCACTTACTAAGCAAAAAGTAAAAAATGCTAAAAGAATTTAGATTCATAGTTGTTTTAATAGAATCATAAACACATAAAAATAAATAAAAAAGAGCGCTTGGAAAAAGCGCTCTTTTTTTTTGATATTCTTTGAGATAAAAAAAGAGCTGATATCATCAGCTCTTTTTTGAAATAATAGTTTTAAAATTATAACATTAATTTTTTGTATTATCTGAATAAGATTTTCGAAGTTCCATAATCATTTTCAGGAGAAGCTACTTTTAATAACATCATACCTGCTTTTACTTTAAAGTCGAAATCTAATTCGTTTTTACCAGCATTCAATTGTACTTTTTGATTGTAGATGGTTTTACCAGTGATATCAGATAAAGTTACAGTAGCTTCTGTTGCTGTCTCACTGAATAATAATAAGTTTACGTTACCTTCAGATGGGTTTGGATATGCCATAAACTCATTTTCAAATTGCTCAATTTTCTGTACAATCTGATCTTCAACAGCGGTTTTAGTAAACTTAACATCAGAGATTTTTAAATCTAACTCTTTAGTTTGCGCTTCAACAGGCAAAAAGGTAAAGGTTAACGTTGTTAAATCGTTAGCCGTTAGTTTCTCTTGAGTTGCACTAGAGTTAAAGATATCGAAAGGAACATAATACGTTTGTTCTTCTTCAGAGAAATCTACCATAACTCTGTATTGTGCTTTCCAATCTTCGATTGATGATTTGATTAAGCCTAATTCCATCAACCCAGAACCTTTCGCTTTGAAAGATACATATTTGTATTCTGAGTAATCAGCAGACAAGGTACCAGGCAACAAAGCTTTGTATAAGGTTAAGTAGTCGTACTCGCTTACAGCTTTTACTTCAGGATTTCTATTGATAGTATATTCATCATCTTGATATTCTCTATCAAAATCATTCCATACAAAGTAGTTCTTGATTTCTGTATAACGTTTGTCATAATCTAAGCCCCAGTTACCATCTGCGTGATAGAATGCATCACTTACTTCACCATCTACTTTTACAAGTCCATCATATTCATAACCATCAGCAATATCTAAACGCAACGCTTGTTGTATTTCAGTGGTTAAGGCATTGTCTCTAAACTTGATGTTGTTAGCAGTTTCAGAGTACAATTCAACCATTGATACTTCAGCAGTGTTACCTTCTTCAGTACTTCTTAATGCTACAACTAACTCGCCTTTGTCTCTATAAATTTTAGATGCATAGGTTTCAGGGAATTTCTGCTTTTCTGTTTGTTGAACAGGCATAAATGCACCTAAATTTTCTAAAATGTCAGCCACCATTTTTTGTGTGTCAGCTGGTTTAGTAGACCAAACTTGGAAGTTATATACATCATTAAACTTGGTATAATCATTTACATACCAGTTAGTTTGAATGGTGTATTTGCTATCGTTATTGTTTTTTGCTGTAGCAAAAGATACTGCATATTCTACAATACCATTTCTTTGCTTTATACCTTGCATTAAGAAATTGTAGCCACCGATTTCAATTTTTTGAATATTCAAAATCTCAGCACCACGTAATCTGTCACAAGATGCTTTGGTGTGGTTGTATACTTTATCAGTGGTTTTAATTCCTAATACTACACCTTTAGTTTGTCCTTCCACAGAGAAATCTACAGATAAAACTTCATCTGCAATAGTAATGTCTAAGATATCAGTAGGAGAGGTAACGTTTGCCACGTTTCCAGCCACTAATTCTGAAGGGAACATATCTAATAAAGTTTGACCTTTACCTTGATACGGTTGTACAGACTTCATTTTTGCCTTGTTATATAAATTATCACTAGACTTTACAAATTCTGTTGGTACAGAATTTTTCTTTCTTCCAATATATAATTTAGAAAGGGCATCACCTAAAGATTCAGATTCGATACCTCCAGAATTTCCTCCACCTGTATTACCTGAGCCAACCATATACCCAAAGTCTTGAGTTAAATTGGTTTCACCCAAACCTAAAATAATTGTACTTCTGTTTGGTGTACCAACACTATCCCAATCATATGTTTGTACTAAATCAGCAGGTGTTTTACCAGCAGGAATCCCAGCAGTTACAGTGCTTAAATCAACTTGCACTGTATAAGAACCTTTTGGTAATTCTATAAACAAATAGTTACCATTTGCATCTGTTGTAGTTGTTCTATTTGGTTCAAAATTAGGTACTTTAGATACTAAAGTAATTGTTGCTCCTGCTAATCCAGGTTCACCTACATCTTGAATTCCATCACCATCAGTATCGTACCAAACCGTGTCTCCAATTGAACCTAAAACAGGAGTTACAGTAAAAGTAACGTCATCTGTAGTTTCAGCACAAGAACCATCAGCAGCGATTGTATAACGAATCGTTACATCAGTATTAGTGTT
>NZ_CBFHZT010000062.1:0-12260 GCF_965660385.1 Polaribacter sp.
AAAAGCAGGTATCGAAGAGCAAGATGCAGAAATTGAGGAATATGTAGTTAAAGAAATTATTTCTTATAAAGATGAAATTTCTGGTAGTGAAATTATTTTAATGCCATCTAATGAGTACCAAGTTACAACAATGGTAGATTTTGGTACTAAAATTTTAGGTACTCAAAATGCTACTTTAGAAAATATTTCAGATTTTAAAACCGAAATTGCAGGTGCAAGAACATTCAGTTTTTTACATGAAATTGAAATGTTGCTAGAAAATGATCTTATAAAAGGTGGTGACCTTAACAATGCAATTGTTTATGTAGATAAAGAATTGTCTGAGAGTACAATGCAAAAGTTAAAGAAGGCATTTAACAAAGAAAATATTTCTATAAAACCAAACGGAATTTTAGATAACCTTACTTTGCATTGGGCAAATGAAGCTGCGCGTCATAAATTGTTAGATGTTATTGGAGATTTAGCTTTAGTTGGTTCAAGAATTAGAGGTAAAGTTATTGCTAATAAACCTGGCCATTTAATCAATACACAATTTGCTAAAAAATTGGCAAAAATTATAAAAGCAGAAAAAAGGAATAATGTTCCTCAATACGATTTAAATCAACCTCCATTATTAGATATTCATCAAATTATGGATATTTTACCTCACAGACCACCTTTTTTATTGGTTGATAGAATTTTAGAACTCTCTGATAGGCACGTGGTTGGAATGAAAAATGTAACAATGAATGAGAATTTCTTTGTAGGACATTTTCCAGGAGCACCAGTAATGCCAGGAGTTTTACAAGTAGAAGCAATGGCACAATGTGGGGGTATTTTAGTGTTAAGTACAGTGCCAGATCCAGAGAATTACTTGACCTATTTTATGAAAATGGACAATGTAAAGTTCAAACAGAAAGTTTTACCTGGAGATACCTTAACCTTTAAAGCAGAATTAATTACACCTATAAGAAGGGGTATTTGTCATATGCAAGCATATGCCTATGCTAATGGAAAATTAGTGGCAGAAGCAGAATTAATGGCACAAATAGCAAGAAAAAAATAAATTATGAATCAGCCTTTAGCTTATGTACACCCCCAAGCCAAAATTGCAAGAAATGTAGTTATTGAACCTTTTACAACAATACATAATAATGTAACAATAGGTTCTGGAACTTGGATAGGTTCTAACGTAACAATTATGGAAGGCGCCACTATTGGTAAAAACTGTAGAATTTTTCCTGGATCTGTAATTTCTGCTATTCCACAAGATTTAAAGTTTGATGATGAAGAAACTACTGTAGAAATTGGTGATAATGTAACCATTAGAGAATGTGTTACAATTAATAGAGGTACAAAAGATAGATCTAAAACTGTAGTTGGAGACAATTGTTTAATTATGGCCTATTGTCATATTGCTCACGACTGTTTTGTTGGTAAAAATTGTATTTTTTCAAACAATACTACACTCGCAGGTCATGTTACCATTGGCGATAATGTAGTTTTAGCTGGTATGGTTGCTGTACATCAATTTGCCTCAGTAGGTAATCACGCATTTGTAACTGGGGGGTCTTTAGTTAGAAAAGATGTACCACCTTATGTAAAATCAGCAAGAGAACCTTTATCTTATGTGGGTATTAATTCAGTAGGGTTAAGAAGAAGAGGTTTTACAACAGATAAAATAAGAGAAATTCAAAATATATACAGAATCTTATTTCAAATGAATTACAATAACTCTCAAGCTATAAATATTATTGAAGCAGAAATGGAAGCAACACCAGAAAGAGATGAAATTGTTCAATTCATTAAAGATTCCCATAGAGGAATAATGAAAGGATATTATAAAGCAAATTAATAGTAAGTTTATCGTTTTTGGTTCATTGTTTTTGGTATATAGCATTAACTAAAAACCTACAACCACTAACCAACAAATAAAAATTAACAAATGGCAACAACTTCAGATATTAGAAACGGTTTATGTATCAGGTATAACAATGATATTTATAAAATCGTCGAATTTTTACACGTAAAACCAGGTAAAGGACCTGCGTTTGTAAGAACTAAATTAAAAAGTGTTACTAATGGCAAAGTAGTAGACAATACTTTTCCTGCTGGTAGAAAAATTGATGATGTAAGAGTAGAAACACATAAATTTCAATACTTGTATAATGATGGGGAGTTTTATCACTTCATGAACGAACAAGATTACTCACAGATTAGATTGTTAGAAAGCGCATTAGATTCACCAGGTTTAATGAAAGAAGGTGAAATAGTTACCATAATTATCAATTCAGAAGATAATATGCCGCTTTCTGTAGAAATGCCTCAAAGTGTAATATTAGAAGTAACTCACACAGAACCAGGAGTTAAAGGGAATACTGCAACAAATGCAACCAAACCAGCTACTGTAGAAACAGGGGCTTCTGTAAATGTGCCTTTATTTATAAATGAAGGTGATAAAATTAAGATAGAAACTACAAAAGGTACGTATCAAGAACGTATTAAAGAATAAAATCAGCTTTTAGCAATTAGCATTTTGCTAATAGCCAATAGCAAAATGCTAATTGCAAGTATGAAATTTAGAAATCCACAAACTTTGCAGGAAATCGCATCACTTTTAAATGTTGATTTCATTGGCGATACAAATTTCGAGATTTTAGGAATTAATGAAATTCATGTTGTAGAAAAAGGTGATATTGTTTTTGTAGATCATCCTAAATATTACGATAAAGCTTTAAACTCTAAAGCAACAACTATTCTAATCAATAAAAAAGTAGCTTGTCCTGAAGGAAAGTCTTTGTTAATTTCTGATGATCCTTTTCGAGATTTCAATAAAATTACCAAACATTTTAATCCATTTATTGCATCACAAGAAAGTATAGCAGAATCTGCTATTATTGGAGATGGCACTATCATTCAACCAAACGTTTTTATTGGTAATAACGTCGTAATTGGTAAAAACTGTGTAATTCATCCCAATGTTACTATTTATGATAATTGTATTATAGGCAATAATGTAACCATTCATGCTAATACTGTATTAGGTGCAGATGCTTTTTATTACAAAAACAGACCCTCAGGATTTGATAAGTTGATTTCTGGAGGAAGAGTAGTTTTAGAGGATGATGTAGATTTAGGAGCTTCATGTACAATTGATAAAGGTGTTACTGGAGATACCACTATAAAAAAAGGTACTAAAATCGACAATCAGGTTCATGTTGGTCATGATACTGTAATTGGTGAAAAATGTTTAATAGCTTCACAAACAGGAATTGCAGGTTGTGTTATTATAGAAGATGAAGTTACCATTTGGGGGCAAGTAGGTACCAATAGCGGAATTACAATTGGTAAAGGAGCTGTAATTTTGGGACAAACAGGAGTAACGAAATCTATTGAAGGTGGAAAATCTTATTTTGGAACACCTATAGAAGAATCTAGAGAGAAATTAAAACAATTGGCAGGTTTAAAAAGGCTGCTAAAAGAAAAATATGATTCTAAATAAAATTTAACTTTTTATATAGAATTCTTAAAATAAGAATTTTTGATTTTTCTTTTTTGAAAGGTAACAATCAACTATTTTTGTATAAATTTTAATAATAATCCCTATAATTTTCCTTTATTGGGAAATGTTGTAAAGACAAAAGGAACTTAAATAACAAACCATGAGTGTTTTAGTAAACAAAGATTCAAAAATTATTGTACAAGGTTTTACAGGTAGTGAAGGTACTTTTCACGCTGGCCAAATGATTGATTATGGAACCAATGTTGTTGGTGGTGTTACTCCAGGAAAAGGAGGTCAAGAACACTTAGGAAAGCCTGTTTTTAATACAGTTGTAGAAGCTGTTGAAAAAGTAGGAGCAGATACTTCAATTATTTTTGTACCACCAGCTTTTGCTGCAGACGCAATTATGGAATCTGCAGATGCAGGCATCAAAGTGATTATTTGTATCACAGAGGGTATCCCCACTGCAGATATGGTAAAAGTAAAAGCCTATATTGCAGGTAAAGATACAAGATTAGTTGGGCCTAACTGCCCAGGAGTCATCACTCCAGAAGAAGCAAAAGTTGGTATTATGCCTGGTTTTATCTTTAAAAAAGGTAAAGTAGGGATTGTTTCAAAATCGGGTACATTAACGTATGAAGCTGCAGACCAAGTTGTAAAGCAAGGTTTTGGTATAACCACTGCAATTGGTATTGGTGGAGACCCAATTATTGGTACCACAACTAAAGAAGCTGTAGAAATGTTAATGAATGATGATGAAACTGAAGCTATTGTAATGATTGGTGAAATTGGTGGTAATTTAGAAGCAGAAGCAGCACAATGGATTAAAGCTGATGGAAATAGAAAACCAGTGGTAGGTTTTATTGCTGGTCAAACTGCGCCAGCAGGAAGAACAATGGGACATGCAGGTGCTATTGTTGGAGGTGCTGATGATACTGCACAAGCAAAAATGAAAATTTTAGCAGAAAATGGTGTTCACGTTGTAAGTTCTCCAGCAAAAATAGGAGAAATGGTTGCGAATGTTTTAAAGTAACCGTAAAAACATTAAAAAACTGTTAAGGTTTTATAATAAATTATTATTAAATCCGTTGAATTCGTAAATTCAACGGATTTTTTAATTCAACAAATCAAACTATTATGAAAAAAATTAAAATACTGGCTTTTAGTTTACTAATTGTTGCTGCTGTAGGCTGCAAAACCGAAAATGAAAAAAATTACAAGGTAACTTCACAAAAAGATGCTAATGGCATTACATATGAAACTGTAGAAAACGACCCCACTGGTTTGCGTTTGTATACTTTAGATAATGGTTTAAAAGTATACCTCAGTAAGAATGAAGATGAACCAAAAATTCAAACCTATATTGCAGTGAGAGCAGGTTCTAATTACGATCCAAAAGAATCTACTGGTTTAGCTCACTATTTAGAGCATATGGTGTTTAAAGGAACTCATAAAATCGGGACAGCAGATTGGGAAAAGGAAAAAGGATACTTAAATAAAATTTCTGATTTATACGAACAACACAGGGCAGAACAAGATCCTGAAAAAAAGAAAGCGATTTACCAAGAAATAGATAAGGTTTCTTTAGAAGCTTCTAACTATTCCATTGCTAATGAATATGATAAAATGACAGCTTCTTTAGGGGCAACTGGTACCAATGCATATACTTGGTTTGAGCAAACGGTTTATACCAATAAAATACCTTCAAACGAATTTAATAAATGGATAAGTTTAGAGGCTGAACGTTTTAGTACTTTGGTTTTAAGACTTTTTCATACAGAATTAGAAGCGGTTTTTGAAGAATTTAATAGAGGTCAAGATAACGATTTTAGAAAGCGGTATGCAGCAATGTTAGATGGGTTATTTCCAAATCATCCTTATGGACAACAAACTACAATTGGTACAGGAGAGCATTTAAAAAATCCATCAATGGTAGATATTCACAACTATTTCAATAAGTATTATGTACCTAATAATATGGCAATTATTTTGGTGGGTGATTTAGATTTTGATAAAACAATAGCTAAAGTAAATGATGCATTTGGTAAGTTTGAGAAAAAAGAATTAACACATCCAACACTACCAAAAGAAGCACCAATAACAGCACCAATTGTTAACGAAGTTTTCGGCCCAACATCAGAATCAATATCTATCGCCTATAGATCTGGAGGTGTAAATACTAACGATGAGAAAAAGGTAACATTAGCAGATATGATTATGGCTAATGGTAATGCAGGTTTAATCGATTTAAATTTAAATCAAAAACAAGCCGTACAAGGCGCAAGTTGTTCAACAACATTTTTAAATGATTATGGTTATCACACGTTTACAGGTTCACCAAAATCAGGTCAATCTTTAGATGAAGTTAAAGATTTATTGTTAGCACAAGTTACCAAACTAAAAAACGGCGAATTTGAAGAATGGATGATTGATGCAGTCGTAAATGATTTAAAATTAAGCGAAACCCGTCAATATGAAAATAACTCTGCTTTAGCAAATAAATATGTAGATGCATTTATTTACCAACAAAATTGGGCAGATAGAGTTCAATTTTTAGATGATTTAAAAAAGATATCCAAAGAAGAATTGGTTGCATTTGCTAACGATTTTTATAAGGATAATTATGTGGTTACCTACAAAAGAAAAGGTGAAGATAAAAATATTGTAAAAGTTGAAAACCCTGGAATTACACCTGTTAATTTAAATAGAGATAAAAGTTCAGACTATATCAAAGCTTTTAATAAAATGGAGTCTGAGGAGTTAAAACCTCAATTTGTAGATTACAAAACGGCCATTAAAGAATCTAAAACTGCTAATGATATTAAAGTTTCGTATGTATTAAATGAAAAAAATGATTTATTTGATATGAATATCATTTTTGATATGGGTAGTGATAATGATAAAAAACTATCGTTAGCTGCAGGTTATTTAGAATATTTAGGTACAGATAAATACACTAATGAAGCATTAAAGAAAGAGTTTTATAAATTAGGAATTTCTTATTATGTAAGTACTGCAAGTGATAAAACCTATGTAGGTTTAAATGGTTTAAAAGAAAATTTACCAAAAGGATTGGCTTTATTAGAACATTTATGGGATAATGCCAAAGCAGATGAAGACGCGTATAACAAATATGTAGAGAAAATTTACAAAGGTCGTGAAGATGGAAAAACTCAAAAAGGAAATATTCTTTGGAATGGCTTAATGAATTATGGTAAATATGGAGAAGATTCTCCTTTAAGAGATATCATGCAAATTGATGAGTTAAAAGCTATTAATCCAGAAGAATTGGTGGCTTTGATAAAGGATATGAAAAACTATAAACAGCGTGTTTTTTATTATGGAAAAGATGTTGAAAACGCGATTGCTGCATTAGATAAAGAACATAAAATTTATGGAGCATTAAAAGAATATCCTATTGCAAAAGAATACAAAGAAACAGAAACAGGTGGTAATGTTTTCTTTACAGATTACGATATGGTACAAACAGAGCTCTTGTTTTTAGCAAAAGGAGATCCTTTTAAACCAGAAAATATGGCTGCTTCAACTTTGTTTAATACTTATTTTGGTAGTGGATTATCCTCTATTGTTTTTCAAGAAATTAGAGAATCTAAATCGCTAGCCTATTCTGCTTTCGCTTCTTATCAAGGCGCATCAAAAAAAGACGATCCGAATTACGTAATGGCGTATGTAGGCACACAAGCAAATAAATTAGAGCAAGCTGTAGATGCTATGATGGAGTTGATGAATGACATGCCAGAAGCTGATAAACAGTTTCAGGCTGCAAAAGAATCTACCTTAAAAAAGTTAGCTGCTCAAAGAATTACCAAATCTAATATTTTTTGGAGTTACGAAAGATTGCAAAAATTAGGGATTGATAATGACAACAGAGAAGAAATGTACAATACCATTAAAAATATGACTATGGAAGACTTAAAAGGATTTTTTGATAGTAATATTAAAGGCGAAACCTACAATGTTATGGTAATTGGTAATAAAAAAGATTTAGATGTAAAATCACTTAAAAAACTAGGAAAAATTAAAGAACTAGAGGTAGATTATCTTTTTAATTATGTTGATAAGAAAAAGGTAAAATCTTAATTTTAAGAAATCAATCTGTATAAGAAGTAAAAACTTTTAAAACAAAACTCGTAAGCTATTTTTTGCTTTACGAGTTTTTTTATTTTAGTATCTTTGAAGCCTTAAAAACAACGAAACCGTATGAAATTATTAGAAAATAAATCAGCAATAATTACTGGAGCTACAAGGGGAATTGGTCGTGGAATAGCTATAGAATTTGCCAAACAAGGTGCAAATGTGGCTTTTACTTATAGTTCTTCTGTAGATGCTGCAACTGCTTTAGAAGAAGAGTTAAAAGCTTTAGGTGTTGCTGCAAAAGGATACCAATCTAATGCTGCTAATTTTGATGCAGCTCAAGAATTAGCAAAAGAGGTCTTAAAAGAATTTGGAACCATAGATATTTTGGTTAACAATGCAGGAATTACTAAAGATAATTTGTTAATGCGTATTTCTGAAGATGATTTCGATAAGGTGATTGAAGTGAATTTAAAATCTGTTTTTAACTTAACAAAAGCAGTAATTAGACCAATGATGAAACAAAGAGCGGGTTCTATAATTAATATGAGTTCTGTAGTTGGTTTAAAAGGTAATGCTGGGCAAACCAATTATGCAGCCTCAAAAGCTGGTATTGTTGGGTTTTCTAAATCTGTAGCTTTAGAGTTAGGCTCTAGAAATGTTAGAAGTAATGTAATTGCTCCAGGTTTTATAGAAACTGAGATGACAGATAAATTAGATGAAAAAGTAGTACAAGGTTGGCGAGATTCTATTCCTTTAAAAAGAGGAGGTAAGCCAGAAGATATTGCAAATGCTTGCGTGTTTTTAGCTTCAGATATGAGTGCTTATATTACTGGGCAAACACTTTCTGTAGATGGTGGTATGTTAACCTAAGTAAAAATAATTTAATTAAGATTTTGATTAATAAATACTTAACACTTGCTAATTGCAGGTGTTTTTTTATTCGTCTTAGTTTTATTGTAAATGGTCTAAAGTAAATAATCATTAACCTTATAAGAGTATTTTTTTCTTTATAATCAATTTATCTTTATTGTATAAAACAAAAAATACCCTTTTTATCCCTAAACCCTAAATAGTTTCTTATTTAAAAACCTGCAACATTTAATGATGCAGGTTTTTTCTTTTTCGAATAGTTCTTTATATCTTTCCCATTAAAATAAATCTATTGCATTCTACTTTGATTTTATATATAATTTTAGCTGTATTTTTTAGTATCGCTGTTGCGTATTTTCAATATTATTACAGGGTAAAAAACAAAATAAAAGTCACTTTTTTGTTGTTTCTTTTAAAAACATTAAGTGTTTTTTTACTGTTATTATTATTGATAAATATAAAGATTGATTCCATAAAAACTACCAATATAAAACCAACGCTATCGCTTTTGATAGACGATTCTCAATCAATTTCTTTTTTTAAAGAAGATAAAGCAGTAAAGAATATTTTACAAGCAATAAATTCAAATTCAGCTATCAATAATAAATTTGATCTTCAAAAATTTGCTTTTGGAGAAGATATACAAGCTTTGGATAGCTTATCTTTTTCTAAACCTCAAACTAATATTTCTAAAGCAATCTCTACTGTTAATGCCTATCAAAAAAATAAAATTTCCCCTATTGTTTTAATTTCTGATGGCAATCAAACTATTGGTCAAGATTACGAGTTTATCAACTCAAAGCAACCTATTTATACAATTGTGGTTGGTGATACTACAAAGTATGTAGATGTAAGTATAAGTCAATTAAATGTAAATAGATACAGTTATATTAAGAATAAATTTCCTGTGGAAGTAATTTTAAATTATGAAGGGAATGAAGACTTTAAAACACAATTTTCTATTGCAACAAAAGGAAAAACTGTTTTTAGAAAAAACGTACGTTTTTCAGCTTCTAAAAAGTCTGTAACTGTTGTAACAAACTTAACATCAACTAAAGAAGGTACACAGTATTATACAGCAACTGTTGCAAAAATTGAAGGTGAAAAAAACATCAAAAATAATACGAAAACTTTTTCTGTAGATGTTATCGATGAGCAAACTAAAGTGTTGCTCTTAACGTCCATTTTACATCCAGATTTAGGAACTATAAAAAAAGCCATAGAAAGCAACAAACAGCGTAAAGTTGAAATTGTAAACATTAGTGATTTTAAAAATGAAATTAATGATTATCAGTTAATTATTTTATATCAACCTAATACTAAGTTTACAAAAATTATAAATGAGATACAGCAAAAAAACAGCAATTATTTATTGATTTCTGGATCTAAAACCGATTGGAATTTCATCAATCAAAAACAATTAGGGTTTTCTAAAAATGCCATCAATCAAACAGAAGATTATAATGCAGTTTATCATGATGCATTTTTAACTTTTTTACAAGAAGATATCGGTTTTAACGATTTTCCTCCTCTAAGAGACAAATTTGGTGAGGTTAAAATTACTCAAGAATATCAGGCATTATTGTATCAAAATATCAATGGAGTTCAAATAAATAGCCCTTTATTAGCAACTTTTGATAAGAATAATCAAAAAAGTGGACTTTTATTAGGTGAAGGCATCTGGAAATGGAGAGCCAATAGTTTTTTAAACACCAATTCTTTCGAAGATTTTGACAAATTTATTGGGAATTTAATTCAATATTTAGCGTCTAATAAAAAAAGAGATCGCTTAGAAATTAATGCTGAACCTCTTTATCCAGCGAATTCTACGATTACCATTGCTGCGTTTTATACTGATAAAAATTATCAATTTGATGCAAGAGCCAATTTAGAAATTACCATTACAAACGCTACAACAAATCAAGTTACAAAAGTGCCTTTTTCTTTAGTTAACAATTCTTTTCAAACCAATATTGAAAATTTACCTTCAGGTGATTATACATATCAAGTTTCAGTTTTAGGACAGCGTATAAAAAAGTCAGGACGTTTTAAAATTACAGCTTACCAAATTGAAACGCAATTTACAAATGCCAATAGCAATAAATTACAAAAGCTGGCTGATAAAACAGGAGGGAAGTTGTTTTACAAAAACCAAACTGAAGCCTTAAACAAAGCGCTTTTAGCTAACCAATCTTTTTATACCATTCAAAAATCATCAAACAAACAAGAAAATTTAATTGATTGGAAATGGATTTTATTGATAGTGATAGCATTATTATCAGCAGAATGGTTTATCAGAAAATATTACGGAAAAATATAGTTTTATTCTATTTTTTGCATCTTTCGTTAAATTTTATTGTCTATTTTAAAAAATATGGTAAACAATCATAGTCATTCACATCATCATTCAACTAAAAATATTGGAGTAGCTTTTTTTCTAAATCTATTTTTTACAATTATTGAATTTATTGGTGGTTATTATACAAATAGCTTAGCTATAACTTCAGATGCAGTTCATGATTTAGGGGATAGTTTAAGTTTAGGAATGGCATGGTATTTTCAAAAAATATCAACGAAAAAGCCAACTAAAAAGTTTTCTTATGGTTACCAAAGATTTTCGTTATTAGGGGCTATAATTAATACAATAATTTTACTAATTGGCTCTGTATTTATCATAACAGAGGCAATTCCTAGAATTTTACATCCAGAAACTGCAGATGCAAAGGGTATGATGTGGTTTGCTTTTTTAGGAATTATTGTAAATGGTGCAGCTGTTTTTAAATTAAAAAAAGGAGTTTCTTTAAATGAAAAAGTAGTGATGCTGCATTTATTAGAAGATGTTTTAGGTTGGTGTGCAGTTCTAATTGCAAGTATAATTATGCAATTTTATAATGTGCCTATTTTAGATCCAATCTTATCTGTTTTAATAGCTCTATTTGTTTTATACAATGTCTTTAAAAATGGAAAAAAAAGCATCAGAATAATTTTGCAAGCAACTCCACTTGGAATTTCTGTTGATAAAATCCAAAATAAAATATTAAAAAATAAAGAAATAAAAAGTGTCTATGATTGCCATATTTGGTCTATGGATGGAGAGTACAATGTGTTTACTGCTCATTTAGTCTTAGCAGATAAAACGCTTTCTTTGAAAACTACAGAAGCATTAAAAGCAAAAATTAAAAAAGATTTACAAGCTGATTTTAATTTAAAACATATAACCTTAGAACTAGAAATAAAATAAGATTGTTGCTTTAAGGATTGGGTTTGATAATGATAAGTTGTAAATTTGTTAAAATTAAAAATAAACAAAATGGCAAATAATCAAATGGAATTGAAATTCCCTAAAGGAGGAATCTTTTTAGTTATTATAGCAATAGCTGCAATTATATTATTTACAAAATCTACAGTCACTATAGGGCCTGGAGAAGGTGGTGTAATTTTTGAAACGCTTGGAGATGGTATTAATACAGAAAAGTCTTATGGAGAAGGGTTTCATATCGTGGCTCCATGGAATAAAATGATTGTAAGAAAAGTACGTCAACAATCGGTTTCGGATGAAATGAATGTACTTTCTGTAAATGGATTAGAAGTAAAAGTAAGCGGAACGGTTTGGTACGAACCAGAGTTTGAAAATTTAGGTTTATTAATTAAAACTAAAGGTGAAGATTATGAACGCGAATTATTAGATCCTGCAATAAATGCAGCAGCAAGAAGTGTTGTTGGACGTTATACACCAGAGCAATTATATTCTAGTAAAAGAGATGTAATTGAGCAAGAAATTTTAGATGAATTAACTAAACTTTTAGCAGAT
>NZ_CBFHZT010000063.1:0-12166 GCF_965660385.1 Polaribacter sp.
AGATTGGGTAAAACATTGAAAAATGTACCTCAATACATCTCTATGTCTCAATTAACTCCAGAAGTATTAGCTAAAGCTGAAGAAGAAGCGAAAGCTCAATTGGCTGCTGAAGGGAAACCAGAAAAAATCTGGGATAGAATTTTACCTGGTAAAATGGATCGTTTTATTGCAGACAATACTACTTTAGATATGGAGCAATGTCTTTTAGACCAAGCTTTTATTAAAGACGAAAAGAAAAACGTTGCTGAGTATGTAAAAACTTTTGGTGATGTAGAAGTTTCTACCTTTAAAAGAGTTACTTTAGGATAATATATAATTTATTCTTTACTATATAAAACCTCGCAAATTGCGAGGTTTTTTGATTTTTATATAAATTAAATATGGTGATGTGGTCAAAAATAGTTGATAAAAACCTATGCAGCCCTTTTTATCATAGACAAAATTAAAATTTTATTGAATAAAAAAATCAAAAAAAACAAAACCCTATTCCGAAAGAAATACTATCTAAGCGATTATTCTCAAAACCAATAATTCCCTTTCTATGAAAATCTAATCGTATAATAGTATTCCATCTTTGTACTCCTGCTGCTTGTACTCCTATTCCAAATCCGTAATAATTCCCATCAGGATAATTGCTTGATGGTCTCCACATCTTACCAAAACTGGTCTCTACAAACAAGGCATCGTTCTCAAATTCTGTTATATTTACTTTTAATGTTCCATATGTAGGAAAAGCACTTGTAGCATAGTGCCAATGATAATCAAAACCAGCATTAAAACTTATGGCTAACCTTCTCTTAAACTCGTAGCCAAAACCTGCTCTTAAAAATAAGGCTGATGGTTCTATTAGCGTTTCATCATTATTATTACCAATGGTATAATTTTCATTGATTCCTAGTGTAAGGTTAAGTGACCCTGAAATAAATGGACGCCCAATTTTTTCTTGAGAATAATTGCTAAAAACCACAAACAAGGCAAAGTAAAGTACTGTTTTTTTCATAAAAGTGTTTTGACTTAATTCTTATTATCAAAAATCAAACCACAATCACTATAATTCTTTTAAGACTTAAATGTTTTCTACCCTCATTAAAGTACCATTTACATAGTTCTTTTTAAGTATCAATTTTTCGTTTTCATCATAAAATAAACTTGTACCATATAGCACATTATTGATATAGTTGCTTACCTCTTTTTTCTTTCCATTTTTATAATAACGAATATATTTTCCATTGCGTTCGCCATTTTTAAATGATTGTTCGTTTTTTATTTTTCCGTTAGTAAAATATTCTTTTCTTACACCAACAATTTCATCATCTTTATAAGTAAACTCATCTTGTTTAAATCCGTTATAAAAATAAGATGTGTAAGAATTTACCAAATCACCATTTTTATACTCCATAGTTTTCGATGGCTTTCCATTACTATAAAAAGCATCGATTTTACCAGTTTCATTTTTTAGCGGAATCATAGGCAATTCAACATTATTTTTATCTTTATAACTATATCCTATTAATTTTCCATAATTGTAAAAACGCACTAATTGTAGTTTACCAGTTGGTTCGTAAAACTCTTTTCTACCATGTTGTTTACCATTAAAAAATTCGGTAGATATTTGCAAAACACCATCGTTAAAATAGCTTATACTTTTGTCTATTTTATTGCCATTCCTGTAAACTGATACAGAAGCTAATTGTCCGTTTTTATAAAAAGTTTCCTCTTTTCCGTTTAAATTTCCGTTAACATAAGTTGCTTTTGTTTGTACCTCGCCAGAATCAAAAAACCAAGTCCAATTTCCATGTTGATCTCCATTATTATACGTTCCTTCTACTTTTTTATTACGATTAAAATAATACTCTGTAAATGATCCGTGTTTTATTTCGTTGGTATAGGTGATGATTGCTTTTGGTTTTCCATTGGTATGATGTAAAGTAATGGTATTTACTTTTTTATTGGAAGCATATTTTATGGTGCCTTTTGGTATTCCTTTTTCATCAAAATTTTCTTCAGAAATTAAATTTCCGTACTCCAAATGGGTAGTGTTATTCAACCGTCCTTTAACATCAAAATATTGCTGTTTGCCATGCAATTGACCTCTATTAAAAAAATTAATGGATTGTAGAGTACCATCTTTATAGTAATATCTCCACTCGCCAAATTGATATCCATTTTTGTACCAACCTTGTGCACTTAGTTGTTTGTTTTTGTAATAAGCTGCATAATACCCATGTAAAACTCCCAATTTATAAGGTGTAATAGATTCAATAGCACCATTTTTATGAAATGCTACTTCATCCCCATCTTTATCATTTTCAATAAAATAACACTCACTTTTTAAAACACCATGATCATCGTAAAATTTCCAAAAACCTGTTTTTTGTCCTAAATTATTATAGATTCCTTTTGATGTCAAAATCCCTTGAGGAGAATAACTCTTATAATTTAAAAGTGTGTCTTTTTTTACACCTTTATCTAAAACTGAACCATCTTTTTTATAATAGGTATAGGCTGTAATTTCTCCATTTTCATAGAAATAATCGTAATGTGGTTTCCCATCAGTATCATTAGCAATATAGATGTTGTGTAGTTTTCCTTTTTTATAATCAAATTCACTTTGCAACACACCATTGGCATAAAACATTTGCCAACCACCATCATAAAAAGCTTTTACACTTTGCCCATTTTCATACAATTGCCCATTTGGATGATAGGATTTATAGACTCCATTTCTAGCACTATTAAAGTATTCGGTTACAGATGAAACTTTAGCATTTGGGTAGTAAATAGTTTTTTTACCACTTAAAACTCCATTGATATAATCGGATTTGGAATATATACTTCCATTGGCATAATACTCAATTGCTTCGCCTTCAATTCTGTCTTTTTCATATGGAATTTTAAACTCCAACAAGTCTTCACCTACTTTAAAATAAGATTTAAAAACACCATCTAAAAGCCCATCTTTATAATATTTACGTTGTGATAATGCTCCATTACTGGTATAATACTCGTATTTACCATCAATATTATTATTTTTAAAAGAAAGGCTGATGTTAATTTTACCATTATCATAATACATAATATTTTTACCATTTAATGCATCATCTTTATAATTAGCGATTTCTTTAACATCACCTAAATGATTGTACCAAATCCATTTTCCTGATTTCTTTTGATACTCATCAAAACTACCCTTTGTAGCTAGTTTACCATGTTCATCATAAAAATTCCAAACACCAACAACCTTATGATCTACTTTTTTACCAATGGCACTTAAAATACCGCCAATATATTCGTAATAAACTTCTTGTTTTTCTCCATTAAAATCAACGATATTTTTAGAAATAATGTTTTGCCATTTTTCTTGATAAGGTTCAAAAAAAGCTGCTATTTTATCTGTATTATTTTCAATTATTTTTTTATGTTGTTGATTTTGAGTAGCAAAAAGTATTGTGTATATAAAATGGTCGAAATAATTATTTTCTACAATCCATTTGTAAAAGGATACATATTTTTGAGTCCAAAAAGTTTCATCACCAGAGAAATTTCGGAGATTTTGCATCATGATATGATTCTGATTCACCAAAGCCAACTCAATCTCATTATTGGTTTTATAACTTAATTTGATAGATTCTTTGCTTATTAAAATAGAATCAATTTCTTTAAATGTGTTTTTGTCTTCAACTAAATTTATGGCTTCATTTTTTTTAAATGGAGTTAATAAAGCTGCTTTGTTATTCACATCTTTTATTGCTTCAAAAGATCCTAATTCATTTGAATTTAACAATAAATACATGTTAAATGCCATTAAAGCTTGGGTAAGCTTTTCTTGGTTGTAAAAAATGTTTCCTATTTTTAAATGTGGTTTTCCAAATAACGGATTCAATAAAATAGCTTCTTTATAAGCAACTAAAGCTTTATTCAACTTATTTTGTTGTTCTAATACTTCACCCTTGTTAAACCATAATATATAGTTTTTAGGATATATTTGAATGGCTTCATTATACGTTTTTAAAGCTTCGTTGTATTTTTTTAAATTGGTTAAAGCTACTGCTTTATTTATGTAAAAAAATACTTTTGACTGTGTATGGTCTTCTTGAATACCTTCATCAGCAACTTGTATTGCTTCGTCAAACTTTTTTAGTTGTAGTAAGTAATATGATTTTGAGCTTAAAACCGAAAAATAAATGGAATCATTTTTATTGATTTTATTGGCTAATGACAATGCTTCTGCATATGCTTTTTGTTCAACTGCCTGCTCTATTTGTGGTTGAATTTCATTATAATCAATAAAAGGAATTTTCTGCTGTGCATTAACGATGCTACACACAAAAAAAATAACAATTACTAGGATTTTTTTCATCTGTCAAAATTACAAAAAAAGAGGATGAAAACCTGCGTGAACAGCTTTTTATCCTCTATAACACTTGGATTTCTAGATTAAGCGTCTAGCCTACCCACAGCACAGCTTACAAAAGATTTTGCTTTATGCACCACCGTATTTTTATCTCCTACTTCTGGATAGCCTAATTTTGATAACTTCAATTTAATTTCCTCTAAGTTTTCATTTTCGCTAACAATTGAAACGATAGATTTATCGATATCAATCTCTATTTCATTTACACCTTCTATACCTAATATTCCTTTTTTAATTGTTGCTGCGCAACCACCACACTTTAAATTTTCAATTTGAATTTCTGTCTTCATAATTTCTAGTTTTCTTTTTTCCATTGGTTATATCCGCCTAAAACATTGTAGACGTTGTACCCATTTTCTTGTAATATTTTTGCTGATTTTCCGCTTCTATTTCCACTTCTACAATAAAGATACACAACTTTACTTTTGTCTATTTTTTTTGAGGCTTGTTCTAAAAAATCATCATCAAAATAATTGGCAAACTTGGCTGTTTTTATAAAACCTTGTTTAATTTCTTGCGGACTTCTTACATCTAACAATTGAATTTCTTTTTTTTCTAAAAGCGATTTCAACTCAATTGTCGTTATCGATTTTACTTCTTCTTGAGAAGCACAATTCATAAAACTTAAGGCCGTAAAACATATTAAAAAAATAAACCTCATGATGATTATTTTAAAGTTGATGGGCAAACAGCTTCTGTTCTTTCAATATTAGTGTTTCTGATTGCTGCATAGCCACCTGCAACATCAATTACATTATGAAACCCTCTTGATTTTAAGATGGATGCTGCAATTACAGATCTATAACCTCCTGCACAATGCACATAAAATTCTTCTTTTTTAGGAAATTCTGAGATATGATTATTCAAATAATCTAATGGTGTACTTTCTGCAACTTTTATATGTTCGCTAGTATATTCACCTGGTTTTCTAACATCAAAAACGTGTGCATTTTCTTTAATTTTAGTTTCTAAAGTAGCTGCTGAAACAGAAACTAATGCATCAATTTCTTTACCTGCATTTTGCCAAGAAGAAAAACTTCCTTCTAAATATCCTAATACATTATCGAACCCAACTCTAGACAAACGTGTAATTACTTCTTCTTCTCTACCTTCTGGAGAAACCAATAAAATAGGTTGTTTAATATCTTTAATTAAAGCTCCAACCCAAGGTGCAAAGCCACCATCAACCCCAATAAAAATAGACTGCGGAATAAAACCTTTTACAAAATCTGTTTGATGACGAACATCTAAAACAACAGCATCTGTAGTATTTGCTACCAACTCAAATTCTTTTACAGATAAAGGTTTTGCTGATGTTTTAATAACATCGTCTATATCTTTATAACCTTCTTTATTTAGCTTAACGTTTAAAGGAAAATATGCAGGTGGAGGCAACAAACCGTCTGTAACTTCATTAATAAATTGCTCTTTTGTCATATCTGCTCTTAACGCATAATTGGTTTCTTTTTGATTGCCAATAGTGCCCACAGTTTCTTTGCTTAAATTTTTGCCACAGGCAGAACCTGCTCCATGTGCAGGATAAACAATAACATCATCTGGAAGCGTCATTACTTTTGTTCTTAAACTATCAAACAAAAAACCCGCTAAATCTCTTTCTGTTATATCACCTTTTTGAGCTAAATCTGGACGACCAACATCACCTAAAAACAAGGTATCTCCACTAAATAATGCGTGCTCTTTTCCGTTTTTATCTTTTAAAAGAAAACAAGTGCTTTCCATGGTATGTCCAGGAGTGTGTAATACTGTAATGCTAATTTCGCCTAACTGAAAAACCTGATTGTCTTGGGCAATAATAGCTTCAAAATTTGTTTTTGCAGAGGGTCCAAATACAATTTTTGCGCCTGTTTTTTCGGCTAAAGTTACATGACCACTTACAAAATCTGCATGAAAATGTGTTTCAAAAATATATTTGATTTTTGCGTTGTTATTTTCTGCTCTGTCTATATAATCTTGCACCTCTCTTAAAGGGTCTATAATGGCAACTTCGCCATTACTTTCTATGTAGTAAGCTCCTTGTGCTAAGCAACCTGTATATATTTGTTCTATAACCATGATAAAAATTTAAATAACTTTAAAAATATGTTTTAATCTCTTTATTTAAAATGACATATGTCATTTTGTGTTTCTTATTTATATGCTTGATGTATGTATTTTGCATACTTTTCTTGGTGTTTTCTGTCGCCAGTTTTATAGTATTTAACAGCTTGATTAACCCTCATAAAAAAATGGTTGATATCTATAATTTGTAAAACCCCACTTCTAAACAAATCATCTCTTACTGGCCCTTTTACCCCAGCAAAGTAAAAAATAACATCTCTCTTTTTGTAAAACTTGATTCGTTCTTTAAGCATTTCTAAACCTGTGCTATCCACTCTGTTAATGCTTTCTGCATCTAAAACAATCAATTTTAATGCCTTGCCTTTTTTAGATGCCATTTCGTCTAAGTTATCTCTAAAATAATTTGCATTTGCATAAAATAATTGAGCATCAAACCTAAAAACCAAAATATCATCTTCTAAAATTACTTCTTCAAACCGATTTTTATTTCTATAAAAATTTGAATCTGGCACTTTACCCAATTCTGCAATATAAGGTCTTGATGTTCTAAATATTAAAACGATGAGTGATAAACCAACACCGACTATTATCCCGAATTCTATGCCTAACAATAGGGTTGCTAAAAAAGTAGAAATCATCAACCAAAAATCTAACTTATTTGCTCTCCACAAAAATTTTCCTTCTTTGACATTTATCAAATTAAAAACGGCTACAATAATAATTGCTGCTAATACTGTTTTTGGTAAGTGATAAAATAATGGAGTTAAAAAAAGTAAGGTTACTACCACCATAACAACAGAAATTAAAGCTGCCATACCTGTTTTTGCACCACTTTCTTGATTGATTGCAGAACGCGAAAAACTAGAGGTTGATGGGTAAGCTTTAAATAAAGAGCCTACCATATTGCTTAGCCCTAATGCAATTAATTCTTGATTTGGTCTTATTCTGTATTCATCTTGTTTGGCCTCTAAAGATTTACCTATGGAAATGGTTTCTAAATAACCTACCATTACCAAAGTTAAGGCTATTGGAAATAATTCCTTAATTTGATCAACATCAAAATCTGGTATTCCAAAAAGAGGCAATCCTGAAGGAATATCTTTTACAATGGATACATCATTGAAAGAATTTCCAAAATATTTCATTATTAAAATTCCAATTACTACTACGATAAGTGCGTTTGGAATCTTTTTATTGATTTTTCTAAAAGTGATAATTATGATCACTGATATTAAACCTATAATTGTTGTATGTTGATTAAAATTGTTTATTTGTAGCCAAATATCTTCAACAACGTATTGAATTTGATCGCTTTGTATAAAATCCACCCCTAATAGATTTCTAAATTGATTTAACCCTATAATCAATGCAACAGCTGATGTAAACCCTGTAATTACTGGTTTTGATAAAAAGTTTACAATAAAACCTAAACTAAAAACACCTAAAATAAACTGTATAGCACCTACCATTAATGCTAACAAAATAGCGATACTAATATAACTTTCGGAACCTGCAAGCGCTAAGGTAGAAACACCAGTTGCTACAATTAAAGAATCCATAGCTACTGGACCTATTGCTACTTGTCTTGAGGAACCAAATATGGCGTACATTACCTGAGGAACCAAAGCACAGTACAAACCGTAAATAGGAGGTAAACCAGCAATTAGAGCATAAGCAATACCTTGCGGAATTAAAATAATACCCACAGTAATACCTGCTACTAAATCGCCTTTAAAAAGCGATGTATTGTAGTTTGGTAACCATTCTAAGATTGGTATTACTTTTTTTATGTTCATTTTATGGCTATATGCTTTAGGCATTTTGCTTTAAGCTTATTGCTATTTTTTAAAACAACTCACCTTGACTTCTACCCTTTGTTCTGCCAAGGTGTTTATAGGCTAACTCAGTAACTTCTCTGCCTCTAGGAGTGCGCATTATAAAACCTTGTTGAATTAAAAAAGGTTCATAAACCTCTTCTATAGTTTCCGTATTTTCGGACACTGCAGTAGCAATCGTACTTATCCCTACAGGACCACCTTTAAACTTATCAATAATAGTTTCTAAGATTTTATTATCCATTTCATCTAGACCATGTGCATCTACATTTAGTGCTTTTAAAGCATACTTGGCAATTTGTATGGTAATAGTTCCATCTCCTTTTATCTGGGCAAAGTCGCGTACTCTGCGTAATAAGGCATTTGCAATTCTTGGAGTTCCTCTGCTTCTACCTGCAATTTCTATAGCTGCTTCCATTGATATTGGCACTCCCAAAATAGATGAACTACGTTGAATAATAGTAGTTAGTAATTCAGTTGAATAATAATGTAATCTGCTACTTATTCCAAAACGTGCTCTCATTGGTGCCGTTAACAAACCTGAACGAGTTGTGGCTCCTATTAATGTAAATGGTTCCAGGTTAATTTGAACAGTTCTTGCATTGGGCCCAGACTCAATCATGATATCAATCTTATAATCTTCCATTGCAGAATACAAATATTCTTCTACTATTGGGCTTAACCTGTGAATCTCATCAATAAATAAAACATCTCTATCATCTAAATTAGTTAATAAACCTGCTAAATCACCAGGTTTGTCTAATACTGGACCAGAGGTAACCTTTATCCCCACTTGAAGTTCGTTGGCTAAAATATGAGCCAAGGTAGTTTTTCCTAATCCTGGAGGTCCATGAAACAACGTATGATCTAAAGCTTCACCTCTTTGATTAGCGGCCTCCACAAAAACTTTTAGATTTTCTAGTGCTTGATCTTGTCCTGTAAAGTCACTAAAAGAAAGCGGACGTAGTTTTTTTTCTACATCTAAATCTTCATTTGATAAATTGGAGTTTTCAGGGTTCAAGTTTTCGTTCATAAAACAAAGATAATATTAATTAAAATACCTTTTTGTAAGTTTTGTTACAAACAAAAAAGCCTTTCCAAAAATGGAAAGGCTTTTATAATATAAGATATAATTTTATGATGGTTCTTCACCATCTAAAAGTGGTGTTGTTTGTAAAACAAAATCTTGTCCATGTAAATAATCACTATCATCATCATTTGGATCAACTCGCTTACTGTAATCATAAGCCCATCTGTGAACTTCAGGAATTTTACCTGGCCAGTTTCCATGAACATGCTCTACAGGTGTCGTCCATTCTAACGTGTTAGATTTCCAAGGATTTTGTGAAGCTTTTTGACCTCTATAAATAGATATAAAGAAATTTGCTAAAAATAAAATTTGAGCTAAGCCACCTACCAATGCGAAAATTGTAATTACCACATTAATATCCGCCAAGTCATCAAACATTGGAAAAGCTGTATTTGAATAATATCTTCTTGGTAAACCTGCTAATCCAATAAAATGCATAGGCCAGAATACTCCATAAGCACATACAATGGTAATCCAGAAATGCCAATAGCCTAATTTTTTATTCATCATTCTTCCATACATTTTAGGGAACCAATGATAAATCCCAGCATACATACCAAAAATTGCAGAAACTCCCATTACCAAGTGAAAGTGTGCAACCACAAAGTACGTATCATGTATTGCGATATCTAAAGCTGAATCACCTAATACCAATCCTGTTAAACCACCTGTTACAAAGGTTGATACCAATCCTATTGAAAATAACATTGCAGGATTTAACTGTAAATTACCTTTCCATAGCGTAGTAACATAATTAAATGCTTTTACAGCAGAAGGAATGGCTATTAATAATGTTGTAAAGGTAAATACAGAACCTAAAAATGGATTCATACCTGAAATAAACATATGGTGCCCCCAAACTATGGTAGACAAAAATGCTATTGCCATAATAGACATCACCATTGCTCTATATCCAAAAATTGGCTTTCGTGAATTTGTTGATATAATTTCTGATGTAATACCTAGTGCTGGTAACAATACAATATATACCTCTGGGTGCCCAAGGAACCAAAACAAGTGTTCAAATAAAACAGGTGAACCTCCTTGATAGTGCAATACTTCTCCTGATATAAAAATATCTGATAAATAAAATGAGGTACCGAAACTTCTATCAAAAACTAATAATAATGCAGCTGATAATAATACTGGAAATGAAACCACACCAATAATTGCTGTGATAAAGAATGCCCAAATTGTTAAAGGCAGTCTTGTCATTTTCATTCCTTTTGTTCTTAAATTTAAAACCGTAACAATATAGTTTAAAGCACCAATTAAAGATGATGCAATAAAAATTGACATTGAAACCAACCATAAAGTCATACCCGTTCCAGAACCTGGAATAGCTTGTGGCAATGCACTTAAAGGTGGATAAATGGTCCAACCTGCAGATGCAGGGCCAGCTTCAATAAATAGTGAAATCACCATGATTATACTCGACAAAAAGAATAACCAATAAGAAACCATATTTAAAAAACCAGACGCCATATCTCTTGCTCCGATTTGTAAAGGAATTAACAAGTTTGAAAAAGTTCCACTTAATCCAGCTGTTAAAACAAAGAATACCATGATAGTACCGTGAATTGTAACCAAAGCTAAATAAATATCTGGACTCATAATACCATCTGATTGATGTGGTCCTAAAAATGCTTCTATAATAGAGAATGATTTTTCTGGCCAAGCTAATTGCAATCTAAATAACATAGACATTAATAATGCAATAACCCCCATAAAAATTCCTGTCACCAAGAATTGCTTAGAAATCATTTTATGATCTTGACTAAAAATGTATTTTGTTACAAACGTTTCTTTATGATGATGTTCTGACATAACCTTATTTAATTTGTATTTTTTAGTTTTTTAATTATTTTATAACAGCTGCTAAAGTAGGTTGTTCTGCAATCCACTTATCATATTCTTCTTGCTCAACTACTGTAATTTTCATTTGCATACTATAATGAGATGCACCACATATTTTATTACATAGCAATAAGTAATCAAATTCATACAAATCTTCACCTTTAGCCGCTCTAATTTTATTGATTCCTTTAGTTTTTTCAATAACCTCAGGTCGTTGTCTCATCTCTTCTGTTGTATATTTTGGAGTAAATCCAAACTCAGTAACCATACCAGGAACACAATTCATTTGCGCTCTAAAATGAGGCATGTATGCTGAATGTAAAACGTCTTGAGAACGAAATTTAAAATGAATCTTTTTACCTTTAGGTAAATACAATTCTGTTACTTGAATATCGTCTTGTGCGTTTGCATCTTTCATATCAACACCCATAGTATTGATTCCTTCAATATAATTTACATTTCCAAGCCCTAAGGTATTATCTTCTCCAGCATAACGTGCATCCCATCTAAATTGTTGAGAATATACTTCAATAACAATTGCGTCTTCATCAGAGATATCCATCACATTATTCCATTGCCATAAACCATATCCAATTAAACCAACTAAAACAACTGCTGGAGTTACTGTCCATATTAATTCTAATTGATGACTGTCTGCGTAAAACTTTGCCTTTCTGTCTTTATTTCCTCTGTACTTAAATGTAAAGTAGAAAATTAAGAACTGCATTAAAAACTGCACAATCCCAATTAACCAAAAGGTTATATTGAACAATCTGTCATCATGTTCACCTTCTATTGATGCAGATTCAGGAAGCATAATTACATTCATAGCAATTAAACAATAAACCATCATTGCATATAAAAACACCATAAAATAAAGTGCATACTTTC
>NZ_CBFHZT010000064.1:0-11834 GCF_965660385.1 Polaribacter sp.
TGTGATGGTTCTTCTCCAATGATTTTCGAGAAAGAAGAAATGTATTTGGATGAAAGTGATGTTTTTTTAGGAATTATTGAAAATGTGCCTTTTTACATGAATCAAGATCAATATGAGTATTGGAAACATACCCATCTAACGATAGACATCACAAAAGGACGTGGGGCTAGTTTCTCCCTAGAAATTCCTTTAGGAGTTCGTTTTATTATTCATTCTAGATTATTAACAAAAAAAGAAACTGAATTTTTTAATATCAAATAGATATATGTTAAATTGCTGAGAATATTAAAAACCAATTAACCAATCTTATGAGTAATTATCATATTAAAAACTTTCCAGAATATTATCACGTTTACAGAAACTCGGTTAGAGAACCAGAAACTTTTTGGGAAGAAATTGCAGAAGAACATTTTGTGTGGAAAAAGAAATGGGATAAAGTTTTAGAATGGGATTTTTCTAAACCAGAAATAAAATGGTTTGAAGGTGCCCAATTAAACATTACAGAAAACTGTATAGACAGACATTTAGCTACAAGAGGAGATAAAACAGCTTTATTATTTGAGCCTAACAATCCAGATGAAGAGTCGCAACATATTACTTATAATCAACTTTCTGAAAAGGTAAACCAGTTTGCAAATGTGCTAAAAGAAAATGGTATTAAAAAAGGAGATAGAGTTTGTATTTATGTTCCTATGATTCCTGAATTGGCAATAGCAACGTTAGCTTGTGCAAGAATTGGCGCCATACATTCTGTAGTTTTTGCAGGTTTTTCTGCAACAGCTTTATCAACAAGAATAAACGATGCAAACTGTAAAATGGTAATTACTTCTGATGGTTCTTACAGAGGTTCTAAAACCATAGATTTAAAAGGGATTGTAGATGAAGCTTTAGAATCTTGCACATCTATAGAAACTGTTTTAGTAGCTAAAAGAATCAACTCAGATATTTATATGAAAGAAGGTCGTGACAAATGGTTACAACCTTTATTAGACCAAGCATCTACAGTTTGTGAAGCTGAGGTTATGGAAGCAGAAGACCCGTTATTTATTTTATATACTTCAGGGTCTACTGGGTCACCAAAAGGAATGGTGCATACTACAGCTGGTTATATGATTTATACAGCATATACGTTTAAAAATGCTTTTCAATATAGAGAAAATGATGTCTATTGGTGTACTGCAGATATTGGTTGGATTACAGGGCATTCATACATCGTTTATGGTCCATTAGCAAACGGAGCAACTACTGTAATGTTTGAAGGTGTACCAAGTTATCCAGATTTTGGTCGTTTTTGGGAAATTATTCAAAAGCACAAAGTAAATCAGTTTTATACTGCACCAACAGCTATTAGAGCTTTGGCAAAACATGGTACAGAATTGGTAGATCAATACGATTTATCTTCTTTAAAAGTCTTAGGTTCTGTAGGCGAACCTATTAATGAAGAAGCTTGGCACTGGTATAATGATACGATTGGTAAAAAGAAAAGTCCGATTATAGATACTTGGTGGCAAACAGAAACTGGTGGAATGATGATTACGCCAATTCCGTTTGTAACGCCAACAAAACCAACTTATGCAACCTTACCATTTATTGGTGTTCAGCCTTGTTTAATGGACGAAAATGGCAAAGAATTAAAAGGAAATCAAGTAGAAGGTAGGTTGTGTATTAAATATCCTTGGCCAAGTATGGCAAGAACCATTTGGGGAAATCATCAACGTTATAAAGAAACGTATTTTTCTGCCTACGAAAACGCTTATTTTACAGGTGATGGTGCTTTACGTGATGAGGTTGGGTATTACAGAATTACAGGTAGAGTAGACGATGTAATTATAGTTTCTGGACACAATTTAGGAACTGCACCTATAGAAGACGCCATTAATGAGCATCCAGCAGTAGCAGAATCTGCTATTGTAGGTTTTCCTCATGATATTAAAGGTAGTGCCTTGTATGGTTACATCACTTTAAAAGATTTAGGAGAAAGTAGAGATCATACCAATTTAAGTAAAGAAATCAATCAATTGATTTCTGATAAAATTGGGCCCATTGCCAAATTGGATAAAATGCAATTTACAGAAGGCTTACCAAAAACACGTTCAGGAAAAATTATGAGACGTATTTTACGTAAAATTGCCTCAAATGAGTTAGATAATTTAGGTGATGTTTCTACATTGCTAAACCCAGAAATTGTACAAAGTATTATTGATGAGCGTTTGTAAGATTAGTTAAATTAAACTTAATTCAGTCTATTATAGAAATTACCTGCAAGGTTTCAAAAACCTTATAGGTATTTTTTATTTAGGACGTGTTTTTGTGAAAAACAAAAACCGCGCTTTCCACTATATCTTTTTATGCTGAATTTATTTCAACATCTGCATGTTTTTTAAAGGTGATTTTATTTTTTATTAGAGATACTGAAACGAGTTTGGCTTAAAAAGGATGCCATTGCAATCGCTCACGCAAGCTATTTTATAAACCAACTAATAATTTAAAAAAGGAATTTATTCTTTATTCCAGAGCCTTCAGGTTTCCAAAACCTGAAGGGTCTTTTTGTTTATTGTAACTTTGTAAATATGTCATATTTTTTAGCAATGGCATATTAATTGACCTTCAACAAATATGATTACACTCAAAACTATTTATGCAACATTTTAAAGAATCAAAAAAGAACAAAAAGAAAGGAAAAGTTTCTATTGGTAAAGCTTTTAAAACAATTATTTGGCCAAGAAGAAATTTGGTATTTGTAGGCTTAGTTTTAATCGTAATTCGAAGTTTAGCGGGTTTAATTTTACCATGGCAAAGTAAAATTTTATTAGATGAGGTGGTACCTGATAAAAATTTTGAGCAACTTAAAATTTTAATCCTTATAGTTTTAGGGGCAATTTTAGTACAAGCAATAACTTCTTTTTTACTGACAAGAATTTTAAGTGTACAAGCACAATATTTAATTTCAGAATTAAGAGCGCAAGTACAAAAAAAAGTATTGTCTTTACCCATTTCTTTTTTTGACAACACAAAATCGGGAGCATTAGTTTCTAGAATTATGAGTGATGTTGAAGGTGTTAGAAACTTGATAGGAACAGGTTTGGTGCAACTAGTTGGTGGTACAATTACAGCCATTATTTCTTTAATTATTTTAATAAACCTCAATCCTTGGATGACCTTATTCGTCTTTTTACCTATATCCATTTTTGGATTTGTTGCCTTGAAAGCCTTCAAATTTATTCGTCCAATTTTTAGAACACGAGGAAAAATAAATGCAGAGGTAAAAGGAAGATTAACAGAAACTTTGGCAGGCGTTCGAGTGATAAAAGCCTTCAATGCAGAAGAGCAAGAGAATAAAGTTTTTGAAAATGGTGTAGATAAACTCTATCAAAATGTAAAAAAGAGTTTAACAGCAACTGCTTTAATGACAAGCTCGTCTACTTTTTTAATAGGTGTTGCCACTACAGGAATCATGGGAATTGGAGGTTATTACATGATTCAAGGCGATATGACCACTGGAGAGTTTTTGTTTTTTACTTTAATACTTGGTTTTATGATTGCCCCAATTGTGCAAATGAGTAATATTGGTAGTCAATTAACAGAGGCATTAGCTGGTTTGGATAGGACTGAAGAATTGATGAACAAGGCTGCAGAAGAAGATAATGAAAATAGAACAATAGAGTTAAATAAGCTAAAAGGAGAAATTAATTTTGATGATGTTTCCTTTGCGTATGAAGAAGATAAAGAAGTATTGCATAACATCAACTTTAAAGTTCCTGCTGGTTCTGTAACAGCTTTGGTGGGGAGTTCTGGTTCTGGAAAATCTACCATTGCAAGCTTAACAGCAACATTTTTAAATCCGAAATCGGGTACAATTACTATTGATAATCAAGATATATCAAAAGTAAAACTGTCTAGTTATCGTAAATATTTGGGGGTGGTTTTGCAAGATGAATTTTTGTTTGAAGGTTCAATTCGAGAAAATATTCTATTTCCTAGACCTAATGCCACAGAAGAAGAATTAGAAAGTGCTGTAAAAGCTGCCTATGTAAATGAATTTACAGACAGATTTGATAATGGTTTAGATACGTTAATTGGAGAAAGAGGCGTAAAATTATCTGGTGGCCAACGTCAACGATTGGCTATTGCAAGAGCTATTTTAGCCAATCCAAAAATTATTATTTTAGATGAAGCTACTTCTAATTTAGATACAGAAAGTGAAGCTTTGATTCAAAAAAGTTTATCTGAATTGGTTAAAGACAGAACCAGTATCGTTATTGCGCACAGGTTGAGTACCATAAAAAAAGCAGATCAAATTTTAGTAATTGAAGCAGGAAAAATAGTAGAAAGAGGAACTCACGAAGAATTGATACTAGCAAAAGGAAGGTATTATGATTTATTTACCTATCAGTCTAAAATATAATTACTTGTTCGTGTAATATTTTTATTAGAAAATCGACTTTATAAGTCTAAAATCAAACAGGATGAAAAAAATACTCTTATTAATAATTATCATTATTGCAGTTTCTTGTAAAAATAAAGCTAAGAAAACATCAAATAAAGAAGCGGTTCAAGAGGTTAAAAGAGATAATTTTCCAGATGAATTAGGAAAAGTATTTACCAAACATGGTGCAATCGACGCTTGGAGAAAAGCACAAGTACTATCCTTTAATAAAGGGGATGAAGTGCATACTGTAGATTTACAAACAAGAAAAACGGTCATTAATCATCCTAAATATTCTTTAGGATTTGATGGTAATGAAGTTTGGTTAGACGAAACTGAAGAAGGTAGTTTTAAAGGTGATAAAAATTTTTATTATAATTTGTTTTTTTACTTCTATGCAATGCCTTTTGTGCTAGCAGATGATGGCATAACCTATAGTAAAGCAGCAGATTTAGTTTTTAAAGGAGTAAATTATCCTGGATATAAAATTTCTTATGATGCAGACAAAGGGTCATCACCAGATGATAATTATATTATTTATTACAACCCAGAAACTTACAAAATGGAGTGGTTGGCTTACACAGTTACTTTCAACTCTAAAAAACCAAGTAATACATACAATTTGATAAAATATGATACATGGGAAAATGTAAATGGTTTGTTATTGCCAAAAGAAATTCAGTGGTATCAAAAAGACGAAAAAGGAAATCTTACAGAAGCTGAAGGAACGCCTTTAGAATTTACATTACCATTATTGAGTCAAGGTAAATTAGCAGCTTCTTTTTTTGAGAAACCAAATAATTAGTTTTTTTTTATTATATTTAGAATATGGAAAATAACTATAATCATCTAAAGGAAAAAGCATATAAAATAGCCCTAAAATTTAAAGGCTCAAAATTAGAGCAAGGAATAATTTATGCCAAGTTAGAAAAACAAGGCTTCCCAGAAAATATAGCTAAAGAAGTTGCTTTTAACATCTCATTAAATGAAAGTGAACAAAATAAAAAACGAAATCTTAACTATAAAAAATTAGGGTTTATAATACTAGCAGTTTGGTTTTTAATAGCTACTGTTGCATTTGTAATTACTGGAAACGCTCTTAATGCTTTTTGGATTCTTTTTTATGGTATTGGGGCTACTTTTTTAATTCATGCTATGACAACAAATGAATAGAAAATTCAATTAGTTAAATTAAATTTGATGTATCTTATTTATCTCCAATAGTTTTATAATTGTCTTGTGAGTATTAAAATTTTTGGATGTAAGTTAAAAAAAGAATTCCATTAAGAGGTTTATCAATAAATTGTATCTTATTAAATCATCATATAGAACATTTTTGACTTTTATTTAAAACCTCACCAATTTGATAAGGTCTTTTTCTTTTTAACCTTTTAAAAGAATGGGACTATCTAACCATTATTTTTTTAATAAATCACTAAAAACCAAGTTGTTTTTTGAATTTAATTTAGAAATAATTTTTAAAAAGGCAATAGCTGTAATGTATGCATCTCCATTAGCAGTATGCCTATCGCTTTTAGAAATATTTAGTTCATCACAAAGTTCATCAAGTGTGTAGTTTTTTAGGTCATTTTCATACACTAAATGTTTCGATTTTCGGTATAAATTACCTGTGTCTATTACTTTGTTTTTTAGCTTTGGTAATCCGTATCTAAATAACATTTCGTTAATCATTCCAACATCAAAACCTACATGATGTCCAACTAAAACAGAATTTTTAATATAATTTAAAAACTGTTGAATTGCAGTTATTTCATCTACTTTTTTAATATCGCCATTTTTTAAAATACCATGAATTTTAACAGTTTCTGGTTTAAATATTTTTTGGTCTAAATAAATTTCAAAATTATCATTTACATTGATAATATTATCTTTTAATGAAATGGCTCCAATTGACAAAATTCGATCATCTTTTTTAGAAAAACCCGTAGTTTCTGTATCAAAAGTAACAAAACGAGTTTCTTTGATAGGAAGTTTTTGTGTGTTTTGAATATGCAATTCATACTCTTTCCAAAAAAAAGGAAGCGTTGTTTTATTTTTTTTCTGAAACCAATTTAACTTCATTTTAAACAACTCTAGACAGGTTAAACCTTGTGGTTAATAATTCTTGAATATCTCTGATTGGTTTAAAACAGCGTTTTAACTTTAATTTTTCTTCTTTGGTTAAGGTTTCAATTTCTATAAATTTTCCAGAATCGTTATGTAAAATTCCTTGTTTAGTTTTAAATTTTAATAATGCTTTAAATGCATAAGAACAAGATTTATAGAGTTCTCTATTTTGAGGTTCTATTTCTGCTAATTTTTCGAAACGTAAACCTGTATTGTTAATTTCGAAAATATTGTTAGATAATACTAATAACCGAGCAGCATCTATTAAAGGCATTAATGCTCTGCTTTTTATATTAAAAAAGTCTTTATTTTCACCATTTGTTTCTAATAAAAACTGTTTAAAAAAACCTAAAGGAGATGGACTTTTTACAGCATCCCTACACAAAAATGTGAAAAATAATGGAGTTTGGTTTACAGTTTTAAATATACTTTTAGAAAGTTCTTTGCCCAGTTCATCATCACCATAAACTACACTAAAATCAAAGAAAATAGAGGATAGTAAAATGGCTTTTTCATCGGTATTTAAAATCCAATCTTTAAATTGTTCCTTCCATTCTGTTAAAGATTTACACCATTTTAGATTGCTTGCCATCATTTCTGCTTCACAATATTCAAAACCAATTTTATGTAAAGATTTTGTAGCATGTTGGGCTAATTTTACAAAATAGGCTTTGGTTTCTTTTAATTTTTCTTCTGCTACATCTTCAAAAATTAAGGCATTATCTTGGTCTGTGTACAATAACTGTTCTTTTCTACCTTGGCTTCCAGTAGCTAACCAAGAAAATTTTACGGGAGGTTTTGTATCCATTTTAGCAATAGAAATCTCTATAACTCTCATGGTAACAGCATCATTAATTTCTGAAATAATTTTTAAGATATGTGTTAATGGTATATTTTGTTCTAAATATAACCTTAATAAAGTGTTTGCTTTATTTCTTGCTCTTCGTATTTCTCTAGTTCTTGTTGCCTTTTTTATTTCTTTTAAAATTACTGTGGGGTTGTTTCCTAAAGAAACTAAGACATCATGATGTGTTAAAATACCAATAAGTTTAGAGTTTCTTGTTCCGTCTTTTGTAATGCATAAATGACCAACATTATGCTTTATCATTTTTACTTGAGCCTCTAAAATAGAAATATTTTTATTTTCTGTAATTACAGGAAAAGACATGATGTTTTGAACAGGTGTTTCAATGGGAAATAAACCTGTGGCAATTTTATTTTTAATATCACTGTTGGTAATGATTCCTATAGGGTAATTTTCATTATCAGCAACGATAATACAGCCAATTTTACTTTTACTCATTATTATTGCAGCTTCTTTTACAGATGTATGAGCACTACAGGTTAATGGGTTTTTAGTGTAATTAGAAGTTTGTAAGTTAGATTCTGTAAATGTGTTTTTTTCTATGTAATCTGTAAAAACGTTGCTACTTTCTTCTATAGTGTAAGGGTCAAAAGATTTTGAGGCAAAAGAAGTTATGAGGTATTTATTGATTTCGGTATTATTTTCTGATACTGTTTCAAAATATTCTATAGGAATACCGTAGATAATTGATTCTTCATTAGCAACTGAATTTAATGCATAATTTTCTTTGCTTATTAAAGGTCTAAGACCAAAAATATCTCCAGGATCACAAATATCAATTAAAGTTTTGTTTGATTTTTCGTTTTTAAACAATCCTATTGCACCATTTCTAACCACATAAAAATCTTTATGTAAATCATCATTTTCTTTAAAAACGAGTTTCCCTTTTTCTAAATAAATAATTTTTACTTGTGTAGCTATTTCATATAATTTATTGCTAGAAAGTAAGTTAAAAGGAGGGAAGTTTTTCAGGAAATCATATACACGTTCTGCAATAGTATTTTTCATTATTCTTTACATTTTTTATAAATTTCGTCATAAACTGTACAGTAGTATTCATGGAATCTTGATAATAAAACGTTTTCCATTTTTTTGGTTTCCTTTAAGATAGATAAATCAAACAAACGCAAACCAGCAACTTCTTCTTCTTGCATAATTAATGATTCAAAATCTACCTTTAATTCAGCTATAAATACATGATGATGCTCGTTGTCTTGAATTCCGTTTTCATGTTGTACTTGATGAATTCTAGTACCAATCTTAATCAAATCTTCTGCTTCTAATTGTAAACCTATTTCTTCAAAAACTTCTCTTTTTGCAGATGCTACAATAGATTCTCCAGCACCAATATGTCCTGCCACAGAAATATCCCAAATTCCAGGAAAAACTTTTTTGGTTAACGCTCTTTTTTGCAGTAAGATTTTTTTATCCTTTGTATAAATCCATACATGCACAGTAGCGTGAAACCATCCATTTTTATGCGCCTCAGATTTTAAGGCTGTTTTACCTGTTGGTTTTCCTTCTGGCGTTAATATATCTATAAGTTCATCCAAAGTAAAGACAGTTTAATTTTAAAACAAATAGGTTAGTTTTCTTTCAGTTCAATTTTAGAGTTACTTCCTTCAAAAAGATGTTTATAATCTTCTATTTTAAACGTTTTGCTGCTAAATTTAGAAGTTCTTTTTCTACCTTGATGTTGTCTCACAATACTTCTTGCAAAGCGTCTTATTTCTTCTTTATTGGTTAAAATAATGCCAGGAACAGGTGCGCTTTTTCCATTTTCATCTTTAGCTACCATTGTAAAATAAGAAGAGTTACAATGCTTTATTTTTCCTGTTCTAATATTTTCAGAAATAACGCGTAAACCAACTACCATAGAGGTTCTCCCTGTATAGTTTACAGAAGCTTTTAAGGTTACTAACTCTCCAACTTCAATAGGGTTTAAAAAATCTACTTTGTTTACAGAAGCAGTAACACAATAGTATCCAGAGTGTTTTGATGCACAAGCAAAAGCAATTTGATCCATCAAGTTTAAAATGTGTCCTCCATGAATTTTTCCACTAAAATTAGAGTGTGATGGAAGCATTAACTGTGTAATAATTACTTGAGATTCTGTAATGTGCCTGTATGTTCTTTTTGTTTCAGCCATAAATCAAAAATACAATTCTTTTTTTCAGATGATATACTTGCATCCAAAAAAATAAAACTTTTAAGCTAAAAATATTCTTTCTTTTAGCGTATTTTTTAATAAAACTTTATAGAACTATGAATATTGATTTATGGGAGATTCTAAAAAAACAGGTATCAAAAAAAACACTTTTTCTTCTTTTATGGATAAAAAACCTAGTGTAAATACTACAATCGGTTTTTTTTTGATGTTATTTAAGGTACATTTGTGTAGTGTTAAAACCTCAAAGATGAATTATATTTTATTTGATGGAGATGTAAGAAACTCTCTTTTACCATTTACGTATACCAAGCCTGTTGCAGATCTAAGAATCGGAATTTTAACGATTAGAGAAAAATGGGAAAAACATTTGAGTTTAACTACAACCACGATAACTGAAGAATATTTAGAGGAAAAATATCCTATGGTTGAAATGGCAGAAAATATATTGATAAATGCTTCTTTTTGCCCAACAAAAAGTTTGGTACATAAAATAATGAATTTATCTAAAAACCAAGCTATTTTTAAAGGTGATGATGTGATTGCTTTTTTTACATCTGACTCTCAAGATGAAGTAAATTTTGATAATTATACTCAAATTGAATTTGATGAAGAATTGATTAAAATTCAAAATACTTGGGATATTTTTTCACTCAACGATAAAGCTATTCAACAAGATTTCGATTTAATTACAGAGGGCAGAACTTCGCAACCTATTCCTGATACTGTGCAGTGTATCAACAAAGAAAATATTTTTATAGAAGAGGGTGCAAAATTAACTTTTGCCTTTTTAAATGCTTCTAATGGACCAATTTATATTGGCAAGGATGCAGAAATAATGGAAGGTTGCGTAGTTAGAGGCGCTTTGGCAATGTGTAATAATTCAGTATTAAAACTTGGCGCAAAAATTTATGGAGCAACTACCTTAGGGCCTTATTGTAAAGTAGGTGGAGAGGTAAATAATGCTGTTTTAATGGGGTATTCTAATAAAGGGCATGATGGTTTTTTAGGAAACTCTGTTTTAGGAGAATGGTGTAATTTAGGAGCAGATACCAACAATTCGAATTTAAAAAATAATTATGCTGAAGTAAAATTATGGAATTATGAAACGGGTCGTTTTGCAAAAACAGGTTTGCAATTTTGTGGCTTAATGATGGGCGATCATTCTAAATGTGGTATCAATACGATGTTTAATACTGGGACAGTAGTTGGGGTTTCTGCAAATATTTTTGGCAGCGGATTTCCAAGAAATTTTGTGCCTTCTTTTAGTTGGGGTGGTGCATCTGGTTTTACAGAATACCAAACCAACAAAGTGTTTGAAGTTGCTAGTGTGGTTATGCAACGAAGAAATTTAGTTTTCGATGAAATTGAACAACGAATATTACAGCATGTTTTTGAAGAAACTGCTCAATATCGTAAAAATTATTAGGTTTTATTTAGGGTGTGGTTTGTAAGAAAAAAGTAATACTATAAATCAATTAAAATAATTCTAATTAGTTTGTGAAAATATTTTACTCTTCATTATGAATATTATTATCCTCTAAAACCTCTTTTTCAGCTTTATCCCAAGAGTTTTTTTCGCGTATTCTTTTATAAAGTTTAATAGAAAGCATTAGTAATATCCCAAACAATACAATACCAACAACACCCCAAACCCAACTAATAGCACTTTTTACGGTAACCAAAAACACAATAGCAAATAATAAAATTGTTGAAATTTCATTAATTATTCGCAGTTTAAAAGCGGAATATGAGATGGTATCTTTTTGAAGTTTTGTGTATATTCTTTGACAAAAACCGTGATAAAAATAAAGGGCAAGCACAAAACTTAGCTTGATATGCATCCAAGGTTCTGTTAAGTAATAAGGACTTTTATACAGCATCCAAAAGGCAAAAATACTGGCTAAAATTGCAGAGGGCCACTTAATAATATACCACAAACGCTTGCTCATCAATTTATACTGTGTTTGTAAAATAGACTTGGCTGGTTCTAACTTGTTTTCAGCTTCTGTTTGATAAATAAATAAACGAACAATATAAAATAACCCAGCAAACCAAGTAACCACAAAAATAATATGTAATGCTTTTATGTATAAAAAATCCATATTGTTTTTAATTTGTGGTTTGTTTAATCATGTATAATAATAATTACTGCTTAAGAAATTCAAAACACTACAACTAATGTGTTTAGTGAAAATTACAGATTTTAACAGACGGTTATTTATTAATATCTTTTTTAAGCACAAATT
>NZ_CBFHZT010000065.1:0-11776 GCF_965660385.1 Polaribacter sp.
ATTTTGAATATTAATAAAGACAATGTTCAAAAAACATGGAGAACATTTGGTAATGTATATGCAGATGTTAATTTAATAGATGGCCTAAAATTTAGCACAAAATTTAATTTTGACCACAATAGTTATAGTTTTGATGAGCATACAGCATCATTTAATCAAAACGGAAGTATTTTAGGTAATATTTTTATTAACAATGGTCAAGATTATCAAAGGTTTGCAAGAAATAGAAATGTTACTGATGTATATATTTTTACCAATTTAATTTCTTATAGCAAAGAGTTAGGTAATCACTCAATAAATGCATTTGCTGGTCATGAAACCTATAGCAAAAAACAAAATAATGATTTTAAAAGAATACAAGTTCCTTTAGGTACCAATGTAGATTTTGAAAAGATAGATCAATATGAAATTATAGCAGATAATACTATTTTAGATGCATATGGTATAGGTGCAGATAGTAAGCGAGAGTCTATGTTTGCTAAAGTGTCTTATGATTTTTCTGATAAATATTATGCTTCAGCAAGTATTCGAAGAGATGGTAGTTCTCGATTCGGTAAAAATAACAGGTATGGTATTTTTCCAACAGCTTCTATAGGATGGACTATTAGTAACGAGAAGTTTATGGATGACTCAAAAATATTTGATAATCTAAAAATAAGAGCTTCATGGGGTGGTAATGGAAATGCAGATATCTTAGAATATGCACAATATTCCATATATCAATTAGCAATAGAAAATAGTAATTATGATTTATCTGGTGAAGGTAATGGAGGTATAGACATTGGTGTTTCTCCAAATCAAGTTGGTAACCCAGATTTAAAATGGGAACAGTCATATCAAACAAATTTAGGTATAGATGCAAGCTTATTAAACAACCGTATCAATCTTGTTGTAGATGTTTATGAAAAAACCACATCTGATTTGTTATTACAAACAATACAACCTTCAGTTCTTGGTGAAGCAGGAAGTACCTTATTTTTTAATGCTGGTGATATGGTGAATAGAGGTATTGATGTTGTTTTAGGCTATTCCTCAAAAAAAATGAATGATTTTAAGTTTGGTGTTGATTTAACATTTTCTGCTTACAAAAATGAAGTTACCAGCCTAAGTAATTCAAACAACTTTATATTAGAGGGGGTTTCTTACACGGGTGTTGGGCATCCAATTGGTTCATATTTTGGTTTTGTAGCTGATGGATTATTTAGAACTCCAGAAGAAGTTGCAGTGCATGCAGAACAAACAGGTAAAGCTCTTGGAAATATTAGATATCGTGATTTAAACGGAGATGGTAAAATTGATCAAGATGATAGAACTATTATTGGAAATCCACATCCAGATTTTATGTATGGAATTAATCTTTCTGCTTCTTATAAAAACTGGGATTTTGGATTATTCTTTGATGGTCGTCAAGGTAATGATATGTATAATTCACAACGTGAGCTATTAGATTTCCCATATTTTGGTTTTAATCACGGTCTAAATACTTTAGATGCTTGGTCTCCTAGTAATGCTAACTCTACAATACCAACCTTAAGTACAGCAGATACTAATGATCAAAAAAGAGCTTCTACTTATTTTATTGAAGATGGATCTTTTTTCAGACTTAAAAATGTTAGTGTTTCATACAATTTTGATGATGAAAAAATCAAAAAAATTGGTTTATCAAGAGCTAAGGTTTATCTACAAGCAGAAAATTTAATAAATATAACATCATTCACAGGGTTTGATTATGAAGTCCCAGGATTAAGTAGAACGGGTATAGGGATTGCAGGTATGGCAGTCTATCCTCATACAAAAACAGTCAGTTTAGGGTTTAACTTACAATTTTAAAAAAATGAAAAAAAATAAATTAATAATTACTTTAACGATAGTGATGTTAAGTATGGCATCATGTTCAGAAGACTTTTTGGAAGTTAGTCCAGAAAATGTTATTTCTGAAGACAATTTAGACTTAGAACAACTTGTTGTCAGTGCATACAGTACCCTAGATTACAGGTACAATACAGGTGAATTTAGGGATAACTGGCCTTTTGATCATGCACCATCCAATTGGTGTTTCTCAGATATTAGAAGTGGAGATGCCTATAAAGGTGGTGGTGGTGTTGGTGATAACCCAGGAGGGGGTATGCATCAATTAGAAATCCATTCGGTATTTCCATCGTCAGAAAACGTCTATAACTTATGGCGAGCTATTTACTTTTCAGTATTTAGAATTAATAGTGCTATTACTGCAATAAATTCTAATCCTGATTTTGCAAATGGCGAATTAAGAATTGCTGAGTTAAAAGTTTTAAGAGCTCATTTTTATTTTGAAGCTATGAAGAATTTTGGATCATTTGTTTATATAGATGAAAACACTCCAGTTGATCAAGTTGCGACTATTGAAAACTCTTTTGATTCTGATTTTTTATGGAGTAAAATTGAAGGTGATTTAAACGCAGCAATTCCAATTTTACCTAATTCACAAACAGATCTTGGTAGAGTAAATAAATTAGTTGCATATGCCTATATGGCAAAAGCAAAACTATTTCAAGGAGAATGGCAAGAAGTAATAACAAATGCCAATTTTGTACTTGCTGGATCTTATAGATTAGTTGATGATTTAGAAAAGTTATATTCTTCTCCTGGTTATGCTAACGAAGAAAATGTTTTCGCAATTCAATATTCAATAAATGATGGTTCCGAATTTGGTAATTTAGATTTTGGAAACTTATTAAATTCCCCAGATTCACCAGCAGACGATGTCAATCATCCTTATTTAAATGGAGATGATTTTGGTAAAGTATCACAAAACATTGTAAATGCATTTAAAGTAGATGCTAACGGTTTACCTCTTTTAGATACATACAATGCATCAGATTTAGGTCCTAGAGATATTACAACTCCTGTAGATCCAAGGTTAGACCATTCAATAGGTCGTCCAGGAATTACTTGGAAGAAATGGACAGGAATGCCAATGCAAGATAATTGGAATAGAGATATTGCTACCTATGGATATTTTGTAAGAAAGAAAAATCAAATAGACCCAAATTCAGATTTAAGAGCTTCTGGCGGTTTTCCTTGGGCTAAAGGAGCATTAGATTGGGCAATCATTAAAATAAGTGATGTGATGTTATGGAAGGCAGAAGCATCAATCGAACTAAATGATATTGAAACTGGTATGACTATTATAAACCAAATTCGTAATAGAGCAAAGAACTCGCCAAGAGTTTACGATTTCAATAATAATTCTGTTGATGCAGCAAATTATGCTATAGAATTATACCCAACAACAGGTGTAACTCAAAATTATGCAAGAAAAGCATTACGTATGGAAAGAAGATTAGAATTACATAATGAAGGACATCATTTTTATGATTTAGTTCGTTGGGGTGATGCAGCTAGTTGGATAAATTCATATATGTTATCTGAAAGTGCCAAAAGAGGCTATTATAGTGGAGCTTCATTTACTCCTGGTAGAGATGAATATCTGCCTATTCCTCAAATAGAAATAGATGCAACAGGTGGTGTTTACAAACAAAGATCTGGTTATTAAAATAAAATTAAAATAAAAACATTTAAAATTATAGTGATGAAAAATATATCTAAAATTATTAAAGTAAAAAGTTTCCTTCTTTTAGGTTTACTATTTAGTATTATGTTAAGTTGTAATGATGAGATTACTTTTGAAGATCAAGTACCTGATTATACATATTCAATTATCAGATCTTTTGAGATTGGAGGTCAAACAGCTTCTATAAATCATACGACTGGTACAATTACAACAACATTACCAGCAGGTACAGAAATTAGTAGTTTAATTGTAAATATGTCATTACCTGAAGGTGCAACTATTGATCCAGCTTCTGGTAGTAGTGTAAATTTTGCAGATGGTCCAGTAGTTTTTACAGTTTCTAATAATGGTGTATCAAGAGAATATACTGCAACTATAGCAGCATATGGCGATCCTATGATTATGACTTTCTCAATTGGAGAAAACGAAGGTGTTATAGACCAAGCAAATGGTACAATTGCAATTACAGTAGGAAGTCAAGAAGATATTAAAGCTTTAACTCCTCAATATACAATACCTAGAGGAACAACGTCTAGCCCTGCTTCTGGTGTTGCTCAAGATTTTACGAATCCAGTTAAATATACAGTGCTTTCAGATGATGGTTTTACAGGTAAATCTTATGAAGTAAAGGTTACTCAACTTGCAGCACCAATTATAGATCTATTTGCAACTTCTGAAGATGTTTGTTCGGCTACGGGTACAATAAGCCACGAAAATTCAACAATTTCTGTAATATTACCAGCAGGTACAGACTTAACTTCAATCTCACCTGTAATAACAATTAATGATGAATTAACCATTTCTCCAGCTTCAGGGGTAGCTCAAGATTTTAGCGCTGGCTCAATAACATATACTGTTACAAATCAAGAAGGCCTTAAAAAATCATATGAAGTAACTATATCTTCTTCAAACTCTACTCAAAAAGTAGTGTTTATTGGTGAAGCAGATTGTATTAATACTTTACAAGATGATGATGCCAAGGCAGCAGCAGAATATTTAAAAGCACAATACCCTGATGATTTTGCTTATATCAAGATTGCAAATATTACAGAAGCTGCTTTAGCAAATACAAATGTTGTTATGTTATATTACTTAACACCACTTACAAATGGTACTCAGTATTTTGCTACAGATACAAACGTAATGACTTTGTTACCATCAGAATTACAACAAGGTGCACCACAAGCTACAGCTTTAACAAATTGGCATAAAGCTGGGGGTAATCTTTTTTTAGCTGGTGATCCAACAGCTTTTATTCATGTATTAGGACGTATGCCTGCTGACTATAGTGCAGATAGAGCATTAGGGAATTATAGATATACTGAATTTGGTTGTGCTCCAGTTGGTGGTTGTGTTGATGTAAATAAACCTGCAGATGATATCTGGGGTCTTGGTGTTAGAGATGCTAACAATTCTGAAAATAGAAGAATGCACCCAATTTATGATGGATTAACTTTTGAAGGTGATGGAGAGCTTTATTTAAACAATGCAGGTACAAGAGAAGTTAGATTAATATGGTGGCAACATATGGATGGTATTTTAGCACCAGGATGTTGTGGTCAAGATGCTGCATTATTGTTTGAACAAACCGTGAATGCCGTTAAATTAGGTACACTACGTTGGATTGGTGATGCATTTGGTTATGGAGCTGTTGAGTTTTTACCAACTAATGGAGCTGTTGATGCAAACTTTGATACTAATATCTCAAATGATTTTTCAGGACGTATTATTTCTCTTGAAAATACCATTATTGGCTATGAATTTAATTCAAACGATGGTAGAGTTAATGATTATCAAGGTAATATTGAATTACTTACATCAAATATTATTGATTATCTAAATAATTAAAATCAGATTAATTATGAAAAAAATAATAAAATTAAGAGTAGTTGTAATTGTAGTCCTTTTATTAGGACTACAATCATGCAACGAAAGAGAAAATTATACAGATGGTGTTTCTGTTTTAGAAATTATAGAAAAGGTATTTATCAATAGTAAAAGTGCTGAGATAAATCATCTTGCTGGTACAATTGATGTAAGTCTAGTAGGTAATACAGATTTAAGTTCAATTTTATTTGAGGTTGAAGTTGGTCAGGGGTTAGAAATAACACCACAGAGTGGTTCTATTATTGATTTAAATAGCCCTGTTGAGGTTACTGTTAGTAATGGGGTTTCAGAAAGGGTTTATACCATTAATGCTACATTACTTCCATCTAAAATAGCATTTTTAGGTGATGGAGCTACGATAGCTGATATAGCTGATGATGATGTTAAGGCAGCAGCAGAATGGACACAAGCAACATATGGCAGTGACTTTGTCTATATTTCTTATGCAGATTTAAGCGAAGCTACTTTAAATGGTGTAAATGTGTTAGTATATGTTCATGACCAGGTTGGGTCATCAGCACAACCACAAGCTGTAATAGATAAATTAAATGTATTATCTAAGTTCTTTGTACAAGGTGGTAAAATAGTTGCTGGTCTTTTAGGTACAGGTTTGGTTGAAGAATTAGGTAGAGATACTTCTGGTTTAAGAACTGTTATTGGTACAGGTGTAGGAGGTGTTAATCCTGATACTTGGGGTATTGGTTTTAGTGGTTCAAGTGTCTCTAATATAATATCAAATGGTCTTGATGTTTATGATGTTAATAGAGCTTTTGTTATAAACTCTGGTTACAAAGAAGATCACAATGCTTTGTGGAATCTAAGCTCAATTACTACAAATCCTTATGCAACTTTTAATTCGTTGTATAATGCAGAACCTATAGCTATTTGGGATCATACTATAGATGCACAAAGTTTTGCTGGTATTATTGTTTGGAATCCATTTGAGAGATTTGAAGGTTACATCATTACAATTGGTATAGGTGGTATGGAATGGAGTATGAATGATGGTCGTAATAATCCTTACTTAAGTAATGTAGAAAAAGTATATAAAAATAGTATTGAGTATTTAAGTAGTAAGTAATTGTAAATTTTTTTAAAGAGACAAACGGTTACGTTTGTCTCTTTTTTTATAAAAAAAGAATATATGTCAAAAATAGTATGTTTTGGTGAAGTGTTATGGGATGTATTTCCAGCACATAAAAAAATTGGAGGTGCTCCTCTAAACGTAGCTACTAGAATAAGTTCATTTAATAATAGCGTAGCAATGGTAAGTGCTGTTGGACAAGATGATTTTGGTGAAAAGATAGTAGAGTTTTTAAATAAAAACAAAGTAAATACAGAGAACATTCAAATAAAAAAAGAATTTCAAACTGGTAAAGTAAATGTAATGCTTAACGAAAAAGGTTCTGCATCATATGATATAAAATATCCAAGAGCATGGGATAAAATAAGGTTTACTGAAGGTGCAAGAAACATCGTTTTAAATTCGGATGCCTTTGTTTTTGGAAGCCTTGTTGCAAGAGATGAAACATCCAGAAATACCTTATACCAATTAATTGAATTTGCTAAATATAAAATCTTCGATTTAAATTTAAGAGAACCTTACTATACTAAAGAGGTCTTGGTTTATTTAATGGAAAAAGCAGATTTTATAAAATTTAACGATGACGAGTTATATGAAGTGTGTAAAACGCTAGGATCAAAATACAATTCATTAGAACAGAATATAAAATTTATTGCAGAAAAAACAAAAACCAAACATGTTTGTGTAACCAAAGGGCCTCATGGGGCTGTTTTATTGTATGATGGTAAATTATATTACAATAGTGGGTTTCAAATTAAAGTAATAGATACTGTAGGAGCTGGAGATTCTTTTTTAGGATCGCTAACAAGTAAATTGTTAAATAAAGAAAATCCACAAAAAGCTATAGATTTTGCCTGTGCTGTTGGTGCTTTGGTTGCTCAAAGTGAGGGTGCAAACCCTAAAATTTCAAAAGAGCATATACAACAGTTTTTAAACCCTTATAACTAGTAAAAAATAAAATGAAATAGAAAACAACTCTATTTAAGAGTATAATTATAAACTGAATTGAAAAAGGATGAAGAAAAAGTAAAAGAATTAGAGAATAAATTAGAAATATTAGAATCCGAAATAGAAGACATTTTACAAGTTGCAGAAAAAAGTATTAAAATAACTAAGAAAACTTTAATTGAGATTAGAAATACTGTAGTTAGAAAAAAATTCAAAAGTAAATTAAACGAAATACAATTTTTTAAAGTATACAAGCCTCAGGTATATAGTAAAGTAATCTATTATGTAACTTTATTTAATATAGGAGGTAAGAGACCTAGAAGTAGTATTAAGTCAATAGTTAAGTACCATAATAATCATATAGATAAATTACAAACTTATTTCAACGATAACTTAGAATTTTATCAATATTATAGAAGAGGAGCTACATTTTTAGACGAACAATATTTTTTAAGAGGGAAAGCAAATATGCGTTTGTATCCAGAAACATTTCATTTTTTAACAGACGAACAATTTTCTACAAGTCATGATAGCACAGTGGCTACAATATTAGCTTTTGATATGCTAATAATTCATCTCAAGAAAGAAGTAGATAAACTAGAAGATAAAGGCATGGAAACAAACGGAAACACCTTTAAAAAACAATCACAATTATTTTGGACAGGTAATAAAACAGAATTAGTAGAATTAATTTATGCACTTCACAGTGCTGGTAAAGTAAATAGTGGTACTGCAGATATTAAAGAATTGGCAATGGCTTTTGAAGAGATGTTCAATATAAATTTAGGAGACTATTACAGAACATTCCTAGAAATACGCTCAAGAAAAATAAACCCAACAAAATTCATTGATAAGCTTAAAGGATCCCTAACAACTAAAATACTTGAATCTGATGAATAATTACCCAACTTGGGTTTTTAGAATGCAGGTTATATCCATATAATTTGTACTTTTTTATAGCTTCTTTTTTTTCTAAAGGAGTACAAAGTAATATAATGTAAAGTATTGTAAATGAGTTGTAAAAAACACCCATCTTGGGTAAAGGTTGTGATTGTTTTATGAATATTAAGTTCATATTTGTCATAGAAATAATAATTAACCTATAAAGAAGTGAGTTTAATGTTAAAACATTTATCCAATTCTTTCTAAAAAAAAACTATGGCAGCAACAATTATTACAACAGAAGATTTTCAAGATTTTAAAGTAGAATTATTAGAAGACATCAAAGCTATGATCAATCATCAATCAGGTTTTACACCAAAAAAATGGCTCAAATCACCAGAAGTCAGAGATTTATTAAGCATCTCACCAGGAACACTACAAAACTTAAGAATTAATGGCACACTTCCCTATTCTAAAGTAGGCGGAGTAATTTATTTCGATTACGAAGAAATTGTAAAAGTAATGGAAGAAAACAGAGTCCATAATAAATTCTAAATTTTTAACACAAATCATTGCGAGGAGTTTACGACGTGGCAATCTTATCAATAAAAAAATGAAAAATCTTCAACCTCATATAATCCAAGAAGGCAGTGTCCAATACCAATTAGGAGAACTAATAGGGAATCAAATAATCTATGACTTTCCAATAAATTCAAATCTATCTAGAAGCAAAAGGAAAATTATTATTTGGTAAAAACTTCAAAATATCCTCAGAGGATGAAGCTATTCTTTACAAATTATGCATTTATTTTATTCGTGATTTTAAAACTTGTAAAAAATTAAAAATCGATCCTAATAAAGGAATTTTACTAACAGGCCCAAGTAGGTTGTGGTAAAACAAGTTTAATGAAAATACTACGTCATATTATACCTCATAAAAAAAGTTATAAAATAATTCCATGTAGAAACACCGTTTTTGGTTTCAACCATATTGGTTTTAAAACTATTGAAGATAACGGAAATGAAAATTATTATTGCTTTGATGATTTAGGGGTAGAACCAATTGGTAGGCACTATGGTAAAGATTGTAACGTAATGGGAGAAATACTGCTATCACGTTACGATTTATTTGTAAAAAGTAAAATTAAAACACATGTAACCACCAACCTAAATGCGCAATAACTAGAAGAAAGATACGGAAATCGAGTACGTTCAAGAATGCGTGAGTTGTTCAATTTAATTGCTTTTGACCAAATCAGTAAAGATAAAAGGATTTAAAAAATGTGTATTATAATAAACAATTTCAAGTATTTTAACTATATTTGTGTAATATAATAAACAATAAAATGATTAATGCTGTAACTATTAAAGATGTAAAACTGCAATTAGGCAAGCTCTGCAAGCAGAAAAGACAAAGTTACGAAATGTCTCAAGAAGATTTAGCAGAAGCCCTAGACATCTCTAGATATACCATTCAAAAGTTTGAAAGTGGAAAAAATGCAACATTAGACACCGTATTAAAAATTGCAAACCATTTCGATTTATTAAGCAATTTATACCAAGCCTTAAAAGACATTGAAAAGTCTAACGATATAAACTCACTGTACTAAAATGGCTAAAAATAATATCATAGACGTTGTTTTATTTGGCCTTGAAATAGGAAAGTTAGGCTATGATGTAGATAAAAGAGCATCTTATTTTCAATACAACCCTACATTTTTAGAATCTAACCAATACACTAATATTTTTCCTTACGTTTTTAAACGAATAAAAGGGGTTCAAGTATTCAATAAATTTGAAGGCGAAACCTTTAGAGGGTTACCACCAATAATTGCCGATTCTTTACCAGACATGTTTGGTAACATCATCTTCAAAGAGTGGTTTGAAGCTAAAAATAAAGAATTCAAAAAAATTACGCCTTTAGAGCAATTGACTTATGTATCCAATCGTGGTATGGGCGCATTGGAATATCATCCTACAGCTGAAATACCAAAATCATCAACGATTAATATTGACGAAATTGTTGAAGTATTAAATAAAGTGTTGGATCTAAAAAATGAAACAGCTGCAGAAGTGTTAAATGATGCTGCACTATTAAATATTTTTAAAATAGGTACTTCTGCAGGAGGTGCACGCCCTAAAATTCTAATTTCGGAACATAAAGAAACAGGCAAAATTATTCCTGGTGATATTGAATATAGCAATGCCTATAATCACTATTTGGTAAAATTAAGCATGAATGAAGAATGGGGCTACAACAAAGAAAAGATAGAATACACATACTACCTTATGGCGCAAGAAGTAGGCATTCAAATGATGCCTTCCAAACTTATTGATAACAAACACTTCGCAACCTTACGTTACGATAGGCAAAATGGCGAAAAACAACACGTATTAACGGTAACAGGTTTAACAGGTTGGGATTTCAAAAAACCAGATGATGCGAGTTATGAAAATGTTTTCAAATTAGCCTTAGGTCTTAAAGTACCTTACAAAGACATACAAGAATTGTTTAAACGCATGGTTTTTAATCTCGTATTTGCTAATATAGATGATCATTTAAAAAACCACAGTTTCATATACAATAAAGAAACCAATGCTTGGAGTTTAGCACCGGCCTACGATTTAACATACCCATTAAATATCAATCTAAATTACAGCAACGTATCAAGAGCGTTGGCCATCAATAACAAAAGGGCAAATATTACATTAGCAGATATCATGACCATTGCAGAAACCTATGCAATTAAAAATCCAAAAGGTATCATTAAGGAAATTCAAAATACAATCAATAGTTGGGATAGCATTACAAAGCAATTAGAAATACCAGAAAAGATAAGAAATGAAATTAAAAAGGAATTTACTAGAATTATCAATCATTAAATGAAGTGTGTAATTAGTTGTTTTTAAAAAACAATCAAAACTGAATTGAACACTATCAAATTAAAAATTTATAGCAGTCTTTCAGACCTCAAAATTTGTTTAAGTCTGTTATGGTTTTCCCAAAATCGATCTTTTATTTTTTGAAAAACCTCATCATATTTAGGATGGCTAGAAAGAGATTTAACTAATGGATCTTCTTCGAGAAATAATAAAATCCAATATTGAAAACCATCTTGTAAACTAAATTTACCGTAAGCATCTATAGCTTTATCTGGTTTATTTTCATAAAGATAAAGCATAGCTAAACTTGCTTCTCTGTAAATTGACGCATCTTTATCCAAGTAGTCTTTATATTTATTAATATATTTTTCCGCTTTATCAGAAAAGCCTAATTTTTTATAGGTGTAGGCAATTTTTATGTTCTCTGCTGGATACAGATCAATTTTATTAGTAGAAAGTATGTGAATATATTTCTCGTAATAAACCAATGCATTTTCGTAATCCTCTTGAAAATAATACGTTTTGGCTAATTCTTGAGT
>NZ_CBFHZT010000066.1:0-11608 GCF_965660385.1 Polaribacter sp.
TGTCTGAAAAGTGCTAAATTTTGTCATTTTGAGCGAAATGTAATGGAGTCGAAAAATCTATTCGATTAAAATTCAATGTTTTAGATTTCTCCATAAAGTCGAAATGACAGGTTTAAAATACTTTTCAGACAGTCTCGTTTTTTTTTAATATCCTGAGTTCAATTTAACCCCTCTGCTTAAATCGGTTTATTTACTTGAAAATCAATTTATTGTCATTCTGAACGAAACGAAGTGTAGTTGAGAAATCTCAAATTTAGACTAAGATTTCTCCATTTTAGTCAAAATGACATTCGTTTCAAATCATAAAAAAAGTAACTAGTTACTAAACCGTATTTTTTAATTAGAACTCACGTTAATATAAAAGGTTAGTTATTTTTCAGATATTCAATTACTGCTTTTCTAATATCAATAGCCATTTCATTTTCATTGGGTTTATAGACACTAATAACTTCTTTATTTTCAGCGTTTAAAAACGGAATATCAAATCCTTTTAATAAATAATCAGAAAAAGCAACTGTATAGTTTTTCTTAATATCTAAAGGTTGATTTTTAATAAACCACTGCTCGCCTATTTTTTCAGCATTAAAACGCTGCAAATAAGCTCCAGTTCCTGCTGCTAATTTTCCATAATCTAAAACCCGTTTTAATAAACGTCCTTTTAACTTTACTTTTAGCACTGCACCTCCATAAGGCAATACTCTAAAAATATCAATAGGTGTAATATTACCTGTTAATTGATCGTCAATTCTTATAGAGCCTCCATTTACCAAAGCGCAATCTACCTTATCATTAAACGAAAAAGACATCGATTTTGTAATAATAGCTCCTAAATTGGTTTGTATACTTCTTATTGGAGTATCTCTGCCATCTAAGGGAATGGAAGTAGCATAAATTACTTCATCAGGTTTTGGAATTATTTCTTTAATTTTTGTTGTTAAAATATTTTGCCATTTGTTTACAATCTTACCAACTTCCTCATCACTTTTAATGGTTTCATTAATTTCTTTTAATTCAGATTTTACAACGGTTTTCTTGGTGTTTTTATCAAAAGAAATTCTATGTATGTAGGCTGTTTTTGCATTGGCATCTGCTTTAGCAATAATGGTATTGCCTATTTTTTCATAATTATTGGTATGTTCATGACCTCCCATAATAAGCGGTAAATCTGGAATTAATTTAGCAATTCTTTTGTCATTTGCCAATTTTACATGTGTTAATCCAAAAATAACATCAACAGAATCTTTAATTTTTACATAAGAGGCTCTGGCTTTTACAAACATATTTCCGTATTCAACGTAATCTTTAGGGTTTGATGGTATACAAACGCTTATAAAACCTACTTTTATAGTTGTACCATCTGCATCAGAAAATTCTTTAACAAAGGTTTCTTGAACACTTTCTTTTTTTCCATTTCGTTTTTTGTAAAACGGAATAGCTTTTTCAGCTGTTTTTTGCTTGACGTTAGCTGTAATCCAAGGAAAATTACTTTCGTTTAATCTTTGTTGTAAGTCTTTTTGTGATACATCAAACTCATGATTACCAAAAGCTACCAAATCAAAATTCATAGCATTCATAACTTCTACCATTTGTTTTCCACGAACTCTTTGCCCATCAACTTTAATAGTACCTAATAACGAAGGATTTAAAAAATCACCAGCTAAAAATAACATGGTATTTGGATTTTCTTTTATTAAATCTTTATGAATAGTTTCCAATCGTGCCATTCCACCAAATTTTCCTCCTTGTATTGGTGCAATTTCATATACATCATTGATTTGTAAAAAGGTGAACTCTATTTTATCATCATTTTTATTGCAAGAAAAAAATAATGCAATTGATAAAATGTATGCTATATTTTTTATGATTTTCATTCAGTTTATTTTTAAAATAAAATCTAGTAAAACTTTTAAGTTTTTTGTTATCTAAGGGTTAAAAATCTCTAAAGCCTTGTTATATGCACTTTCAAAACTCATTGGTTTAATATTGGTATCTACTTTTTCTGTGGTAAAATAGCTTAATAATTTTTCAGTTGGCATATTGCCTGTTAACTCGTCTTTAGCCATTGGGCAACCTCCATAACCTTTTATGGCACCATCAAAACGTAAACAACCAGCTTTATATGCAGCATTTACTTTCTCAAACCATTTATCTGGAGTGGTATGCAAATGTGCACCAAATTCAATTTTTGGATATTTAGGTATTAAATTCGAGAATAAATATTCAATAACTTCTGGTGTGGAACTTCCAATAGTATCTGAAAGGGATAAAATTTTTATGCCCATTTTAGAGAGTTTTTCTGTCCACTCCCCTACTATTTCTACATTCCAAGGATCACCATAAGGATTTCCAAATCCCATAGATAAGTATGCAACAACCTCTTTATTATTCTTATCAGCAAGATTTAAAATTTTGTTTAAAGTGATGATAGATTCATCAATGGTTTTATGCGTATTACGCATCTGAAAATTTTCTGAAATAGAAAAAGGATAACCTAAATAATCAATTTCTTCAAATTGAACAGCATCTACAGCTCCTCTAGTATTTGCAATTATTGCCAATAATTTACTTTGTGTTTTAGACAAATCTAATTTTGATAAAACAGCAGCAGTATCTCGCATTTGCGGAATTGCCTTTGGTGATACAAAACTCCCAAAATCTATAGTATCAAAACCTACTTTTAATAAAGAATTGATGTACAATGCTTTTTTTTCTGTCGCTATAAAATGTGATTTTATACCTTGCATTGCGTCTCTAGGACATTCTATAATTTTGACTTTTTTCATCAATTCAAATATACAATAAAAGAAATTTTATCTTTAAAAGATAGTTTAAATTCGGTAAATATTTTAATCATTAAAAAAAAATCCCATCAAAAAATTTGATGGAATTTTAAAAAGTATTTAAATGATTTTATTATTCATTAGCACCTATATTACCTTGGGCAACTATGGTTGCTAAATTATCTAAACTTAAATGCACATTGATATAACCATTGTAAGTTAATATTTCATCGTAAGTAATTGCAGTTCCGTTGTCTAATGCTTCAACTTGAGTCATGCTCATTCCTGTATCTCCATTTACCGGATTAAAAGAAAACGCTATTCCACCACTTGTTACAATATCATTTTCATGGATGTGAGCAGGATGAGACCCACCCATTGGTGTATTCATAATATTTAGAACTGCTAATGCAGAACCATTTACTCTTTGATAAAATGTAGCTGTTCCAGAAATACCAGGCACATCTTTTTCATTTAAGGTATATTCTTTGCTTTCTCCTGTTAAATCGTTTTGACCTATATCACCTTGTGCTACAATTGTTGCCAAATTATCCATACTTAAATGCACGTTTACATAAGCATCCCAAGTAGCAATATCTGAAAAAGTAAATGCTGTACCATCATCTAAAGTAGTTAAGTTGGTTGCACTCATTCCAGAATCTCCATCTACAGGATTAAATGATAATAAAATTCCACCTGTTTCTGCTGCAGTGTTTGCATGTATATGTGCTGGATGTGAACCACCTGCAGGTGTATTTGCCAATGCTATAGTTGCTAAAATTTCACCATTTATTCTTTCTGTAAATGTAACATCACCAGCAATTCCTGGTACCGCTTTTTCACCTAAGTCGTAAGTTATGGTGTTTGATGTTAAATCGTTTTGACCTATATCACCTTGTGCTACAATTGTTGCCAAATTATCCATACTTAAATGAACATTTACATAAGCATCCCAAGTAGCAATATCTGAAAAAGTAAATGCTGTACCATCATCTAAAGTAGTTAAGTTGGTTGCACTCATTCCAGAATCTCCATCTACAGGATTAAATGATAATAAAATTCCACCAGTTTCTGCTGCAGTGTTTGCGTGTATGTGTGCTGGATGTGAACCACCTGCAGGTGTATTTGCTAAAGCTATAGTTGCTAAAATTTCACCATTTACTCTTTCTGTAAATGTAACATTACCAGCAATTCCTGGTACTGCTTTTTCACCTAAGTCATAGGTTATGGTGTTTTCTGTTGGTGCATTTTCACCAATATCTCCTTGTGCTACAATTGTGGATAAATTATCAGCACTTAAATGTACATTAATGTAACCATCAAATGCTAACAACTCTTCATAAGTAATTGTTGAACCATCATCTTTTGTAGAAAATGTAGTAACACTTCTACCAGTATCGCCATCTACTGGATTTAAACTAATTACAATTCCACCACCTTCTATAGCATTGTTAGCGTGAATATGTGCTGGATGAGAGCCACCTGCTGGTGTATTAGAAATTGCTAAAACAACAGTAACAGAGGCATCTTGATTTTTTATAAACCTGGCAGTTCCTGAAATACCTGTAACAGCTTTTTCATTTAAATTATAAGTTGTTGCCATACCTGTTGAAGTGGTAAATGGGTGATCATCTTCATTATCACAGCTCGTAAAAGCTATAAATGAAAATACTAATAATAATATTGGAGTAAGTTTTTTCATGATTTTGTTTATTTTTTTTAATTATACGTTAAACAAATTTAAAACAATAGCATCTCTAAATGAAGAAAGATAACGACTAATATTAGCATTTAACAAAGCATTATGATAATTCAAGAAGTTTAATTAAAGTTTTCATAAATATTTTAAATGTTAGTTACTTGTTTATGTAAAAATTATTGTTTTAATCGAAAACTTAAAAATAAAATCTTGTGAAAAATTTGTTCGGATACCTATTTTTCAGAAATACCTATTAAAAATGCCATTTCAATAAAGCAAATTGCTATACTTTTTGTTACCTTAGTTTACTAATGAAACCCTCAAAAAAAATACTTCCAATAATTGTCGTCTCACAGTTTTGTTGCACTTCTTTATGGTTTGCTGGAAATGGGATAATTGATAATTTAATTGCAACATTTCAATTAAAAGAAAATGTAATAGGCTTATTAATTTCTGCTGTACAATTTGGTTTTATTTTAGGTACGTTAGTATTTGCATTGTTAACCATTATAGATCGTTTTTCACCCTCAAAAGTTTTCTTTTTTAGTGCAATTTTTGGAGCAATCTTTAATTTTGAAATAATTTACGGGAATCAAACATTACTGAGTTTGTTGTCTTTGCGTTTTTTAACTGGATTTTTTTTGGCAGGAATATATCCTGTTGGAATGAAAATTGCAACCGATTATTATGATAAAGGCTTAGGAAAATCATTAGGTTTTTTGGTGGGTGCTTTGGTTATAGGTACTGCTCTTCCCCATTTGTTAAAAGATCTTTTAAAACATTTTTCTTGGAAAACTGTACTTATAACCACTTCAATTGTAGCTGTTTTTGGTGGTTTCTTAATGTTGATTTTTGTGAAAAATGGACCTTATAGAAAAAAGAGTTTAAGCATAGATTTATCCGCATGTTTTAAAATATTTAAAAATAGAAACTTTAGAAAAGCTGCTTTTGGTTATTTTGGCCACATGTGGGAGTTGTATACTTTTTGGGCTTTTGTACCAGTTCTCTTAATAGCCTATGAAAATCTTTACAAAGGTGTTTCTTTTAATGTTCCATTATTATCATTTTTTATTATTGCTATTGGTGGAATTTCTTGTGTTTTTGGAGGTTATATTTCAGAAAAAATAGGTTTGCATAAAACAGCTTTTGGTTTTCTTTTTATGTCTTGTTGTTGCTGTTTAATTTTACCTTTTGTTTTTTTAATTTCTAACGAATTTGTTTTTATTTCTTTTTTGATGTTTTGGGGAATAGTAGTTATTGCTGACTCTCCTTTATTCTCAACATTAGTTGCTAAAAATGCACCTCAAAAGGATAAAGGTACTGCCTTAACCATTGTAAATAGTGTTGGTTTTTCGATTACAATTATCAGTATTTTATTGTTAAACAGCCTATTAACTATTACTGAATCAAGATTTATTTTTATGATTTTAGCAGTTGGCCCCATTTTAGGATTAATTGCTTTAACAAAAAAAGCTCCTGTTAAACAAGAGCTTTAATTTTACTATTTGAAACTTAATTCGAAATTAAGCATTCTGCTTTTTTATTAAATTTAAAGCAGAACCTTCATTGTACCAAGCTATTTGAGTTTTGTTGTAAGTATGATTCAGTTTAATGGTATCTGAACTTCCATCAGTATGTACAATTTCTAAGGTTAATTGTTTATCTGGTGCAAATTCATTTAAATCTACGAAATTAAACGTATCATCTTCTTGAATTAAATCATAATCAGCTTCATTATCAAATGTTAATCCTAACATTCCTTGTTTTTTCAAATTGGTTTCATGAATTCTTGCAAAAGACTTTACAATAACAGCAGCAACTCCTAAGTGTCTTGGTTGCATAGCAGCATGTTCTCTAGACGATCCTTCTCCATAATTATGATCTCCAACAACCACAGTTTTAATGCCTTCTTTTTTATAGGCTCTTTGCACTGCAGGTACAGCATCATATTCACCTGTTAACTGATTTTTTACAAAGTTTGTTTTTTGATTAAATGCATTAACAGCACCAATTAAGGTATTATTAGCAATATTATCTAAATGACCTCTAAAACGTAACCAAGGGCCAGCCATAGAAATATGGTCTGTAGTACATTTTCCAAAGGCCTTAATCAATAATTTAGCACCTGTAATAGCACCTCCTAAAGGTTCGAAAGGTGTTAGTAATTGTAATCTTTCAGAATCTTCATTAACTGCAATCTCTACGTTACTTCCATCTTCTTTTGGTGCTAAATACCCATTTTCTTTTACATCAAAACCTTTTGGTGGCAACTCCCAACCTGTTGGTTCATCTAGCATTACTTCTTCTCCATTTTCATTAATTAAAGTGTCTTTTAGAGGATTAAAATCTAAACGACCAGCTATAGCAATCGCTGCTGTTATTTCTGGAGATGCTACAAATGCATGTGTATTTGGATTACCATCTGCTCTTTTTGCAAAGTTTCTGTTAAATGAATGTACGATACTATTTTTCGGCGCATTTTTTGGATCTGAATATCTAGCCCATTGTCCAATACAAGGACCACAAGCGTTGGTAAATATTTTGGCATCTAATTTTTGAAAAATCCCTAAAATTCCATCTCGCTCTGCAGTATATCTTACTTTTTCAGAACCTGGATTAATTCCGAATTCAGCCTTCGTTTTTAAGCCTTTATCTAAAGCTTGTTGTGCTATTGAAGAGGCTCTAGACAAATCTTCGTAAGAAGAGTTTGTACAAGAACCTATTAAGCCCCACTCTACCTGCATTGGCCAATCATTTGCTTTTGCTTTTTCTGTCATAGCACTACCTACTTCAGTAGATAAATCTGGCGTAAATGGTCCGTTTAATAAAGGCCCTAATTCTGATAGATTAATTTCAATAACTTGATCAAAATAATCTTCAGGGTTTGCATACACTTCAGGATCTGCGGTTAAATAATCTCTTACAGTATTTGCTGCATCTGCTACATCTTCTCTATCAGTTGCACGTAAATAACGCTCCATAGAATCATCATAACCAAAAGTAGATGTTGTAGCACCAATTTCAGCACCCATATTACAAATTGTTCCTTTTCCTGTGCAAGACATTGAATTTGCACCAGGACCAAAATATTCAACAATTGCGCCTGTACCACCTTTTACTGTTAAGATTTCTGCAACTTTTAAAATAACATCTTTTGGTGCTGTCCAACCTGAGAGTTTACCTGTTAACTTTACACCTATTAATTTCGGGAATTTTAATTCCCAAGCCATACCAGCCATTACATCAACAGCATCTGCACCACCAACACCTATTGCTACCATTCCTAAACCACCAGCGTTTACAGTATGAGAATCTGTACCAATCATCATTCCACCAGGAAAAGCATAATTTTCTAAAACTACTTGATGAATAATTCCTGCACCAGGTTTCCAAAAACCAATACCATATTTATTAGAAACTGATTCTAAAAAATTAAAAACTTCACTACTGGTACTATTGGCATGTTTTAAATCTGTAGCAGCACCTTCTTTAGCTTGAATTAAATGATCACAATGAACAGTTGTTGGCACAGCCACTTTAGGCTTACCTGCTTGCATAAACTGCAATAATGCCATTTGGGCTGTTGCATCTTGACATGCAATTCTATCTGGAGCAAAATCTACATAATCTTTACCTCTAGTAAATTGCTTTGAAGGAACTCCATCCCATAAATGAGAATATAAAATTTTTTCTGCCAACGTAAGAGGTTTTCCTGTAATATTACGAGCGGCATCAACGCGTTCTGTCATATTAGCGTAAACTTCTTTAATCATATCAATATCAAATGCCATAAATATATTTTTTTGTTAATGTTATTCCACTAATTTAAATAAATTTATGTAGATAACAATTGACATCCATAATTTTATTTCTATTAAGCTATTTTTAGAATCTATTTTGAAGATAAAATTATATATAAAGATAATTTTAATAAAAAAGCTCAAGTTAAAAAACTTGAGCTTTAGTATATAAATCATAGATTAGGTATTAGCTAACTAATTGTTTTTGTGAAGGTTTAAACTTCGTTAACACAATACCATCAACAGCCTTTTCGTATTCTGCCATAGTTGGAGTTCTACCTAAAATGGTAGATAATACTACTACAGGTGTGGAAGATAATAAAGATTCACCTTTTTTCTCTCCTGTATCTTTTACCACTCTTCCTTGAAATAAACGCGTTGAAGTAGCCATTACAGTGTCTCCAGGTTCTGCTTTTTCTTGGTTACCCATACATAAATTACATCCAGGACGTTCTAAATACAGCATATTTTTATATTTAGTACGTGCTAAACCTTTAGGAGCACTATCATCAAATTCAAAACCTGAATATTTTTGTAATACTTCCCAGTCTCCTTCTGCTTTTAACTCATCAACAATATTATAGGTTGGTGGCGCTACTACTAAAGGCGCTTTAAACTCTATTTCTCCTTGTTGAGCTTCGATATTTTTTAGCATTTGTGCTAAAATTTGCATATCACCTTTGTGAATCATACAAGATCCTATAAAACCTAAATCTACCTTTTTTGTTCCACCATAAAAAGATAATGGACGAATTGTATCGTGCGTATAGCGTTTAGAAACATCATCATTATTTACATCTGGATCTGCAATCATTGGTTCAGCGATTTCATCTAAATCGATGACCACATCTGCATAATAATTTGCATCTCCATCTGGGGTTAACGCTGGTTTAATTCCTGTTTTAACTTCTGTAATCCTTGTATTTGCTTTATCAACTAAACCTTTAAGCATTTGGTTTGCGTTGTCCATCCCTTTATCAATCATAATTTGAATACGATCTCTGGCAATTTCTAACGATTCTATTAATGTATCATCCTCAGAAATACAAATAGAAGCTTTTGCTTTCATTTCTGCTGTCCAATCTGTAAAGGTAAAAGCTTGGTCTGATGTTAATGTACCAATATGTACTTCGATAATTCTTCCTTGAAATACATTTTCGCCACCAAATTGCTTTAACATTTGTTGCTGAGTTGCATGTACTACATCTCTAAAATCCATGAAGCTTTTCATTTCTCCTTTAAAGGTAACTTTTACAGATTCTGGAATTGGCATGGTAGCTTCACCGGTTGCTAAAGCTAATGCTACAGTACCAGAATCAGCTCCAAAAGCAACACCTTTAGACATACGAGTATGAGAATCACCACCAATAATTATATCCCAATCATCAACAGTGATATCATTTAAAACCTTATGAATTACATCTGTCATTGCATGGTATTGCCCTTTAGGATCTCTGGCTGTAATTAAACCAAAGTCATTCATAAAGGTCATTAATCTTGGAATATTTGCTTTAGATTTATCATCCCAAACAGATGCTGTATGACATCCTGATTGATAACCTGCATCAACTATTGGAGAAACAATGGTTGCTGCCATCATTTCTAACTCTTGAGAAGTCATTAATCCTGTTGTATCTTGAGATCCTACAATATTAACTTCTACACGCACGTTTGAACCTGCATGTAAAATTTTTCCTGGTGTAGTACCTACTGCATTTTTATTGAAGATTTTCTCTACAGCAGTTAAACCTTGACCCTCAATTGAAACTTCTTTAGAAGGTGCATAAACTTGAGGTATATCTATATTTAATATTTTACAGGCTAATGTTTGTAATTTTTTACCAAAAACAACTGCATAAGAACCACCTGCTTTTATAAACTCCATTTTTGGAGGAGTTAATGCTGCAGAGATATCTTTTAACTCAACATTACCACTATATAATTTTTTTTCTTTGGTATTGATTGTTAAAACAGTACCTGTATTTACAGAATACATTTGTTTTAAAACTGGCTCACCATCTTTATCAACGATAGTTTTTCCGTTTTCATCTTTTTGCTGTACCCAGTTTTTTAAATCGATACCAATACCACCAGTAACACCAACTGTAGTTAAGAAAATTGGTGCAATACCATTAGTACCCGCAATTACTGGAGCAATATTGATAAATGGTACATAAGGACTTGAGGAAACCCCTGTCCATAAAGCTACATTATTTACACCAGACATTCTTGAAGAACCAACACCCATTGTTCCTTTCTCTGCGATTAACATAACTCGCTTATCAGGATGTTGTTCTTTTAAAGCCAATAATTCTTGTTGCATTTCTTTATTATGCTCAAACATACATTGTCCATGCAATTCACGGTCTGATCTTGAATGCGCATCTGCACCTGGAGAAAGTAAATCTGTAGAAATATCTCCTACACCTGCTATATAGGTAACTACTTCAATTTCTTCTTCTACTTCTGGAAGTTTTGTAAAAAATTCTGCATTTGCATAGCTTTCTAACAATTCTTTAGAAATAGGGCAGCCTTTTTTGTAAGCATTTTCTAATCTTTCAACATCTGCTTCATAAAGAAAAACCTGCGTTTTTAAAACTTCTGCAGCTTGTTTTGCTATTTTAATATCTTTACCTAGTAATACCAAATCTAATAAAACTTCAATTGAAGTTCCTCCTTTCATATGAGATAATAGTTCAAAGGCAAATTCAGTAGAGATTTCTTCAACTTTAGATTCTCCAAGAATTATTTCTTTTAAAAACTTTGCTTTAACCCCTGCAGCACTTGTAGTACCAGGTAAAACATTGTATATGAAAAAATTTAGAGAATCTTCTCTAAACTCATTATCTACATCTTTAATTTGATTGATAATATCGCTTAGTAACTCTGCACCATCAATAGGTTTTGGATGCAACCCTTGACTTTTACGTTCTTCTATCTCAATGAGATAATCTTTGTAAGTATTCATGAAGTAAATCTTTTTTAAACTTATGGCTTTACAATTTGTAGTTTTTAAAAGCTTAAAGTTTTAATTTTAATAAATTTTAGCGGAGCAAACTTACATTTTTTATCTTTATTTTAAAAGATAAATAATAGATTAGGACTATTAATAAATAAAAAAAGATTATTTGCAAAAAGTTTGAATTTTCCTCAATAAATCATCAAAAAAAATATCAATCTTTAAAGATTTTATAAAAAATTTAAAGCAGACTAATAAGCCGAATTCTGTACCTTTAAAAAGGTTCTTATCATTTATCTAGTTTCAATATTACTATCGAGATCAATCTGCCTACCCTTTAGAATCGAGCGAGTAGCTCTCAAGCTCTAAT
>NZ_CBFHZT010000067.1:0-11221 GCF_965660385.1 Polaribacter sp.
TGTTTTAGGTGCTGCTTGTGGTGAAGCTGTTCTTGGAAAAAAGATAGGCAACAAAGCATTATTGTTTGGTGCCATTGGTGGAACAATTCCTGATTTAGATATTTTTGTAGGAAAATTACTCTATACTAACGAAATTCAGGCAATGGCTTTTCATAGAGGATTTATGCATTCTATTTTGTTTGCTGTGTTAGGTTGTTTTGTTTTTGGATGGATTACTCACAAACTTTACAACACAAAAAAAAGAACAGGTACAACCCATTTAAAAGATTGGATTTTTTTGTTCTTTTGGGCCATTTTTACGCATCCGCTTTTAGATTGTTTTACACCATATGGAACGCAACTTTTTGCACCATTTTCAGATTATAGAGTGGCTTTTAATAACATCTCTGTTGCTGATCCATTGTATACAGTTCCGTTTTTAATTTCATTAGTTATCATGATGTTTTTTAAGAGAACAAATACTCGAAGAACTTGGTGGTTAAAAACAGGCATTTATGTAAGTTCTGCTTACATGGTTTTTACCATTTTTAATAAGTTTTATATTAATCGTGTTTTTGCAACATCATTTGAAAAAGCAAATATTTCATATCAGCGTTTTTCTGCTCAACCTACTATTCTAAACAATATTTTATGGTATGCTGTTGCAGAAACCAAAACCCAGTATCACTTGGTATTTTATTCTTTGTTAGACAAAAATAATATTGCTGAAAATATTATTTCGGTCGAAAAAAATCATGATTTGATTGATATGAGTGATGATAATTTACAAACCTTAGCTTGGTTTAGCAATCATTATTACAACATTTCTAAAAAGGAAAAAGTAGGAACCTATAAATATGTAGACTTACGTTACCCAATGTTAAATCCAGATGATGCGAATACAGCTATTTTTAATTTCACTATATTTTTTGAGAAGGGAGAATGGGATATTTTACCTTTTAAAGGAAACCCACCAAGTAAAGAAGATTTTGTAAAATTTATTGAGCGTTTAAAAGGGATTTAATGTTTTTTAAAAGCTTTTACACCAGCTTTAATTTCTATATTTAAATGATTTTTTCTTGGGGTTAATGGACAAGAATATTTATCGTTATAAGCACAATAAGGATTGTAAGTATTGTTAAAATTCAAGGTGATTGTACTGTCCATATTAATATCAGTGGTCATAACATCCATATAACGTCCACCTCCATACGATTCGTTGCCAGAAGTGTCATCTGTAAAAGGCAAAAAGAGGTAATCTTTATACTTTTCATCTCTCAAATCATCTTGGCTTTGATAAATGGTAAGCTGTAAATCTTTTCCTTTTAAATTGAAATTTAAAATACCATACTCTTTGTATAAAGGCTTTCGGTCTGTGGTAGTTGCCATTTTAAAAGTTGGTGCATTTGCTGTTCTTGTTAATTGCGCAGTAACAATAAAGGATGAATCTACTGGAAAAAAGTCTAAACCTTTAAAGTCTTTTAAATCTTTCTTTTTTAAGGGTGATGTTGTAGCGTCTTTGTAGCTGGCATTTAATTTTTGTTGATATTCGGTTTCGCCCACTAAAGGTCTTTTGTCTTGAGAGTTGCAGGAGCATATCAAAAATAGCATAACAAATAAAAATAGATTTTTCATCATATAAATTTTTATCTTTCAAAAATACAACATTCAACTATTTTATGTAGTTTTAGACCATCAATAAAAACAAAATGAAAACTGTCCTTATTTTATGTACTCGAATTTCGTGGAAGAACCACAACAATCGGTCTGTACATTTATTTTGATAGTATCTAAAACATCAATATAAATATAGAAAGTCCGGCCTAAAAGTCGGACTTTTTTGTTTAAGTAATATTTTAAGAATACTGAATTTATTTGATTTTCAGTATTTAAATCAATCAAAATGAAAAAAATAATTAAAAATTACGCAAATACCTTCAAGGGGCTTTCTAAAGAAGTTTGGTGGTTGTCTTTAATTACTTTAATTAACAGAGCAGGTACTATGGTTATTCCGTTTTTGTCTTTGTACTTAAAAGATAATTTAGGTTTTTCTTTAGATGATGTAGGTTGGATTTTACCTTTTTGGGGTTTGGGATCGTTTGTAGGTACTTGGTTAGGAGGTAAATTAACCGATAAAATAGGTTATTATAAAGTAATGCTATGGAGTTTGTTTTTAACAGGATTTTCATTTGTTATATTAGGGTATATTACCTCTTTTGTTGGTCTTTGTGTTGGTATTTTTATGGTAATGTTGGTGGCAGATACCTTTAGACCAGCAATGTTTGTAGCGCTAAGTGCATACAGCAAACCAGAAAACAAAACCCGTTCTATAACGTTAATTCGCTTGGCCATAAACTTGGGTTTTTCTGCAGGACCAGCAATTGGTGGCTTAATTATTACAGGTATAGGCTACCAAAGTTTATTTTGGGTAGATGGTGTTACTTGCCTTTTAGCAGCAATGTTGTTATTGCAAGTTTTACACCCAAAGAAAGCAAAGATTTTAGACCATGTAAAAGTAGCCCAACCTGTTTCAGTATATAAAGACAAACCTTTTTGGGTGTTTTTTATAGCCATGTTTATTTTCGGTTTTACCTTTATGCAATATTTTTCTACAATGCCATTGTATTACAAAGACATTCGTTTGTTGTCTGAGTTACAAATTGGTTTGTTGATGGGGTTTAATGGCTTATTTATTTTTGTGTTCGAAATGCCTTTAATCCATTGGTTAGTAAATACCAAAAGATCAAAAATAAAATTGGTAGCCTTGGGTTTATTTTTATTAGCGATTAGTTTTATAATACTAAATGTAACAAGTTGGTTGGGTATTTTAATTGTGAGTATGTTATTGATGACAGTAGGTGAAATGGTTGCTTTTCCATTTTCGAATTCATTTTCTTTAGAAAGGAGTAAAAAAGGAAATCAAGGAGAATATATGGCCATGTATGCGATTTCTTTTTCATTAGCAGGTATTTTTAGCCATCATATTGGTATGCAAATGATTTCAAATTTTGGCTATGAATTCACGTGGATCTTTATGACCATCTTTGCAATTATTGGAGTTGTAATTTTACTACTACTTTTAAAACTGTTAAAAAGAGAACAAGCCCAAATCATTAAAGAGTCATATAAATAAAAGTACAATAAGCAACCAATAAAAGTGCACCATGTCTCCAATTCAAAATGAATTTTTTTGGTAATAAAACCATAGGTAAAATAATGAAAGAAATGGCGAGCATCCAATAAATATCGCTCGATAATAACCTTTCATCTTTAAGTGATATAGGAGTAATAATGGACGTAATACCAATAACAGCCAAAATATTAAAAATATTAGAACCAATTAAGTTTCCTAAAGAAATGGCTTTTTCTTTTTTAATTACGGCTACAATTGATGCTGCTAATTCAGGAATACTTGTGCCAATAGAAACAATAGTTACAGCTATTACACGCTCTGTTACCCCAAAATCTAAAGCCAAGGCAGTTGCACCTTTAATAAGCAATTCAGAGCCTCCCCAAAGGCCTAATCCACCAATTACTAAGTATAGCGTTGTTTTAATGCCAGATAAAGGGACAGCACTTTCTACATCTTCTAGGTCGATGTTTTTTTGAGTACGCAAAAGGTAAATTAAAAAAACAATTAAAAAAGAGAAAAGTAGTAAGCCTTCGTATCTTACAACTACAGTATCATTGCTTAAAAATAAAAAGAGCAATGCAGAAGCGATTAGCATTACAGGCCAATTTAGTTTATAAAAATTTTTCTCAACACTCATACTACCAAACAACAATGTTATTCCTAATACTAAGCCAAGATTTGCAATATTAGACCCAATAACATTTCCTAAAGCCAAATCTGAAGAACCATTTAAGGCAGCATTTATACTAACAATAAGTTCGGGTGCAGATGTAGCAAAAGATACCACAGTCATACCCACCACAACTTTAGAAATATTTAATTTTAAAGACAGTGAAACTGCTGATTTTAGCAACCAGTTACCACCCAAAACTAATAAAATTAAACCACTAATTATTAGTACAAAATTCATTGAATTACTTTTTTGCAAAGATACATTTTTATCAACTTAAAAAAGAAAGCAAAAAATCAAAATGCATTTTAAACCCTTTTGTAGAATGGTTTTTCCTTTGCTTTTAAAAAAGCAATAAAAACAACGCATTACTTACTAACAGTATTTATGTTAAACGAAGTTTATAGTTTTAAAGTGATATATTTTTGTAGTGTTAAATATTACATATTATAACAAATATCGTTTTTTTGATTTTAAATGTAAAATCAATTAGAAAGATTTGTTGATAAACGTTTGGTGGGCATTGTATAAACCTATTATCTTCAAAAACAATTACATAAATAACCTTATTACTAACTAAAAAAAACTTATTATTATGATTATTGCAGCGTTAAAATTTATCAAAATTATTTCAGAAATTATTATTTCAATTCTATTCTAATTCAGTGCAATCTTTAACGCAATACTTAGTTTTTTCTTTTTAAATAATTCAAATACCACTTATTTTATATCTTTTAAAAACTAAAGTTTAAAATACGTTAAAGATAGCTTCGTTATTTTTTAGTAAATTTGATGAAGCATCACATTACAATGAAAAAACAAATTTTTAAACTATTGGCAAAAATCAATAAAATTATCTTACCTTCTTACACCAAAAGAAAGTTAGACATTGCTAAGGCTACAAAACTACAATTGGCAATTATTGGTTGGAGAGCTTATGTAACTATGCACGCACTAGATTAAAACTAAAATTATGGAAACAGATTATATTAAATTATTTACAGACACAACAATTATTATAAACGGTTTAAAAATTGAATTGGAAGCTGAAGGCATTCCGTATTTGGTTAAAGATCGTTTTGAATCTGCAAGGCTAGGTGGTTTTGGAGAACAACAAGGATCTGTAGAAATACACGTTTTACAAAAAGATGTAGCAAATGCAGAAAAGGTGCTCTCTGCATATAAATCGCAAATAAATGCATAAAAATGCAAATAGCCTTTCTATTTTAGAAAAATGCTACTATATTTGCATCCGCTTACGGCCATGTGGCGCAACTGAATAGCGCACTTGATTACGGCTCAAGAGGTTACAGGTTTGAATCCTGTCATGGTCACTTGAAAACCAGTACTTTATAACGATTTTGTAAAGGCTGGTTTTTTTTATTTGCAGAATATTTTCACACAATTTCTTAATTATCAAAAAAAAATAGTAAGCATAATGGATTATAGATATGGTAATCTTTTAAAAGATTGATTTCAATATTTGCAATTAAAATTCTATTTTTAGAGCTCAAATAAATTGCAAGCTATACATGTCATTATTTCAAACCTCAGTATTAAAAAGAAAAACTTATAAAAAGTATACAACATACTTTTTAAACCCAACAATTCAAGAAAACATTAGAGGTTCAAAAGAAGAAGAATATCAAGGGATATTTTTAACAGAATTATTTGTAAATATTTTAGAGTATACCTTAAAACCAAAAGCCGATTTTAACTTAGTTGCAGAGTATAAAAACCAAACCAACTCACGCAAAGCAGATGGTGCAATATTGCATTATGGAATATAGTTTCTGCAAGGGAGCATGCTCCCTTGTAAAACCCAATACAAAAAACGCATCAATGATTACATTGATGCGTTTTTTAAATTTATAATATTGCTATAACTACATGGCTACTAAATCTCCAGTAACATCTTTTGATGGTAATTCAGATTTACCCATTAAATACAAATCTACTTGACGAGCAGCTTCCCTTCCTTCAGAAATTGCCCAAACAATTAAAGATTGTCCTCTACGCATATCTCCAGCAGTAAAAATATTCGGAATGTTGGTTTGGTATTTTCCGTATTCAGCTTTATAATTAGAACGTGCATCTGTTTTAATGCCTAACTTTTCTGCTAAGGTATTTTCTGGGCCTGTAAATCCTAATGCTAATAAAGCCAAATCACAAGGCCAAGTTTTTTCTGTACCAGCAATTTCTATCAACTGAGGTCTTTCACCTGGCACCATTTTCCACTCTACATTAACTGTTTTTAATGCAATTAATTTGTTGTTATCATCTGTAACAAACTCTTTGGTGTTAATTAGCCAATTACGTTCCACACCTTCTTCATGAGAAGATGAGGTTTTTAATTGTAGTGGCCAAAAAGGCCAAGGTGTAGTTGGTGATCTGTGTCCTGGAGGTTTTGGCATAATCTCAAAGTTTACCACAGATTTTGCTCCATGTCTGTTAGAAGTACCAATACAATCAGAACCTGTATCTCCACCACCAATTACAATTACGTCTTTATCAGTTGCCATAATTTGGTCTTTCACCTCTTTACCAAATAACACTTTAGTTTGTTGGGTTAAGAAGTCCATAGCTTGTACAACACCATCAGCATCAATACCAGGTGTTGGCAAACTACGTCTTTTTGTTGCTCCACCACATAAAACTACAGCATCAAAAGCTTTTAAATCTTTTACATCATAATTTACACCAACATTTACATTGGTTTTAAATACAATGCCTTCTGCTTCTAAAATTTTAACTCTTCTGTCTATGATACCTTTTTCCATTTTAAAATTAGGTATTCCGTATCGTAACAATCCACCAATTTCATCATCTCTTTCAAAAACAGTTACAGAATGGCCAGCTCTGTTTAATTGTTGAGCAGTAGCCAAACCAGCAGGTCCAGAACCTACAACAGCAATAGTTTTACCTGTTCTAGATTTTGGAGGTTGAGGTTTAATCCATCCTTCTTTAAAAGCACGCTCTACGATGTTTTTTTCAATATTTTCTATAGATACTGGGTCTTCTATAATACCCAAAACACACGATTTTTCGCAAGGAGCAGGGCACAATCTTCCTGTAAATTCTGGAAAATTGTTTGTGGAATGTAATAACCAAGAAGCTTTTTGCCATTCTCCTTGATGTACCATATGATTAAAATCTGGAATAAGGTTTCCTAATGGGCAACCACTATGACAAAAAGGGATACCACAGTCCATACAACGTGATCCTTGTTTGGTAAGTTCCTTTTCGCTTAGTGGAACTGTAAATTCTTTATAATTTTGGACACGATCTTTAACAGATATGTACTTTTCATCTTGTCTTTCAAACTCTTTAAATCCTGTTACTTTTCCCATGACATTATGCTGTTGTTAATTCTTCTACCATTGGTTCATCTGTTCTTAAACGCTCTAAAGCACGTTTGTACTCTGTAGGCATCACTTTTACAAAGCTGTTTACAGTTGTATCCCAATCTACTAATAAGCTAGTACCTTTATCGCTATTGGTATACAAAACGTGTTTTTCAATAGATGCTTTTAAATCGTCAGCATCTTCGCCTTCTACTTTTTCAAATTCTATGGTTTCTGTGTTGCACAATCCGTTTACGAATTTGTTTTCAGGATCGTATACATATGCAATACCACCACTCATACCTGCTGCAAAGTTTCTACCTGTTTTACCAAGTACAATTACTTTACCACCAGTCATATATTCACAACAATGATCACCTACACCTTCTACAATTGCAGTTGCACCAGAGTTACGTACAGCAAAACGCTCACCTGCAATTCCGTTGATATAAGCTTGTCCGTTAACAGCCCCAAATAAACAAACATTACCTACTATAATGTTTTCATCAGCAACAAAATCTGCTTTTGCTGGTTTTTTTACAATTAGTTTAGCTCCAGATAATCCTTTACCTAAATAATCATTGGTGTTACCTTCTAAAGTAAATGTTAAACCGAAAGCACCAAAGGCTCCAAAACTTTGCCCAGCGGATCCTGTAAAATTGATGTTTAATGTATCTTCAGGTAAACCTAAATGGCCGTAAATTTTAGAAATTTCATTACTTACAATAGCGCCAACTGTTCTGTTTGTATTTTTAATAGGATACGCAAGGTTCATTTTTTCTTTACGATATAAAGCTCTATGCGAATCTTTTAAGATGGTAAAGTCCAAAACACCCTCTAAATTATGATCTTGACTTTCAGTGTTTTTAACTGTTAAACTTTTATATACACTTGGTCTGTGTAAAATGCTAGATAAATCAAGCCCTTTTGCTTTATAATGATGTATTGCCTTATTAGCATTAATTTTATGCGTTTGTCCAACCATTTCAGCTAAGGTTCTGAAACCTAGTTGTGCCATAATTTTTCTTAACTCTTCTGCAACATAATAAAAGAAATTGATAACGTGTTCTGGAGTACCTTTAAAGTTTTTACGCAATTCTTTGTCTTGCGTTGCAATACCAACAGGACATGTATTTAAATGACATTTACGCATCATAATACAACCTGAAGCTACTAAAGGAGCTGTTGCAAAACCAAATTCTTCTGCACCTAATAACGCTGCAATTGCTACATCACGTCCCGTTTTTAACTGGCCATCACATTCCACAACAATTCTACTTCTTAAGTTGTTTAAAACTAGCGTTTGTTGTGCTTCAGATAAACCAAGTTCCCAAGGTAAACCTGCATGTTTTAATGAGGTTAGAGGCGAAGCTCCTGTACCACCATCGTAACCAGAAATTAGTACAACATCTGCTTTTGCTTTGGCAACACCAGCAGCAATAGTACCTACACCAACTTCAGAAACTAATTTTACATTAATTCTTGCTTCACGATTGGCGTTTTTTAAATCAAAGATTAGTTGTGCTAAATCTTCAATTGAATAAATATCGTGATGTGGAGGAGGAGAGATTAATCCTACAAATGGTGTTGAATTTCTTGCATCAGCAATCCAAGGTAAAACTTTATAGCCAGGTAATTGACCACCTTCACCAGGTTTTGCACCTTGTGCCATTTTTATTTGAATTTCTCTCGCATTTGTTAAATAATGAGAGGTTACCCCAAATCTACCAGAAGCTACTTGCTTTATCGCAGAGTTTCTACTATCACCATTAATGTCTTTTTGGAAACGTTTTCTGTCTTCTCCACCTTCACCAGAATTCGATTTTCCTCCAATTCTGTTCATGGCAATTGCTAAGTTTTCGTGCGCTTCTCTAGAAATTGATCCATAAGACATAGCACCCGTTTTAAAACGTTTTACAATGTCTGTCCAAGGTTCAACTTCATCTAAAGGAATAGGATCTAAGTTGTCAAATTCAAACAAACCACGAATGGTCATTAAATTTTCTGCTTGTTCGTTAATGGCTTTTGAATATACATCGTAACTTGCTTGATCGCTTAAACGAACGGCTTGTTGTAGTTTTGATATGGTAGTTGGATTAAATAAGTGGCGTTCTCCATTTCTTCTCCATCTATAATCTCCACCAATATTTAGGCCTAAGTTTTTATCAATTTGATTATCAGGATAAGCTTGTTTGTAGCGTTTGTCAATTTCTTTTTCAATTTCATATAAACCAATACCTTCTATTCTTGAGGCAGTGTATGGGAAATATTTTTCTACAAACTGTGAATTGAAACCAACGATTTCAAAAATTTGAGAACCTCTATATGAATGTAGTGTAGAGATTCCTATTTTATTCATCACTTTTAAAATACCCTTACCTATAGCTTTATTAAAATTATCTACAGCCTTTTGCTCATCCATATCAGTAATGAAGCCTTCTTTTACTTGCATTCTGATGATTTCGTTTACCATATATGGGTTGATGGCACTTGCACCATAGCCAAATAAAGTAGCAAAATGATGTGGCTCACGAGGTTCTGCAGATTCAATAATGATGTCGAAATGAGAGCGTTTTCGTAATCTGTTCAATTGATGATTTACGTAAGAACAAGCTAATAAAGCAGGAATAGGGGCAAACTCTTGGTTTACACCTCTATCTGAAAGAATTATAATATTTGTTTTTCTTTGTAAAGCTTTTTCAATTTGAATGATGATATTGTCTAAAGCATCTTCAAGACCATTAACCCCTTGTGCTTTAGGATACAAAATTTGAATAGTTTCTGCTTTAAAACTTTCAATATCGATAGTTCTAATTTTTTCTAAATCGGCATTAGAAATAACAGGATTCTGTATTCTTAATTTTCTACATTGTCTATCTGTAATACTAAAAATATTTCTGTCTTTTCCTAGATTTAAACTGATATCTGTAACAATATTTTCACGAATTCCATCTAAAGGCGGATTGGTAACTTGCGCAAATAATTGTTTAAAATAGTTAGAGATTAGTTGAGGTCTATCTGATAAAACTGCTAAAGGAGTATCAATACCCATTGAACCCAAAGCCTCTTTACCTACTTGCGCCATTGGTGTTATAACTTCTTGAATATCTTCAAAAGTATAATTGAATAAACGCTGACGGGTTTTAATATCAATGGTTTCTATTGGGCAGGTTTCATTGGTATAAGGTACATCTTTTAAATGCAAACGTGTTTTATCTAACCATTCTTGGTAAGGTCTTTCATTAACAATTTTGTCTTTGATTTCCTCATCATCAATAATTCTACCTTCGTTCATATCTACCAAGAACATTCTTCCTGGTTCTAATCTTCCATGTTTTTTAATATCTGAAGGGTCAATATCAACAACACCAACTTCAGAAGACATAATCAATTTACCACTCTTAGTTAAAGTATATCTTGATGGTCTTAAACCATTTCTGTCTAATAAAGCTCCAATATAATCACCATCTGTAAAAGGTACTGATGCTGGGCCATCCCAAGGCTCCATAATACAGCCATTGTATTCGTAGAAAGCCTTACGTTCTGGAGACATGGTAGCGTGTTTTTCCCAAGCTTCAGGAATCATCATCATCATAATTTCTGGTAATGAACGCCCTGTATGTGTTAACAATTCCACAACCATATCCATAGAAGCTGAATCCGATTTTCCTGGCAATATGATAGGGAAAAGTTTTTCGATTTGTGTGCCAAATACATCACTTTTCATAATTTCTTCACGAACACGCATTCTACTCACGTTACCTCGTAGAGTATTAATTTCTCCATTTTGACACATGTGTCTAAATGGTTGTGCCAATTCCCAAGTAGGCATAGTATTGGTAGAAAAACGTTGGTGTACTAGTGCCAAACGAGTTACCAAGTCAATTTCTTGAAGATCTAGATAGTAAGGACCAATATCCTCTGGCATTATAATACCTTTATAGATAATGGTAGTGATAGATAAACTTGGAACGTAAAAATAATTGGCTTCAGAAATCTTAGATTCTCTGATTTCGTGTTCAGCAATTTTACGAGCTGCATATAATTTTGCTTTAAAGGTAGCTTCATCAATAGCGTCATCTTTACCTATAAAAA
>NZ_CBFHZT010000068.1:0-10937 GCF_965660385.1 Polaribacter sp.
TACAGGAGAGTTGATACTATTGAGAATTGCATCTTTATCCAAAGAAAAATTGGTGATATTATCCGTATCAGAATTAGCATCAGTATCATTACCATTAGTATCCAAAAAGTCGTCACAAACTGGGGGTTGTAGTGTGTTGAAGGCGTTACGAACTGTTTGACCCACATTTATAGTAAGTTCTGCCAATTCAGATGCGCAATTAAATTCTGAAATTACTTTTACATATATAGTTTCTGGAACGTTAACTTTAACTGGGTAAGAAGTTGGATTAGAAATTAGGAATGTGCCAGCTGCATCTTCATAAAACTCAAAAGTAACATTTGGGGTTTCTGAGATGTTTTGTTGTGCCAAAGTTAAGTTTACGGTTGTATCACTATCTGTAACTTCTATACATTGATTTAACTCGGGGATTGCCTTTAAAATAGGCATAGGATTAACACTAAGGTTAATAGCATTTGACGTTTCAGTACAAGCGTTACCAGATTTATTTAAAACAACCCGATATTGATAATTATTATAACTTAAAAGTGTATTTGTAATTTGTAAACTACTTGTTGTACTTCCACTATAAACAGCATTGTCTGAAATAGCATTCCAAGTTGTGCCATCTGTAGAAAGTTGCCACTGAAAAGTGTCAGCTGTGGAATCTATGGTAATTGAATTTGTTTCATTTTCACAAAAAGTTACATCTTCAAAAGGAGTGTTTAAGATGATTGGAGCACTTGTAATATAATCTAAATTTGGATTTGTATAGCCATCTAAATTGTTAGTTACTTGTCCAACATCATTAATGGTAAAAGGAGAAGCATCTAAAATACCATCGTTATTTAAGTCTGTAAAACCAGCCTCTGTTACATCAAAACAATTGTCATTATCTGCATCTAATTCTACAAAATCGAAATCTGTATCATTGTCTGTATTTAATATGGTGTAGTTTAAAGAAAGATTTTTTGCATCTGGAGTGGCCTCTAAATTATCAACCAAACCATTTTTACCAATTAATGCATTGGCATTGTCTATAATACCATCAAAATTAGTGTCTAAATTATGACCAGCTTCTGTAGCATCGAAAATACCATCGTTATCAGAGTCTAAATCTAGATAATTTAAAATACCATCGCTATCAGAATCTACATTTAATATGCCATCAAACATGTCATCTAATCCATCTTGATTTGCATCAACTCCAGACAGTGAACTTGGTTGAGGAAAAGCTTCATTTACATCTGGTATTCCATCATTATCAGAGTCTAAATCGAATATGTTTTCAATACCATCACCGTCAGAATCTAAAGAAAAGCAAGTAAGTTGAATGTTGCCTCTAAAGTAAGAATCGGTCATTAAACCAATAGAATTGTGCTCAAATATAATTTCATTTATTTGATTTGCCACAAACTGAAATGTGCTTGAATTGCCCATTACACCAGCTTTATAGGTAAACCTAATTTCTGATGCAGAAATAGTTGTGACACCAGTTTCATATTCACCATCAAAATTAGAATCTACTAAAAGTTGATCATCAGGATCTAGTAAGGTAATGTTTTTATTATTTGGTGTAATTTTTAAAACGAAAAACTCTTGGTTATCTATTGAAACATGATTTTTAGTGGGATCTTGTTTTAAAACAAAGTTTACATTATTTGTGAATTTTAATTGATATTGAGCACTTGAATTTGGGTTAGAAGCTAAGATTGATTCAAAATTACCATCAGCATCTCCCGTAATTGAGCTAGTATTTTCGGTTTTTGTGTAGGTGCTAGAAACTAAAGCAGCGTTTGTTGAGCCATCTTGAAAAATAATTTCAGGATTACTAATGTCAGACATATTAATGGCTGCATTTCCAATAGATTCATCACAGTTTAAAATTCCATCATTATCTAAATCAACGTCTAAATTATCAATAATTAAATCTCCATCATAATCATCAGGACAAATGCTAACAGGTATTTCAATAGATTCAAATTTAGCACCAGTACAATCTACTGTACCAATCAATTTATACCTACCAGGTTCAGATTCTATAGGTTTGTAATCGGTGTTTGTACTTCTTGCCTCCCAAGTATTTGTTGTTTCATTAAAATACTGCCATTCAAAACTATCAAATAAATCTGTATTTGCAGCTTGTAAAGTAATGTTAGGAATACAATTACCTAATGAGGTAATTGTTGTATTAAAATTAATTTCAGGTGCAGTTGGAAAACCAGAATAAAAACTACCAGACGTTGCTGCTCCGTTAACATTAAAATAAGCACAATATAGCTCTTCACTACTTTCAACACTAATGTTTCCAGTTAAGTTAGTTACTTTGTAAGTTTCATAATCAGAGACTCCATCATTATTAATGTCAATTGCAAATGGTCCAGAAGTTGTAAAATTAGCAATAGGCTCTGAATTTATGGTTACAGTTGCATTTGAATTGGTTACTACTGTTACACCTCCACTAAAAGTAACATTTCCAATACTTTCAATAATAGGTATATTATCTACCTTACCTCTGCTTTCACAGCTTAATGGAGGTACAAAAAACATGCCTTGATTTGCTTCACTAGTGCTAGCACCTACACCTTGATATGCAAATACTGGTTTCGTAGTTTCTATATACAAATTACCATTTGAGTTAAATTCGCTTCCTTCTAATAAGATATATTCTCCTTTATTTAGCGAAGCAATTATGCCACTACCATTTCCATCTCTACTAACAGCTGTATTGTCTTCATGGGCTACAATTAAAACATTTTCCCAACCATTTTCCCCTCCACCTTTTACAAAAATATAATTAGTGCCCACTTTATCTAGCCCAACAATTTGGTCTATACCATAATCTCTTCCACCACCATTATGAAAACTTCCATTGGCAGAACCTGTATTCACAGCAATAGGTTTATCAGCACTAATTAAAGTACCAATTAAACCATCTCTGTTTATAACATTATCAGTAGCATTTGTAGCAATGATGGTACTTTCACCTTCATTTAAAGTGAAGGAAATAGGTAAACTACCTGTATAATTTTTAATTTGAATTCCAGTGGGTAAATCATCAAAAGTAATTTGTGTATTATCTTCTGATGCCATAACAGAAATAAAATTTAAGTAATTGGTCTGCGGATTTTCATTAGTAAACATTCCAGCTCTAAATGTAGTGCCTAAAGCTGATGAACCTTTACTTACTAAAGCACCAGCTTGAGCACCATTACCTGCTAAAACACGTATTGATACATAAATAACATCAGTTGCTTCAACAATGTAACCTTTGTTGTTATGTACAACACTTGTTTGCCTAGAGTCTACAAAGAGTTGGCTATCGCCATTTGCTATAAATCTTTCTTGTGGATTATTTTTGGATACAATTCCTGTAATATCGTTATCTGGAAAACCTATTTGTTTAATGGTATAGCTTACATCTTTAGTACTTGGTGTAGATATATAAAAATATTGATTTTCTGGATTTGCATTTCCTTCCTCAGCATAGGTTAAAGGTGGTAAATAATGCTTTTTACTTAATTGCCCATAGCAATTATGAAATTGCAGAATGGCAAAAACCAAGATGATTAGTTTATATTTCAAGGATAAATGATTAAATAAATAATACCTGCTAAAAATAATAAGAATTAAACGAAAAAAAGGTCTATTCTTTTTATAAGATTAGACCTTTTTTTAATTGTAAAGTTTAAACGTTACTTTAAATTTTATAAATCTCTTTTTAAGAGTAATTTGTAAGACAAAAATATGAATAAAAAAGTCCAAAAACTCACGATTAATATGTTTGATAAATCCACAGAATAACTTTTGCTAAATGTTTCTCCCATGGTATTTGCTGCTGATCTTACAGCGCCTAATCTTGAAAATGGTTCTTTTATTAGATTTGCCATTGATTCGAGTGGTAAAAATTGCATAAATTTATCTACAGTAGTGCTGGTATGCTCATTTTCATTGAATTTCCAAAATAAAAATCCTCTAAACATATTTTCTATAATAAGCCAAACAAACATTGCCCCAACTGCAAATGCCGAACGCTTTACTAAGATGCCTAAAAACAATCCAAAAGAGAAAAAACCAACTAATTTTATAAAAAAAGCTATTAAATACTCTAAATCAGATACAATAATTGCAAATTCATTATAATCTGAATAGAATAAACCTAACACTAAAGAAACTATAAAAACAAATACAGTTGATATGGCTGCAAAAGCGATAACCGTATAAAATTTAGATAAAATGAATTCCTTTTTACTTAAACCATCAATTAAATTTTGTTTTAAAGTTTTGTAGCTGTATTCGTTAGACATCATTGAGACGATTACTAACAATAAAAAGAACTTTAATATAGCAGCAATGTAAGTATTAAAATGCCATATATAAGGAAAGTTAAAAATACCGGCTTCTGCCAAATGCAATTTAAAGCTACCAAATTCAAATTTTATGGCTGCAATTAAGGCAATTGATGTTAATAAACCAAAGTATATGATAGATAATACTTTACTGGCGCTATTGTATTTTAGTTTATGAAATTCTATTGTAAGAAGTCTAAGCATGACTTTAGTTTTTGGTTAGTTGTTTTTTGTTAAATCTAAAAATTGTTGTTCTAAACTAGGTTTGCGTTTTACCAAATGACTCAAAACAAATCCTTCTGCAAAAAGAGTTTTGTTGATTTCTGCAGCTGATATGTTTTCTTGTAAAGTAGCAATAATCGTTTCGTGATCTTTAGATACTTTTAAAATAGCGTTATGATTGTTTAAAAAATCAATTAGTTTCTCTTCATTCTCTTCAATTTTTAATTCTAATAAACCTTGAGAAGCTGTCATTTCATCAACTCTACCAGCATAAAGTTTAATCCCTTTTCTAATCACAACCACATGGCTACACACTTTTTCTACTTCATCTAATAAATGAGAAGCCAATAAAATGGTTGTACCGTTTGCGGCAATTTTTTTTATGATTTGTCTAATTTCATGAATGCCTTGAGGATCCAATCCATTTGTAGGTTCGTCTAAGATTAAAATTTCTGGGTCGTTCAACAAGGCAGATGCTATGGCCAACCGTTGTTTCATCCCTAAAGAAAATGTTTTAAACTTGCTGTTTCTTCGTTCAAAAAGATTTACTATTGCTAACTTTTCATCAATTTTTTCTGTAGATATTCCTTTTATCTTGCAAATTAGTGCTAAATTTTGAGTAGCAGTCATATAAGGATAAAAGTTTGGACGCTCAATAATTGCACCTACTTTTTTTAAGGCTTCATGGGTTGATAGTTTACCATCAAACCAAGAAAATTCTCCAGATGTTCTGTTAACAACGTTTAAAATAATTCCTAAAGTTGTAGATTTTCCACTTCCATTTGGCCCTAGAATTCCGTAAACGTTTCCTTTTTGAATATCAAAAGAAAGATTATTTACAGCATGAACATTGCCGTATTTTTTGTCTAAATTTTTAAGTGATAAGATTGTTTCCAAAGAAATTGATTTAGTCAGTTATACAAGTATGACGACTAAAATACAATTTTGTTACGAAGAAAAATTGTGTAAAGTTTTTTTGTTAAAAAGTTAACAGCTAAAAATAAGTTTATTGAGTTATAAACAACTAAGCAATATCATTTTTAATATTCATTAAAATCGAAATCATCAAAAATATCGAATTCATCATCGTCATCATCATCAAAATTTTCTGCAATAAATTCTTTATCAGGAGCTTCATCAGGTATTTTACCTACTTCTAAAATGGTTTTTGGTAAATCGTTTCTTTTTTCTAATGAGATTTCAACAACATCTACATAAAAAGTCCACATATTTAAAAAATCGTACACATAAATTAGCTTATTATCTTGCTCAGGTAGTGTTTCGTTTAAAATGCAAGTTTGCATAGAAATTTCTTCACCAGCCTCAGCCATATTAAATAGCGGAATTTCTTCGCCTTGATTCCATTCATCATCAGTTCTGTAAAAAGAAGCCATTTCTTGCCCTTCAAAACCAAATGCTTTGGCGATAATAAAATGTAACTTTTCTAAGTTAATATTGTCATCAACCAAAATGGTTCTAATTACATCTTCTTTGGTATCTAAAATAACACGTATTTTGTACATAGATTTCTTAAATATTGGACTGCAAAAATACAATAAATTATGCGTATTTTTACATAGATAAATTTTGTAAAATGAATATAGAAAATACACTTTTAGTATTGAACAATCTTAATAAAAACACATTAATGGAAACACTTAATATTGAGTTTGTTGCTGTTGGTGATGATTTTGTTACTGCTAAAATGCCTGTAAATACTAGTGTTTATCAACCTTATGGTATTTTGCATGGAGGTGCAACAGCAGCATTAGCAGAAACTGTAGGTAGTTGTGCATCTGCATTATTTATAGATACAAAAACTAAAATTGTAAAAGGTATTGAGTTAAGCATTAACCATTTAAAAAGTAAAAAAGATGGTGTTGTTTATGCAACTGCAAAACCCGTTCATAAAGGAAGAACTACCCATTTATGGGAAATAAAAGTTGTTGATGAAAACGAACAGCTAATTTCTATTTGTAAACTCACTAATATTGTTTTAGAAAAAAAACAGTAAATGAATATTTTTGATAAAATTACAGCCTCTTATCAATTAAAATTACCTTTTGCAGTGTATAGAAAACCCAAGGCAAATGGTATTTCAGGTTTTTTTATGAATGATGATGATGTAGTTTATACCACCGATTTTTGTGAATCAGGTTTTGTCTTTGCACCATTTAATGCTGATGAAAAGGCGATTTTATTTTCTTTAGATAAAGCTGAATTTGTTACTGAAAAGTTAGTTGAAGATCATTTTGATTTTGAAAATAACAATATAAAGGATGATGAAAAATCAAAAGAACATCATATAACTATTGTTAAAAAAGCAATTCAGCAAATTGCCACTAGTAATTTGCAAAAAGTAGTGATTTCAAGAAAAGAAATGGTTGATATTACTTATTTTGATTTGCTACTAACTTATAAAAAACTCTTAAAAAGTTACCCTAATGCATTTGTTTCTGTGTGGTTTCATCCAAAAATAGGGATGTGGTTAGGGGCTACACCAGAAACGCTTTTGCAAATAGAAAATAAAAGTTTTAAAACCATGTCTTTGGCTGGCACGCAAGTTTATCAATCCAAAAAAGAAATTATTTGGAAAAGTAAAGAATTAGAAGAGCAACAATTGGTTACTGATTTTATTGAAAATCAATTAGCAAATATTTCATCAAACTTAAAAATTGATAAGACTGAAACAATTAAAGCTGGAAATTTATTGCATTTAAGAACAAAAGTTGAAGGTGTTTTGTATGAAAATGCTTATTTAAAATCGTTAATAAGGGCTTTGCATCCAACACCTGCAGTTTGTGGTTTGCCAAGAAATACTTCTAAGAAGTTTATTTTAGAAAACGAAAATTATCATAGAAGTTTTTATACCGGTTTTTTAGGTGAATTGAATATCAACAAAAAATCAGCACTTTTTGTGAATTTACGTTGTATGGAAATTGAGGAGAACCAAGCTTCAATTTATGTGGGTGGGGGAATTACAAAAGATAGTAATGCTGAAAAAGAATGGTTAGAAACTGTTTCTAAAAGTAAAACAATGAAAAAAGTATTGTAAATAAAAACAGCAAACTAATTAAAGTTTGCTGTTTTAGTAAAAAAGTGTAAAATTGAATTGAATTAAGTTTGTATTGTATCTTTAAATATTACTATTTAAAGGGGAGAATACAAACAGCATTACACTGTTAAATATCATCAAAAGAAACATCTGTAAAACTTTGTGCAGATTTGGTTTCTTCTTTAATTTCTTCTTTTTTATAATCTTTTTGATGACGTTCGCTAATTACTTCATCTCCTTTTTCAGCTACAATATAGTCTGTTGCTTTTTTTAGCATTTCATGAAAATCAGAAAAATCTTCTTTATATAAGTAAATTTTATGTTTTTGATAATGAAAAGAACCATCATCATGTGTAAATTTTTTACTCTCTGTAACTGTTAAATAATAGTCGTTTGCTTTTGTTGCTCTAACATCAAAAAAATAGGTTCTTCTTCCAGCTCTTAATACTTGCGAAAAAATTTCTTCCTGTTCAACTCTCTCTGCCATAATCTTAATAATAGTAATTGTTGTTTGTTGTGCTTACAAATCTAACAAATTATTTTATGTAGCAAGGTTAAACCTTAAAATTCTTTTTCTAAAAGTTGTTGTTCGTATAAATCTTTGTAGTAACCATCTTTATCTATGAGTTGATTATGAGTTCCTTGCTGTGTTATTTTACCATTGTCTAACACAATAATTTTATCTGCATTTTTTGCAGATGAAACTCTATGACTAATAATAAAAGTGGTTTTATTTTTAGAAACGCGTTCTAAATTTGATAATATTTTTTCTTCAGTTTCTGTATCAACAGCAGACAAGCAATCGTCAAAAATTAAAATTTTAGGGTCTTTTATAATCGCTCTAGCTATAGAAACACGTTGTTTTTGTCCGCCAGAAAGTGTTACCCCTCGTTCACCTAAAATAGTATCATATCCTTTAGTAAAATCTACAATATTATCATGAACCACAGCATTTTTTGCAGCTTCTATAATTTCGTTTTCAGTAGCGTCTTCTTTTCCAAATTTAATATTATTTCCAATTGTATCAGAAAATAAAAAAGGATCTTGAGGTACAAAACCAATTTGATTTCTAACATCGTTTAAATTGGCTTCTTTAATAGGTTTGTCATCTAATAAAATTTCACCTTCAGAAGTATCATATAACCTAGAAATTAATTCAATTACTGTAGATTTTCCAGCACCAGTTTTTCCTAAAATCGCTAAAGTTTCTCCAGCATTTACAGTAAAATTAATGTTTTTTAATGCAGTAATATTGGTATCATCATAAGTAAAACTTACGTCTTTAAAAGTAACTTTTCCTAAAAGTTCTGTAGGTGAGGTATTTGTATTTTCAATTTCTGGTACTTCATCTAAAAACTCATTAATTCTTGCTTGCGATGCCTCTGCTTGTTGCACCATAGAAGTTACCCAACCAACAACTGCAACTGGCCAAGTAAGTATATTTACGTACAACATAAACTCAATAATAACACCAGATTTTATTTCGCCATTAATGTATAAATTACCACCAACATAAATTACAATTAAATTACTTATACCTATTAGCAAAAGCATTAAAGGAAAAAAGAGAGCGTTTGCTTTGTGTAAGTTGATGTTTTTCTCTTTGCTTAAATCAGAAATTTCATCGAAATCTTTAATTATGGAAGCTTCAATTCCATAAGATTTTACCACGTTTATACCTGATAAAAACTCTTGATTAAACGTGGTTAATTTAGATAAATATTGCTGTACAATTGTACTTCTTTTGTGTATAACCTTACTTAAAACAAAGATTGAAATAGACAAAAGCGGAAAAGGAATTAAGGTATACAATGTTAATTTTAAATCTACCTGAACCATTTGGGTAAAACCAACAGCAAAAAGTACTAACATATTCATAGTGTACATTACAGCAGGACCAACATACATACGCACTTTACCCACATCTTCACTAATTCTATTCATTAAATCTCCAGTTCTGTTTTGTTTGTAGAAGTTGAGTGATAGTTTCTGGTATTGTTGATAAATTTCGTTTTTTAAATCAAATTCAATAAGCCTTGAAGTAACAATAATAGTTTGTCTCATTAAAAAAGTGAAAAATCCACTTAACAAGGCAACACCGATTATAATGAGTACATTTATCAATAATTCGTGTTTTACAAAATCAATATCGGTAACTTTATTATTTTGATAATCTTCTACAACATTAAAAGATTGTTTAATAAGTTTGGGTACTTGCAGTGCTAAGAGTTTAGATAATATGGTAATTAGCAAACCTATTAAAATACGCCACTTATATTTCGAAAAATATTTATTTAAATATTGAAGTGCTTTCAAAGAAGAAAATTAGTTATAAATATGGCACGAAGATACGAGTTTCAAAAAGATAAATTTTCTTAAAAAAGAATTAAAAAAGTACTCTTAAGAAAATAAAATAATACTACTTTTGCATCGAAAATTAAAAGCTTTTTAAGTTCTTTATAATGATTAACAGAAGACATATTCGAGTTAAAGTAATGCAGTCTGTATATGCCATGCAGCAATCTCATAACAGTGATATTATAAGAGAAGAAAAATTTTTAAAACACAGTATTTTAAAAATGTTCGATCTGTATGTTTTAAACTTTCAACTAATAATTGAAGTACAAAAACTAGCTGCAAAGAAAATGGCATTATCCAAAAAGAAAATTCTTGCAACTGAAGCAGATTTAAAGCCAAACACAAAGTTTATAGACAATAAAGTAATTAATCTAATAGCAGAAAGTATTAGTGTTGAGAGTTACATAGAATTGAATAAACTTAACCATTGGGAAGAAGATGATGAATATGTGAAAATTATTTTTGATGAATTACAAAAAAGTGATTTATACAAAAAGTATTTAAACACTGTAGAAGATTCACCAAAAGAAGATAAAGCTTTTGTGATAGATTTTTTTAAAGAAATAATTGCACCTAATGAAAAATTAGCAGATTATTACGAAGACAAAATGATCTCTTGGGTAGATGATATACCATTTGTAAATACATGGGTGGTGAAAACATTAAGCAAATGTAAACCTCATAAAACTTTTGAATTAGGTACCTTGTATAAAGATGAAGATGATGAAGCTTTTGTTTCTGATTTGTTTAAGAAAACCATTTTAAAGCATAAAACTTACGAGGAAGATATCACTGATAAAACACCAAATTGGGAATCTGATAGAATTGCAGATATTGATATGATTTTAATAAAAATGGCAATTACAGAGTTTTTAAATTTCCCATCAATACCAGTAAGAGTTACTATTAACGAATATATTGAGATAGCTAAAGATTATTCAACCTCAAAAAGTAGTTATTTTATAAATGGAGTT
>NZ_CBFHZT010000069.1:0-10860 GCF_965660385.1 Polaribacter sp.
AACTTAATTATTTGGGTTAGCCTTAATTTTATCTAGATAGTCTTGAAAACGTTTACCATATTCAGAATCCTTAATTCTAGGAGTTAAAGAATTATTTACAGTGTCTAAGAGTTTTAAACTGGCATCATACATTTCTGTTAAACCAATATATGGCGCCACTTCAGAATCTGCATTTGTAAGCGCAAAATTTGTAGTATATAATACTCTTCTTCTAACCAATCTCTGATAATCTTTTTCTAATTGTGTTATTAAATCTTGGTCATTGTTTCTTTTAGCTTCAAAATCTTTTTTAATAAATTCTAAACTTTCAGCTTGAAAACGTTTACTTACTAAATTATATTTGTCTAAAATTTCTTGATTTTTAGAGCCATTGATTTCTGGATTTATTCCAAATTGTTCAACATTATCATTTATAGTAATTGTACCTGGCTCACCAAAAAATAAAATTCTTTTATTGGTAGTATTACCATCAAAAGTTAAATAATATAAAACAGGTGACACCACATTATCTGTTAATTTAAAAGTGTTTGATCCTAATAAAGAAATTGAGTCTACAGAAACTAAGACTGTATCTTTCATTTTTTGAAGGTATAGTTTTCCTTTTTTTAAGCCTTTAATTTGCCCTTGTACAATCATATTACCATCTTTCTTAGCAGAACAAGAAAAAAGTAAAATAATAAGTGCTAAAACAGGTATAATGTTTTTCATTTTATATAAATTTTTGGAATGCAAATATGCATATTTATTGATTGATAGTCTAAAAAAACAGTAAAATTAACTTACCCATTTCATCATTAAAGCGCAAAAGAAGGCTCCATAAGTTCCTAAAGCGTAACCCAAAACAGCTAATAATACACCAACTGGTGCTAAAGATGGATGAAATGCACCTGCTACAACAGGGGCAGAGGCAGCCCCACCAATATTGGCTTTAGAGCCAACTGCCAAAAAGAAATACGGTGCTTTAATGATTTTAGCCACTAAGAACAAAAGGCCCACATGAATAATCATCCAAACAAAACCTATAGCAAACAAACTAATATTTTCCACAATCGCATTTAAATTCATTTTCATACCAATAGAGGCCACTAAAATGTAAATAAAAACAGTTCCTATTTTACTTGCTCCAGCACCTTCATAACTTTTGGCTTTGGTAAAGGATAAGAAAATACCAATGGTAGTTGAAGTAATAATTAACCAAAAGAACGAACTACCCAAACCAAAATCAACCAAACTAGGTACATTGGTTGTTATATAATTCCCTAAATTGTCACCAATAAAATGCCCTATTGAGGTAACTCCAAATGCGATTCCTAATAAAATAATTAAATCATTAAAAGAAGGTACTCGAGCGGTTTCTAAAGTAAATTTTTCCATCTTATTTTTTAAGGTCGTTATGGATGAATTATCTGCTTTAAACCATCGATCTATAGCATCAGATTTTGCAACTCCAATTAGTAAAAAAGCCATCCAAACTTCAGCTACTAAAACATCAACCACAGCCATAATACTAAAAAGACTGTCTGAAACTTCCCATTGTTCTTTCATCGCTAATTGATTTGCTCCACCACCAATCCAACTTCCTGCAACTGTAGATAATCCTTTCCAAAGTTCTGTACCCTCTACTTGGGTTAATATATCTGGAGCAACAACATTGAAAAATAAAATAGCTAAAGGGCCACCAATCATTACACCAATTGTAGCCGTTAAAAACATAATTAGGGCTTTTGGACCTAATTTAAAAACACCTTTTAAATCGATACTTAAGGTTAGTAATACTAAAGATGCTGGCAATAAAAATCGCGAAGAAACATAATATAATTTGCTGCCTCCTGTAAATTTAGAATACACAGTACTATCAATTTTATTTAAAGAAATATATTCCTTTAAAGTGTTTAAATCTGTAACATGAGTAAGATTACCATATAAAGAATTTAAATGGGCAATTGTAGCATCAACATCAATACATTTATCTGCAATAATACCTAAGGAGCTAAAAATTGACGGTACAAAATAACAAAGTAAAAGTGCTGGTACTATCTGATAAAACTTTTTAAAAGAATTAAGTTTGGAGGTGTAAAAAATCAATGCTAGAATAACACAAAGAATTCCAAAAATTGTAGTATCGCCTGCAAAAATAGGAATGTCGTTATTGATTTCTGAAATACTCATATTATATATTTTTTTACTTAATGTGATTAGTTTTTAGAATAACACCCAATTGTAATCGATGTGATTTTGTGCTAGAAAACTGGGTGAACATGTAGCCTAATTTTACTTTTAGTTGCTTACTTATTTCTTGTAATAAACCAAAACCAGTTCTATTTTGTCCAAAATTTTTGGTGGCAAATTTTATAAAAATTTCATTAAAACCATAAGTGGTCAATTTTGTTGATATCGGATATTTTAAAAATAATCCATAGCGAATTCTATGTGTAGTTTTGTTTGTGAAATTTTGTCTTCTAAAACGCTGGGCTAAACGCACTCTATGTTTTGCCTTAAAATTACCCCAATTGTTATTTATGTTTAAATCTTGATAAAATCGATATTCATACAAATCGGGTAAATTAGCTTTATAAGACTTATCTGTAATGGAATATACAGAGCCGAAAGTAAAATCCATTTTTGTATTGATTTTATAGTTTAATCCTAACCTGTAAATTTCTTGTTGATATTCGGTAATAAACTCATAATACCTTACATGAAAACTAGTTTTTAGCGTAAACTTTTCTGATAGTTTATGAGAACCATTGTACATGTACCAAGTTCCTAGTTGATTTTCAGCAAAATTTTGAGCTTGAATCTTATGAGATAAAAGAATCAAGCTCAAAATTAAGAATGTATACTTCATAAATAATTTAATTCGTAGAATAAATTTTAGTTTCTTTAAAAGGTGAAATATTGATGTTTTCTACGGATTTCTTGTACGTAATCCAATCGTTATTGAAGAAAGTATTGGTTTCTGAAACTGCTTTTTTAAACGCTTCTTTAAATTGGTTCATTAATATTTTTTCTGTTTCTGTTTGTTCTCCAAAACGTGAACGGATATATCTAGAAGCTTGACTAAAACGTTGGCTAACGGTTACTTCTGGATTTCTAGTAATGCCTTGTCTTTTATCAATGGTACCCAAGTAAGTTGCTATTAAAGTATCAATCTTTTTAATAATTTTTGTTGATGATTTTATTTCATCTTTATACTTCTTGTTTGCAGAACTTGATTCAGCATCTGCTTTTACGAGTTCTTTTTTTATTGATTCAGCTGTATTTTTACTCTCAACTAATTGCTTTACGATATTTGCCATCTTTTCTTGGTAGCCTTCTAGTGTTTTGCTAGCCTCATATTTTTGATTTATAGCGTCATCAGAAATTTGTAACCTAGGGTCAAACTTAACTGTAATATTTTGTTCTGATATTACATCACCAAAAGTCATTTTTACTTTGTAAGTTCCAGGTTTTACAGTTACTCCTCCAGGTTCTCTTGTAGATTTTCGAATACTTCTAGAAGGTCTATCAACCCCTTTTTCTCTCAAATACCAGGTGGTTTTATGAATTCCATTTTCTCTAGGAGCCTTAAATTTTAAGGTTCTAATTTGTCTGTTTCCATCAAAAATCTCAAGTTTTATAGAATCATATTTTACAACATTTTTGTTGTCACTCTGAACTGGTTTCAAGGGCTTATCATTTTTCTTGTCTTTTAATTTCTTTTTATCAACTTTTGGTTTATTAATATAGTAAGAAATTATTGCTCCACTATTTTTGTTTTCTCCTTGATACATTGCATCTGCACCAAACCTGCTTCCTGTAGGTTGTTGGTATGCTGCTTGATATGCGGTTGGCGGATTAAATAATTGTGCTTTTTTATCTAAAACATCTCCATTAGCAATAGCTCGTAAAGGTCTAATATCATCTAAAACCCAAGCAGCTCTTCCAAAAGTACCGATAATTAAATCGTTTTCTCTTGGATGAATTATCAAATCTTTTACTGGTACAGTTGGGAAACCTTCTGTCCATTTAGTCCATTTATTTCCAGCATCAATAGAAATATATAAACCGTCGTCAGTTCCTAAAAATAGTAAGTTTTCATTTTCTGGGTCTTCAATTATACATAAGGTGTAACTTTGTACATCATTTTCATCTACAATACGTTCCCAAGACTTACCATAGTTTTTGGTTCTGTATGCATATGGTGTGTAGTTAAAACGTCTATAATCATTTGCTATTAATAAAGCTTCACCTTTATTTTTGTTTGATGCTTTAATTTGTGTTATCCAACTATTTGCTGGTAAATCTTTAATGTTTTTTGCCACATTTGTCCAAGATTCTCCACCATTTTTGGTGATGTGTACTTGCCCATCATCAGTAGCAGCCCACAAAACATCTTTTTCTAAAGAAGTAGGTTCTATTACTAAAACTGTACAATGATTTTCAGCGCCAGTAGCATCCATAGTTAAACCACCACTTTCAGCTTGTTTTAATTTTTCTGGATCATTGGTAGATAAATCTGGAGAAATTACTTGCCAAGTTAATCCTTTGTCTGTTGATTTATGTACAAACTGGCTACCAAAATATAATGTGTTATTATCAAAAGGATCTATATTAATCGCTGCGTTCCAATTAAAACGTAACTTAACATCTGCATTGGGATGTGTAGGTTTTACAGAATAGTTATTACCTGTAACATAATCGTATCTTACCACAGAACCTTGTTGACTCATAGACCATCCATATCTAGAATCGTCTTTATCTGGCACAACATCAAAACCATCACCAAAAGAAATTTCTTGCCAATAAGAATTACGAATTCCTTGTGCTTTCCATACATAAGCAGGTCCTCTCCAAGAACCATTGTCTTGCATTCCCCCATAAACATTATAAGGAAACTCATTATCTACATTAATGTGATAAAATTGTGCCACAGGTATGTTGCCAATAAATCGCCAAGATTTTCCACCATCTTTGGTGATGTTTAATCCACCATCATTACCATCAATCATAAAAGAACCATCTTTTGGATGAATCCACCAGGCATGATGATCTGGGTGAACACCATTATCTACTCCATAAGCAGGCATTAATTGTTTAAATGATTTCCCACCATCTTGCGAAACATTTACATAGGTAAATACAGAAAAAACCCTATTTTCATTCTGAGGATCAACGTAGATTTCTGAATAATAAAAAGGTCTGTTTCCAATACCAGGTTTATCATTAATTTTTTTCCAAGTAAATCCAGCATCTTCACTTTTGTATAAGGCATTCTTTTTAGCTTCAACAAGGGCGTAAATAATATTAGGATTACTTGGTGCAATAGCTACACCAATTCTACCTAAATCTCCTTTTGGGAAACCTTCTTTTTCGGTTACCTTTTTCCAATTTTCTCCTCCATCATGGGTGATGTATAAACCAGAACCTTCACCTCCAGAATTAAAAAACCAAGGATCGCGTTTGTGCTCCCACATTGCTGCAATTATTTTATTAGGGTTTGATGGATCCATAATTAAATCTGCAGCACCTGTTTTTTCATTATTGTACAAAATTTGTTTCCAAGTTTTTCCACCATCTGTAGTTTTGTACACGCCACGCTCTTTGTGCTCTCCCCAAGGAGAACCAATTGCGCCAACATAAACGATATCTGGATTTGTTGGATGTATCAGTACTCTATGAATATGTCTTGTTTTTTCTAAACCCATAGCTGTCCATGTTTTACCAGCATCTAAAGATTTGTAAATTCCAAAACCACCATTTAAACTATTTCTAGGATTTCCTTCTCCTGTACCTGCCCAAATAACACTTGGATTTGATTGTTGAATGGCAACTGCACCAATAGATGCTGTGAGTTCTTTATCAAAAATAGGTTCCCATTTTATGCCACCTGAAGTAGATTTCCAAATACCACCAGAAGCTGTACCTACATACATAATATCTGGATTTGATTCTACAACATCGATAGCTGTTACACGTCCTGACATTCCACCAGGACCAATGTTTCTAGGTTTCATATTTTTTACCAAATCCATAGAAAACTCTTGAGAAAAGAGTAGCGTAGAGCCTAGTAAAAAAAGAAAAGTGATGATTTTTTTCATGTTTTAAAGTTTGAATTATTTGAATTGAATGACAATATACAAAATAGAAAACGTGCAATAAAAATTGAGCGTTTTTTTTAACAGTTGAACTTAAACTTCCATCATTTATAATTCATTTATAAATTAAAATTAGGAGAGATTAACATATTTAGTAAATAATTAACCGTGCATTAAGTTTTAATTATTAAAAATTTAGTAAAAATTAACAAGGTCAAATTCTAGATTTGGTGCTTAATAAATAAATCAACCAATTATGAAAAAAGTATTATGTTTTGCATTAATTTTATTTACCAGTTTAACTATTACTAGTCAAGAAAAGGATGCAATTGACAAAGAAAAATTGAAATTTGGTATTGCAGGTGGTTTTGATGTGTTCTTGTTTACGAGCTTAACTGGAGTAACGACGAGTACTACCTTTGCTAATCGAACTGAAATAAGTGAACCCAGTACAAGTTATGTGAACTTGTTTGTAGAAAAAAGTTTATCTGAAAAATATGGAATTAGAACAGAAATAATTTATGCAATGGGTGGAGAATCCAATACGCTGGAAATTCCAATTATTTTTAAATACAAAGCCTTAAAAAGATTTAATATCTATTCTGGTTTACAAGCAAATGTTTTATTAGTCAAAAAAAATGAGATTGCCAATAAAGCTGGTTTTGGTTTTAATTTAGGGACAGAATATTATTTAGGAAAAAACTTTTTTATTGATGTAAGGTATGTTCACAAGTTTTCTCAATTAAATAAAACTTTTAGAGTTGATGAAGCTATTAATAGTATAAGATTAGGTGTTGGATTCAATTTTTAAAAAAGTGTAAATTCTTAGGTATTTATACTACTTAAGAATTTACTCTTCTTTCTTTTTAGGTTCGCGTTTTGCCTCTTTTAAAGCCTGCATTAGCATCCATTCTATTTGGCCATTGGTAGAACGAAATTCATCTGCAGCCCATTTTTCAATGGCCTTAAACATATCTTCATTAACTCGCAAAGCGAAAGCTTTCTTTTTTGACATTGTTTAGTCTTTAGCTATTAGGTCTTTATCCGTTAGTTTTATTTCTTTATAAATTCGGTAACTACAGTTATTAGTTCTTTTGAAATAGGATAATCAGCAGTCATGTAAGACTTCATATTATCTTCATCATTTTTAATTTCTTTTAAAGGATGATTCATGTTTTCTATGATGACCAGTTGTGCATCTGGTTTGGCTTCTTTTAGTTTTTGAGCATCAGAAACTTGAACTTGAATGTCTTTATCTCCATTTATAAGAAGTGTAGGAATGGTTACTTTTTTAATTTCTTCAACTGGATTTATTTTAATCCAAGAGCTTAAAAAAGGTTGATTTTGTGGTGCAAAAATTGATATCAAATTCGGATTTACTTCTTTAATTTCTCCGGTTTCTTTTAACTCTTTTAAATGTTGTTCAGTAAGTTTTCCAAATTCTGCACTTTGTGCTGTAATTTGTCTTATCAAAGTTTTGTCAATGGTTTCTCCTGCACCTGCAATTGAAATGTATTTATCAACATTTTTTAAAGCTAACATTGCAATTAAAGAACCTTGACTGTGCCCAACTAAAATAATTTCTGTAAAGCGTTCATCATTTTTAAAATGATTGACCACTTCTTTAATATCGCTTACAAAATCTGAGAAATAAATACCATCTTCTTGAATGAAAGATACATTTTTTGGATTTGCAGTTCTTTTATCATAACTAAAAAAAGCAATTCCTTTTTTGTTTATTTCTTGCCTAAATTGTTTTATATATTGGGGTTGATTTCCATCTCTATTCACAGATCCAGAGCCATGTACCCAAATCACTAAAGGTTGTTTTTCATCAGAAAAACTAAGTGTACCTGGTAATTGAATTGCTTGATTATCAATAACAATTTCTTCGCTTTTAATTTGTGCAATAGTTACTGTAATTCCGAATATATAAATAACTAAATATGAAATAAGTCTAATCATGAATTTTATTTTCGTAGGTTTTTAAAACGTTTATAACTTCTGTTTTTTTCTGAGTTCCTAACAATAATTTTTTGCCACTTTTTAGTTCTAATTGAAGGCCAACATCTCCTGAAACATTTATAGCACTTCCTTTAGATTTTCTCCAAAAAAAGCCTCCTTTTAACCCCCAACCACCATATTCTCCTATTGGGTCGTAAGTTCTTACATAGGCTTTAGAAATTTCATTCCACATAATTTGTTTAAATTTTAAATGGAAAGGAAAGAATTTATAGTAAATTCCTTTTTCATCTATTCTAGAGGTTAATTTAAATGCAAAGAAAAATAGGGTAGAAGCTAAAATTCCTGTTGTAGTTAGAACAAATTGAGTAGTCGTCATTTTAGTTTCTTCTTTTAAATATTCCTGAAGAATGATAACTATAGGCACAATAAGGCTTATTGCTATTAAAACAATTAGCCACAATTGTGTAAAACGTTGTTCTTCTTTAAAAACTTTCATTTTTATCGGTTTTTATCTTTTTCTAAAAGCGCATAAACACCACCATTTGTATTAGAATAAACATTAATTACTCTCCAACCTTGTTTTGCATGCGAATTGATATCATCTTCAAAATTATTTTGACTGTTAGACCAACTCATTTTTTGTTTTAAAAACTTGTATTCTTTCATATTATCTGTTTTTATCTCTTTCAAAAACTACTGAATTCCATCCACTAGGCACTTCTTTTAAGTTCCAACCTTCTCTTGCATATTGGTTTAATAAATCTTCAAAATTTTGAACTCTATTTCTAAACCCCAACTTTAATTCAACAACTTTATATTCTTTCATTTTTCTTTTTCTTTATATTGGTTTATAAGTACTCCAATTAATAATCCAAATGCAGCACCCAAAGGAACACCAAGTGAAACTCCCATAGCCACATTATTGGTAACAGAACCAATTACTGTACCAATAGATGAGCCAATAGAAGTACCTAAAGCTATAGCAATGCCAATTGATAATGATTTTTTTTCTTTCATTATAAATGTTTAATTTTAATTCTTGTGTTTCTTTTTTTAAGTTCCTCTAAAAAAGGCTCGATTTGATTTTCTAAATTTCTAAAATTTAGTTCCTGCCTTCTTTTATCATTAAAAATTATGGAAACTTCAGTTTCAAATTCTAGTTTATCTAATTCAATTCTTTGTATATCATTAAGAATCAAATTCTTTTTTCTTTTTTTTAAAAAAATTAAATAAATTAAAACTACAATTATGGTTATACCTCCTAAAATTCTCAAACCAAAATCAAAATAATTAAAAAAGGTTTTAAAATAATCTACTGTTTTTATGCTATGTAAAACACTTATTCCAATAAAGGCTAAAAACACTCCAAGCCATCCACCTCTAGATTTTATATCATCTTTTGTTTTATTTATATCCAAAAATAGTCGCTCGTTATTTATTGAAATATAACCATTTACAAGAACATACTTTTTCATTATTTATTTTTTAGACATTTTTGAGTCATAGGCAAGGCCAAAAAGCAATCCTAAAGAAATTCCTATTGCAATATTGCCAAGAGCCACTCCAATTGCTGTTCCAATTGAAATGCCTATTGCTATACCTGTTCCTTTTTTATATTTTTTTTTATTATTCATCTAGTGGCTTAATGTTCCAGCATTTACAACAGGTGAAGCTTCTTTATCACCACAAAGAATAACTAATAAGTTACTTACCATTGCTGCTTTACGTTCTTCATCTAATTCCACAATTTGTTTTTTGTTTAGTTCGTCTAAAGCCATTTCTACCATTTCTACTGCACCTTGTACAATTTTATGTCTTGCAGCTACAATTGCAGTAGCTTGTTGTCTTTTTAACATAGCTGAAGCAATTTCATTGGCATAAGCTAAATACCCAATTCTAGCTTCTAAAACTTCTATACCAGCAATAGTTAAACGTTCATCAATTTCTTTTTCTAAAGCTTCAGAAACTTCATTAACACTAGATCTTAATGTAATATCCTCATCTACACCCTCATCAGCAAAATTATCATAAGGGTACATGCTTGCTAGTTTTCTTACAGCAGCATCTGTTTGTACACGTACAAAGTTTTCATAATTATCTACATCAAAAGCAGCTTTGTAAGTATTGGTAACTCGCCACACTAAAATTGTAGAAATCATTACAGGATTACCCAATTTATCATTTACTTTTAAACGTTCACTATCAAAATTACTTGCTCTTAAAGAAATTTTCTTTTTGGTATACAAAGGGTTTGCCCAATACAAACCGTTTGCTTTTATAGTACCTACATATTTACCAAACAGAACAACAACTTTTGAGGTGTTTGGATTCACTAAAATAAATCCAAAAAAGCCAATAAAACCAATTACAATAACTGGAACGTATAAAGGTGTTTGTTGTACAAAAGACATGGTAAGTCCACCAAAAAATAAGATAAGAACTACTAATAACATTAGGTACCCATTTGCGGGTTTAATAATTTTTTCTGCTTCCATTTAACTTGATTTTATATTGATATTAAAATGATATCACAAAGATATACTATTTTTTTATGATTTTCCAAAATTTCTCATGATTATTTTTATACTTTTGTCTAAAATAACTTTAAAACAATTCAATGAAATTTAAATTATTATTGTTGATACCTGCATTTTTTATGATGAAAACATCTTCTGACGATGCTGTTTTTTGGGGTAAAAATGGCCACAGAGTTACTGGTAAAATAGCAGAAAAGCATTTAACCAAAAGAACAAAAAAAGCTGTAGACAAACTTTTAAAAGGGCAAAGCTTAGCATTTGTTTCTACTTTTGCAGATGAA
>NZ_CBFHZT010000070.1:0-10722 GCF_965660385.1 Polaribacter sp.
TTGTAGATTCACAGAACGCCCACCTGCAAATCAGTTTATATATCGACTTGATTTCTTATTGTGATCTTCACAAAATTAAAATCGTGCAAATGTAGTTTAAATAAAATGAATATAGACCTATAAAGTACTAGAATTAATTTTCATTCAATTCCTTTAGATAAGGATTTAAATTTCTTGAAGATATTGTGGCATAAGCATTTATCACTTTACCTTGTTTGTTTACCAATATTGATCGCGGCATTTTGCTACTTAAAAATTGATGAGCTTTACTATCTGAATTTAAATAATATTGATTTTTAATATCAATTTTCTGAATTCTATCCTTAGTATTTCCATCAATTTTTACTTGAATAAAATTTATATTAGGATAATTGTTAGCTAAATAACTCATTCTCTTACCTATGTATGCTTTAGATACATACTCAGAACTCCAAAAAAACAAAAAAGTACTTTTATTTTTAATAACATCAAAAATATCATGAGAAGTATTATTGTAATTGGTAATTTTAAAATTTGGTAATTTTTTATGAGTAGGTACTGATTTTACATCATTTAATAGTCTGGTAATTAGTTCTTTATCTTTTTTATTTGTGGATAATGTATAGAAAGTATTAAAAGCTTCACCATCAATATTACAACTAGATTTGTTAAAAAAATGACTTATAATTGTTTGTCTTAAAATGGCATTTTTAGTTTGCTCAATGGTTATATTTTTATCGATTATTTTTAATAAGTCTATCGTAAATTTAGAAGAATATTCTTTCTTAGTTGGTGGATGCCCTAATGAATACGTTTTATTATACAAGTAATTTCTAATATAGCTTGAGTAAGGAGGAAAATACATTAAAGAGTCCTTATTGATCACAATATTTTTTCTGTAATTATAAAATGTTTTGTTCAATTCAGGAAAATTACCATCCTCTGTGTATTTTGTATTTATATATGGATATCTTTCAGAACGCGCATAGATTGGATAGGTTAGTGCCGTTTTTAAAATTTCTCGGTAACCTAAAGTTTCATTGGGATGATTCTGCACATATTCATGATACGTTATCATTTTTACGGCTAATAAAGAATCTACTTTATTCGTAAAACCTTGCGGATTTAATTTATTAAAATGATAAAAAAGTTTTCTATCATTTTCATTTTCTAAAAAACAATCAATTAAAATATTATTTCTTTCTGCTCCTTTACCTGCAAAAACCAAAGATTCATCAAAATCCCAGGTATTTAATCGTAGCATTAAACTATCTTTTGGTTCTATATATACATATTGATTTTCATCACCATGAGAAAAATGATACAAACCTTCATTGGCATTTTTAATTTTTCCAATAAATCTATTGTTGCTGTCTAAGAAAAAAGTGTCTATTACTTTTTCCATAGAATACAAGACTACTTGGTTAGATTTAGGATTAATAATTTTACCACCAAAATAGGTTTCTGTAATTTTATTGTCTGAATTACAACTAATTAAGAAAAAAAATATAGAAAATTTAAATAGTAATATTGTGTTTTTTGTCATATATATATTGTCAAAATACCATGAGCAAATTTAACCATAGAACCCTATCTGTTTTGTTAATGCGCTGTTAAAAATAAATCTTCTTTTTTTAAGAAATGAGCTTTAAATTGAGGTACTTAAGAAAAATCAATTTATTACTTTTGCAGAAATTTAAAACAAATATATGTTATCAGTTTCTAACTTATCGGTTCAATTTGGAAAACGTGTTTTATTTGATGAAGTTAATACGCAATTTCAAACAGGAAATTGTTATGGAATTATTGGAGCAAATGGAGCAGGAAAATCAACATTTTTAAAAATTCTTTCAGGTAAACAAGATCCAACTTCTGGTCAGGTACATTTAGAACCAGGAAAACGTATGTCTGTTTTGTCTCAAAATCATAATGAGTTTGATGAGTATCCTGTTTTGGAAACTGTAGTTATGGGAAACAAAGAATTGTTTTCTATTAAAAAGCAAATTGATGCTTTATATGCAGATTATACTGATGAAAATGCAGAGAAAATTGGAGAACTTCAAATAGTATTTGAAGAAATGAATGGGTGGAATGCAGATTCTGATGCAGCAGCAATGTTATCTAATTTAGGGATTTCTGAAGACCTACATTATACCTTAATGAAAGATTTAGATGGTAAACAAAAAGTACGTGTATTAATTGCACAAGCGCTTTTTGGAAATCCAGATGTGTTAATTATGGATGAACCTACCAACGACTTAGATTTTGAAACTATTAGTTGGTTAGAACATTTTTTATCAAATTATGATAATTGTGTCATTGTAGTTTCGCACGACAGACACTTTTTAGATGCTGTTTGTACGCATATTTCTGATATCGATTTTGGTAAAATAAACCATTATTCTGGAAATTATACCTTTTGGTATGAATCTAGCCAATTGGCTGCAAAACAAAGAGCTCAGCAGAATAAAAAAGCAGAAGATAAAAAGAAAGAATTAGAAGAGTTTATTCGTCGTTTTTCTGCCAATGTTGCCAAATCTAAACAAGCAACTTCTCGTAAAAAAATGATTGAGAAGTTAAATGTAGAAGATATTAAACCATCTAGCAGAAGATACCCAGCCATTATTTTTGAAAGAGATCGTGAAGCAGGAGATCAAATTTTAAATGTAGAAGGATTAAGTAAATCTTTTGAAGGCGAAAAGTTATTTCACGATATTCACATCAATTTAAATAAAGGAGATAAAGTAGCTATTATTTCTAAAAACTCAAGAGCTATTACTGCATTTTATGAAATAATTTCTGGTAATGAAAAAGCTGACGAAGGTAAATTTTCTTGGGGTGTAACAACAACACAATCGTATTTGCCTTTAGACAATTCTTCTTTTTTTCAAAACGGAAACTTGAATTTAGTAGATTGGCTAAGACAGTATGCACAAACTGAAGAAGAGCGTGAAGAAGTATTTTTAAGAGGTTTTTTAGGTAAAATGATTTTCTCTGGAGAAGAAGCTTTAAAGAAAAGTAATGTACTTTCTGGAGGAGAGAAGGTTAGATGTATGTTATCTAGAATGATGATGAAAAGAGCTAACATTTTGTTGTTAGATGAGCCAACAAACCATTTAGATTTAGAGTCTATACAAGCTTTAAATAACTCATTAATTAATTTTAAAGGTACAGTTTTGTTATCTACACACGATCATGAGTTTGCACAAACTGTTGCTAACAGAATTATAGAGCTAACACCAAAAGGTGCTATAGATAGATACACCACTTTTGATGAATATTTATCTGATAAAAAAATAAAAGAATTACGAGATAGCATGTATGCTTAGACTATTATATCTAGCTCATTTTGTAACAAAGAAAAACCTTTAAATTTTATCAATTTAAAGGTTTTTTTATAAAATATAATTAATAAGAATTTTTATTTTTTTTGTAAAGGACTTATAATTTTTACATCAGAAAAAGAAATTGCACCTCTAATTACACCATCAATCGTTTTCTTTAACGCTTCAATCAATTGCATTTTTAATTGCGATTTATGATAAATTAAACTTACTTCTCTTGCTGGTGGTGGTGAATCAAATTCACGTAAATGCTTTTTATCGCTTTCAGTTAAATCTAAGGTATGTAAATAAGGCAACAAAGTCATTCCTAAACCTTCTTTAGAAAGTTTTATTAAGGTGTCAAAACTTCCGCTTTCTAATTGAAAACCTTTTTTATTGTCTATTTTATGCGCTCTACACAAATTAATAACACTATCTTTAAAACAATGACCATCTTCTAACAACAAAATATCTTCCATTTCTAAATCATTTTCAGAAATATTTTTGTTTTTAAATAGTCTATGATTTTGTGGAATTAAACCTACAAAAGGCTCATAATATAAAGGTCTTTCTTTAATACCTTCGTTTTCTAAAGGTGTAGCTGCTATACCAGCATCTATATGTCCATCAGATAATTTTCTAATAATTTCCTCCGTAGTTAGCTCTTCAATGATTAACTTAACTTTTGGATATTTTTTCGTAAAATTATACAAAAACATCGGCAATAATGTTGGCATAATCGTAGGAATAATTCCTAAACGAAATTCGCCACCAATAAATCCTTTTTGTTGATGCACTATATCTAAAATTCTATTGCTTTCATCAACAATAACTTTAGCTTGTTCTACAATTTTTTTACCAACATCTGTTAATTCAATCGGTTTTTTAGAGCGGTTAAATATTTGAATATCTAACTCATCTTCAAGCTTTTGTATTTGCATACTCAAGGTAGGTTGTGTAACAAAGCTATGTTCTGCTGCTACCGTAAAATTTTTATATTCAGCAACAGATAAAACGTATTTTAATTGGGTAATTGTCATTAAATAATTTTTTACGATAAAGATATTAATTCTATCAATAATAACAATAACTTATTGCTTTAAATTATTCATAAATTTGTCTTATAAAATTAATACGATATAATGAAAACAACAATATTAGGTTTAAACAAAGAAAAAAATTTAATTTTAGTGAATAAATTAAATGGATTATTAGCAAATTTTCAAATTTATTACCAAAATTTAAGAGGCTTACATTGGAATATTAAAGGAAAAAACTTTTTTGAATTACACTTAAAATTTGAAGAGTTTTATACAGATTCTCAAGTTAAAATCGATGAGATTGCAGAACGTATTTTAACATTGCAAGGTAAACCTTTGCATACGTTTACAGATTATATAGAAAATGCTTCTGTACCTGTTGGTAAAAATATTTCTAAAGATGTAGAAAGTGTAGCGCTTATTGTAAACTCTTTATCAGAATTATTAACCATTGAAAGAGAAATTTTAGATTTGTCTGCAGATGCAGATGATGAAGGTACAAATGCTATGATGAGTGATTTTATTGCTGAACAAGAAAAAACAATTTGGATGTTAAATTCTTGGTTAGGTAAGTAATTTCAATTTAAACAATTTTACTAATAAGGTTGTCTGAAAATTTAAAACAAAATTCAGACAGCCTTTTTATTTTTAAAGTAGAATAGCATATCCAACCTCAAAACCAAAAACATTATAACCATCATTTGGTTTTTGAAAATCTAGGTTAGATACGTGTCCGAATACATTGGAACCCAAATATAGGTAAGAATTTGAAAGCATTTTATAAGAGAATCCTAATGAAAAATTTTCATTAAATGTAAATCCTTTTGCTAAACGTTCTGTTCTTGTATCAATATAATTAAAACCTAAACTAATAGTTCCTTGAATCTTTAATTTCGTTAAAAGTTGTTTTTTGAAACCAAAACCAAATTCAACACCATACATATTCATTGATTTTGGTTGTGTAAATTCGGCTATTTTCTCATCAACATTTTCTTGATCAGGTGTTATATACCATTTGTTCAATAATTGATGTTGTAAAAATTGGATTTGTGGTTGTACAATTAATTCAACCTCTAAACTTTTCCAGTTTGTTAATTTATAAAATGCTTGTGCTTTATAAGTATTTGTGGTGTAGGTATAGTCAGGATCGTCATTTAAAAAATTTTCATTAGACGCATAATTGTACAAAAAACCTATTTTGTAAGGTTTTAGTTTTGATTGTTTTTCAACTTGACTATATATTGAAAAACAAAAAAAAAGACTACAAAACAGCAATGCTTTCATAGATTAACGAAACATTTTAGCAACAACTTCAGCTTTTCTACTTTCTGCATAATCGTAAAAACCTTCACCAGATTTTACACCCAATTTGCCAGCCATTACCATATTTACTAAGAGTGGGCAAGGAGCGTACTTTGGGTTTTTAAAGCCATCATACATCACGTTTAAAATAGATAAACAAACATCTAAACCAATAAAATCTGCCAATTGCAAAGGTCCCATTGGGTGTGCCATACCCAATTTCATAACCGTATCAATTTCAGCCACACCAGCCACACCATTATACAAAGTCTCAATCGATTCGTTAATCATTGGCATTAAAATTCGGTTTGCCACAAAACCTGGGTAATCATTCACTTCTACAGGAATTTTACCAATTTCTTTAGAGAGTTTAACAATTGTATTTGTAGTTTCATCTGTGGTATTGTAGCCTCTAATAATTTCTACCAATTTCATAATCGGTACAGGATTCATAAAGTGCATCCCAATTACTTTTTCGGGTCTGTTGGTAACTGCAGCAATTTGTGTGATAGAAATTGATGATGTATTTGTTGCTAAAATAGTATCAACATCACAAATAGCATCCAATTCTTTAAAAATTTTAGATTTTAAAACCGAGTTTTCAGTTGCGGCTTCCACCACTAAATCCATACCAACTGCACCCTCTGCAATATTTGTAAATGTAGATATGTTACCTAAAGTTGTAGTTTTCTCAGCCTCAGAAATTTTTTCTTTAGCAATCATTCTATCTAAATTTCTAGAAATTGTAGATAAACCTTTTTGTAAAGCAATTTCAGAAATATCAATTAAATGTACCTTATAATTGCACTGCGCAAACGTATGTGCAATTCCATTTCCCATGGTTCCAGCACCAATTACAGCTATATTTTTCATCAATGTTTATTTTAAGAATTAATAATTGAAAAATTAAAAGATTCTAATTTTGAATTATTTAATATTTCAATCTTTTAATATTATTTGGGCGTTTTAACGGGCTTTCACTACTCGCTTTACGCCCAAAAGCGTAAGAGCTCAAACACGCGTTCAATCCCTAACGCACTTTTTTGCCAACCAAGGCTATAAATTAACGTCTTTTTCTGATTTAAAAGAATCAATTACCCACTGAGCAATACGCAAAGCTTCAGTACCAGCACTTAAGGTAACAATAGGTGTTGTGTTATTGTTTATGGCATCTGCAAAAGTTTCTAACTCATCTAAAATGGCATTGTTGCTAGTAACTTCAGGGTTTTCAAAATAAATTTGTTTTTCTATACCTTCATCATTCTTTAAAATCATAGCAAATTCATCTGGATTTTCTGGAGCATCTTGAATTCTAACAATTTCAGACTCCTTACTTAAAAAGTTTACAGAGATATAGGCATCTTTTTGAAAAAAACGAGTTTTACGCATATTTTTCATAGAAATTCGGCTAGCTGTTAAATTAGCCACACAACCATTCTCGAACTCAATTCTTGCATTTGCAATATCTGGAGTTTCGGAAATTACAGAAATTCCACTTGCATGTACATTTTTTACCTTAGAATCTACACACGATAAAATAATATCGATATCATGAATCATTAAATCTAACACGACAGGCACATCTGTACCTCTAGGATTAAATTCTGCTAACCTGTGTGTTTCAATAAACATAGGGTTGTGTATTTTATCTTTAACAGCAGTAAAAGCTGGGTTAAAACGTTCTACATGCCCTACTTGCCCTTTTACTTTATGCTTATTTGCCAAGGTTCTAATTCCTTCTGCTTCTAATACCGTTTTCGCAATTGGTTTTTCAATAAAAATATGACGACCTTTTTCGATTGCTTTTTTAGCACAATCAAAATGAGATAAAGTAGGAGTCACGATATCAATAACTTCTACAGCATCAATCAAAGTATCAATTGAATCAAAATAAGTATATCCAAAATCATCAACAACCTTCTTTGCATTTTCTTTAGAAGGATCATAAAAGCCAACTAGCTCATATTTTTCTGATTGTTTTAATAATTTTAAATGTATTTTTCCAAGATGACCAGCTCCTAAAACTCCAATTTTAAGCATAAGTTATGTGTTATTTGTAATTGCAAACAAAGCAAACTAATTCTAAAGAATTTAGTGTAATGGTAGTTTTCTTTGTTGAAATAAATTTTGATGTATATTGTAAATCCGAAAAAAATCAGACGAAACAAAGATACAATATTATAAGAATTTATTACTACATTTAAACTTTTGAAATTAAACAACATTGAGAGATACAGCAAAACACCAAGGACTTAGAAATCAATTAGCTGCAGTTTTACAAGCAAAAGGCATTACCGATGAAAATGTGCTAAATGCTGTTCGAAAAATTCCAAGACATCTGTTTATCGATTCCAGTTTTGAATCGCACGCTTATCAAGATAAAGCATTCCCAATTGCAGCCGATCAAACCATTTCTCAACCTTATACTGTTGCATTTCAATCACAAACGTTAGCCATTCAAAAAGGCGATAAAGTTTTAGAAATTGGTACAGGTTCTGGCTATCAAACTGCAGTTTTATTAGAGTTAAAAGCAGAAGTTTATACTATTGAAAGGCAAAATGAGTTGTTTAAAAAAACATCACGTTTTTTGCCAACTTTGGGCTATAAACCCAAGAAATTTATTTTTGGAGATGGATATATTGGTTTAAAAGAAAAAGCGCCTTTTGATAAAATTATTGTTACAGCTGGTGCACCTTATGTGCCAAACCCTTTATTGGCTCAATTAAAAGTAGGAGGGATGTTGTTGATTCCTGTTGGTGACAAAAAACAAATAATGACCTTATTTATTAGAAAATCGGCCAAAGAATTCGAAAAACATGAGTTGGGAGATTTTGCCTTTGTACCTATGTTGGAAGAAAAGAATTAGAAAAATCCCATCAAAATTAAACCAAAGGAATGATTTTAAATTGTCATTTTACGTTTGATTACTAATTACAAATTATCAATTATCAATTATCAATTACTAATTACTAAATCCTAATTACTAAATCCTAATTACTATATTTACTCCGCTCTTTTCCAGTACTTCGTTTTACCCAATAAAGAAAAACCAACATAACCACGAAGTTTTAACTTATTTGGTTTCACCAATTCAATATAACATTGATATACTTTACCATTTCTTGGATCTAAAATCTCACCCCCAGACCATTCATCATCGTCTTTTTCTAACCCTGTTAAAATTTCTAAACCTAAAATCGGTTTTCCTTTGTTTTCTCCTTCACACAAATCACAAACAGCGGTTTGTCTTTCAGGGTTTTTAATTTCTACAATTTTAGCATATGCTTTTCCATTCTTTTCATACATTTCAATTACAGAATCAACTTTCCCTGTTTCATCATTGGTTGAATGCCATTTTCCAAAAATAGTTTGTGCGTTTAATGAAATTGATAATGAAACTAATAGTACTGTTAAAATTGCTTTTTTCATAATTGTAATGCTTATCGTTAATTTAAATATTATAATTTTCTATCCCAATACACGGTTTTGCCAAAAAAAGGAATAACTGCATACCCTCTAATTTTTAATTTATTTGGTTTTACAAGTTTAATATATACATTAAAGTACTGACCGGTTCTGGGTTCTAATCCATAACCACCAATCCATTTGTTGTTCTTTTTTTCTAAATTGTATAAAACATCCATACCCAAAGCTGGTTTGTTTTTTTTACTGCCTTTACATTTGGTACATAAACCATTTTTTAATTCGGGGTCTGTAATATCAATAATTTTAGCAAAAAGCTTCCCATTCTTTTTATAAATTTCTACAACTGAATCGATTTCTCCAGTTTTTTCATCTCTATTATTCCATTTACCGAAAACATCTTGTGCATTTATTGAAACTGAAATAAGTAAAAAAACAAGAGAAAAATAGAGCTTCAATTTCATTTTATAAAGTTGCATCAAAATAATTATCCCATTTTTCTTGAACCTTTAAAACTTGTTCAATAACATCTCTTACACAACCTTCGCCACCTTTTATATTAGAAATATATTTAGCAGTTTGTTGTACTTCTGGTACTGCATCGTTTGGACATGTAGGCATTGCAACTTTTTGCATCACAGGAATATCAGGGATATCATCTCCCATATACAAAACTTCGTTATGTGTTAAATTGTATTTTTTAACAATCTCTTTATACTGAACTATTTTATTATGAGCACCTAAATAAATATCTTCGATTCCTAAAGCAGCCAGTCTACTTTTTACAGCTTCATTGGTGCCGCCAGAAATAATACATACTCTAAACCCTTTGTTCAACGCGGTTTTCATTGCATAACCATCTTTAACATTCATGTGTCTTACCAATTCTCCACTTGGCATTATGGTTAACATTCCGTTGGTTAAAACACCATCTACATCAAAAATAAATGTTGTGATTTTAGGTAATAATTGCTTGTAACTAATTTCCATATTTGTATTAAATACCTTTTGACTTTGTTTAAGGTGATAATTATATATTTTTATGAATCCTGAATTGATTTCGTCAAGATTTTATAAATTTTTTGTTGTTTCTTATCCAACAAATTTAAGTGATTTTTTATTGTTTTTTCATCATTTCTTATGGCAGGACCAGTTTGTGCATTTTCTGGTGATATTTTTTGAATTTTTTCTGAAGTTTCATTAATTAAAGGATATAAAATTTCGAAAGGAATATGATAATCAGAACAAATATCATTCCCTATTTTATACAAGTGATTGGTAAAATTATTAACGAAAACAGCGGCTATATGTAATATTTTTCGTTGTTCAGAATTTATGATGTATATTTTATTTCCTAAGTGTTTTGCCAAACGTTTTAAGATTTCTAAAGCCTTGAAATCCTCTGCCTCTAAACAAAAAGGAATCTTAGTAAAGTCAACTTTTTTATCTCTAGAAAATGTTTGTAACATATAAAAAACCCCCTTTTTATTTGGGTTTTTCAATGCATTAACAGCGCAGGCACCAGAAGTGTGGACTACAAAATCATTATTAATTTTTGAAGAAACTTCTGCAATAGCATCATCTGAAACTGCAATAATTGTTACATCTGCTTGTGGGACATTTTCCAATTTTCTAGAACTGATAAGGGTTACCTT
>NZ_CBFHZT010000071.1:0-10647 GCF_965660385.1 Polaribacter sp.
GTGTAGGTGTAAAAGGGTCTAGAATTCACGGTATTGTTCGTGAGCTAGGTAACGAGAATATTGATGTTATCAATTACACCAAAAACGAACAGTTGTTTATTTCAAGAGCATTAAGTCCTGCAAAGGTAACTTCAATGGAAATTGAAATGTACGAAGAAGAAAAAAATGGTAAAAAAGGTAGGGTTAGCGTTTTATTAAGACCAGAAGAAGTATCAAAAGCAATTGGTAGAGGTGGTGTTAATATTCGTTTAGCAAGTGAGTTAACAGGCTACGAAATTGATGTTAAACGTGAAGGTTTAGAAGAAGAAGATGTAGAGTTAACCGAGTTTACTGATGAAATTGAAAGTTGGATTATTAGTGAGTTTACTAAAATTGGTTTAGATACAGCAAGAAGCGTACTTGAAACAAGTGTAGCTGAATTGGTAAAAAGAACCGATTTAGAAGAAGAAACCATTATAGATGTTCAAAGAATTTTAAAAGAAGAATTCGAAGAATAATATAGTAGAGAAATAAAGTAAAAATTATATTTTTACAAATATAAAGTTAAAAAGAATATATGTCTGTAGGCAAAACAATAAGGCTTAACAAAGTTCTAAGAGAATTAAACATTTCTTTGGATAGAGCAGTAGAATATTTAGCAAAGAATGGTCATGAAATTGAAGCAAGACCAACTACTAAAATTTCTAGTGAAATCTATTCAGTGCTTCAAGATGGCTTTGAAACTGATGCAAATAAAAAAGCAGCATCTAAAGAAGTTGGCGAAGAAAAGCGAAAAGAAAAAGAGGCAATTCGTTTAGAACTAGAAGCTAAATTAGAGAAAAAAAGAGCGGAAGAAGCAAAGAAAGAAGAAGCAAAGAAAGAAGAAGTTCTTAAGGCCAAAGCAGATAAGTTATCGTTTAAAACTGTTGGTAAAATAGATATTGACAATGCAGGCAAAAAACCTGAACCATCAAAAGAGGAGCCAAAAACAGTTGAAAAACCTAAGGAGGAACCTGTAGCTGAAGTTAAACCTGTAGCTGAAGTTAAAGAAGAACCAAAAGAAGAAGTGCCAGCTCCCAAAAAACAAGAGGAGCCTGTGGTTGAAGAAACTAAAACTGTAAAACAACAAACACCTCCAGTTAAAAAGTCAGTATCAGCTATAGAAAAAGCAGCTTCTAAGGTTGATGTTAAAAAAGATAATAGAGGCGATAATTCTAAAGCAGATGCTAAACCAGAAGAGGTTACTGCAGAAAACGCTGAAGCTATTAAAACACAGTATAAGAAGTTAGATGGCCCTAATTTTACAGGTAAAAAAATTGATTTAAAACAGTTTGAAAGACCTAAAAAGAAAAAGCCAGATCCTAAAAAAACTTCCAATACAGACGCAAAGAAAAAGCGTAAACGTATTAGTAAACCTGCCAATTCTAGACCAGGAACTAGTAGTAATAGAGGAAATAATAGAGGAGGTCAAGGCAATAATAAACCAGGTTTTAGAGGTAGAGGAAATCAAAGAACTCCAGTTAAAAAAGAAGAACCAACAGAAGCAGAAATCCAAAAGCAGGTAAGAGAAACTCTAGAGAAACTGCAAGGAAAATCTTCTAAAGGTAAAGGAGCTAAATATCGTAGAAATAAAAGAGATGCTCACAAAGAGCAAACTGAAGCAGAATTAGAAGCACAAGCATTAGATAATAAAATCTTAAAAGTAACAGAATTTGTTACTGTAAGTGAAGTTGCTACAATGATGGAGGTGCCAGTAACTCAGATTATCTCTTCTTGTATGATGTTAGGAATGATGGTAACAATGAATCAGCGTTTAGATGCTGAAACCTTAGTTATTGTTGCAGAAGAATTTAATTATAAAGTAGAGTTTGTTGGTGCAGAAGTAGAAGAATCTATTGAAGAAATAGAAGATAAACCAGAAGACCTAGAATTACGCGCACCAATTATTACAGTTATGGGGCACGTAGATCATGGTAAAACATCTCTACTAGATTATATTAGAAATGCAAATATTGTTGATGGTGAAAGTGGAGGAATTACACAACACATTGGTGCATATTCAGTAAACGTTGGCGATCAAAAAATAGCATTTTTAGATACACCAGGTCACGAAGCCTTTACAGCAATGCGTGCAAGAGGTGCTCAAGTAACAGATTTAGTGATTATTGTGGTTGCAGCAGATGATGATGTTATGCCACAAACCAAAGAAGCTATTTCTCATGCACAAGCTGCTGGAGTTCCAATAATTTTCGCAATCAATAAGATTGATAAACCTAATGCCAATCCAGATAATGTAAAAACACAATTATCTTCAATGAATTTATTGATTGAAGAATGGGGAGGTAATATACAATCTCAAGATATTTCAGCAAAAACAGGTCAAGGAATTGATGAATTATTAGAAAAAGTTTTACTAGAAGCTGAAGTTTTAGAATTAAAAGCAAATCCTGATAAAAATGCTGTTGGTACAGTTGTAGAGGCACTCTTAGATAAAGGTAGAGGTTATGTAACTACAATTTTAGTACAAGCAGGAACACTAAAAATTGGTGATTATATTTTAGCAGGTAAACATAGTGGTAAAGTTAAAGCTATGTTTGATGATAAAGGAAGAAAAGTTAAAGAAGCTGGTCCATCAACTCCTGTTTCAATATTAGGTTTAGATGGTGCACCACAGGCAGGTGATAAGTTTAATGTTTTTGAAGATGAAAGAGAAGCAAAACAAATTGCATCAAAACGTTCTCAATTACAACGTGAGCAGTCTGTTAGAACTCAGAAAACATTAACATTAGATGAAATTGGACGTAGAATTGCTTTAGGTGACTTTAAAGAATTAAACATCATCTTAAAAGGAGATGTAGATGGTTCTGTAGAAGCTTTAACAGATTCTTTCCAAAAATTATCAACAGAAGAAATTCAGGTAAATATTTTACATAAAGGTGTAGGTGCAATTACTGAAAGTGATGTGTTATTAGCAACAGCTTCAGATGCTATTATTGTTGGGTTTAATGTAAGACCACAAGGTAATGCAAGAGCAGTTGCAGACAGAGAAGAAGTTGATATTAGAACCTATTCTATTATCTATGCTGCCATCAATGACTTGAAAGATGCCATGGAAGGAATGTTGTCTCCTGAAATGAAAGAAGAAATTACAGGTAATGTAGAAATTAGAGAAGTTTATAAAATTTCTAAAGTGGGTAACATTGCAGGTTGTATGGTGATGTCTGGAAAAATCTATAGAGATTCTAAAATACGAATTATTAGAGACGGAATCGTAGTACACGATGGTGTGTTGAGTTCATTAAAACGTTTCAAAGATGATGTTAGAGAAGTTGCAAAAGGATATGATTGTGGTATACAAATTAAAAACTATAATGATATTCAAGAAGGCGATGTAATCGAAGCTTACAAAGAAATAGCTGTTAAAAAGAAATTAAAATAGCAAGCTCAAAATCTTCAATATTAAAAAAAATCCAAAACGAAATTAGTTTTGGATTTTTTTTTAGGTAAAACTATTACTTATTATCGTGAGTTCGATTTAACTTCTCTGGGGTAATGAGGTTTATTTGTTTGAAAATTAAAGTGTTGTCATTTTGAACGAAACATAGTGTAGTTCAGAAATCTCAAATTTAGACTCAGATTTCTCCATTTCAATCGAATTGACATTCGTTTTAGATAATAAAAAAGTAGCTATCCACTAGACAGCGTTTTTCAAGTCGAACTCACATTATTAATTACAAATTTTTTTCCATTAGTTTGATTTAAACTAGATTTCAATTTTAATAATACAAATTAAAGTTAAGAAATGTTGAAATATTATTAAGATTTATCAACTTTGTTACCAAATTGTATTTTTTATAAAAAGGTTTAAATGGTATATTTGATAAAAATATTTATCATGAAGAAATTTATTTGCCTACTATGCTCAGTTGTATTCTTATTTTCTTGCAAAACAAAAGAAAAACAACCAGAGGTAATTTTTAAAAAATATGACGAAACAACTGAATTAGCAGAACAGCAGAATCATCCTAAAAAAAGAATGCAATTTAAACTTTTTCAATCTAAAGTTTTAGATATGAATTCGGTTTTTGAACCTTTTCAAGAAGATTTAGCTTATTTTTCAGAAGATGAGTATCAAGCCTTAAAACCTTTAATTTTAGAGCAAAACATACCTACATTACAAAAAAATGTTAAAGAAGGTAAATTAACATACGAAAAACTTACCTTATTTTATTTGTATAGAATTAGAAAGTTTGAAAGCGATTCTACAAAATCATTAAATGCTATCATCGCTTTAAATCCTAATGTTTTAAATGAAGCTAGAGCAAAAGATAAAAACAAAAACAAAGTTTCTGATTCTTCCATATTTGGAATGCCAATTTTATTAAAAGATAACATCAACACTAAAGAAATGCCAACTACTGCAGGAGCACTAGCTTTGCAAAGAAATTACACTAAAAACGATGCTTTTATTGTGGAAAAATTAAAAGAAAATGGTGCCTTGATTTTAGGTAAGGTAAACTTAAGTGAATGGGCTTATTTTTTCTGTTCTGGTTGTCCTTTAGGATATTCAGCTGTAGGTGGACAAACTTTAAATCCTTATGGAAGAGGAGAGTTTGAGACAGGAGGAAGCTCTGCAGGAAGTGGAGTAACAGTTGCAGCAAATTTTGCAGTAGCTGCTGTAGGTACAGAAACTGCGGGTTCAATAACATCGCCTTCTAGTTTAAATTCTGTGGTAGGTTTAAAACCAACAATTGGGGTTTTAAGTAGAACTGGAATTGTGCCCATTTCATCAACCTTAGATACTCCAGGACCAATGACAAAATCTGTGATTGATAATGCCATTTTTATGGATGCCATGTTAGGTTTTGATGAAAATGATACAGCCTCTAAGAAAATTAATACAAGCCATACTAAAAACGGATTTAGAAGTCAATTGAAAGGTATAAAATTAGGTGCTATCAAATCTTTATTATCCGATTCTATCTATGCAGCTAATGTTGAAAAACTTAAAAAAGGCGGAGCAGAAATCATAGAAATTACACCTCCTAAAATTTCTTTTAATGGTTTTGTTACTTTGTTAAATATTGATATGAAACACGATTTGCCTAAATATTTATCTGAGCAAGCTGATAAATCTATTTTCATTAAGAACGTTAAAAGCGTGGTAGATTTCAATAAAAAGGATTCTTTACTAAGAGCACCTTATGGCCAACAATTATTTGATGGTATCGTAAAAGATACAACCACTTTAGAACAACTTGAGCTTGTAAAAAGTAACTTAAAAAGTGAAGGAGAAAAGTATTTACAAGCATTACAAAATCAAAACTTAGATGCTATCTTATCCATCAATAATTATCATTCTGGCATAGCTGCAGTGGCATTACACCCAACATTAACGGTGCCTATGGGCTATAAAAATTCGGGTGAACCCATAAGCTTAACATTTGTTGGTAAACCGCTTTCTGAAAGAAAACTATTAGAAATAGGTTATGCTTTTGAGCAGTTAACAAAGGCTAGAAAAATGCCAGAAAACTATCAATAAGAAAGTTTTTAAATGATATTAAAGCAGTATTTTTGCACTCGTTTTAAAAAACGAAACAAAAATTATATTTATTACTTGCCAATAGCTAAAAGCTTTTAACATGCGTACAAAATCCATCAAAAAAAATAAGATTAATGTAGTTACTCTAGGTTGCTCAAAAAACATTTACGATAGTGAGGTGTTAATGGGGCAATTAAAAGCCAATGGTAAAAATGTGGTTCATGAAGATGAAAATGATGATGGCAATATTGTAGTTATTAATACTTGTGGCTTTATTGGTAAAGCAAAAGAAGAATCCATAGATACGATTTTGCATTATGCACAAAGAAAAGAAGCAGGAGAAATCGATAAAGTTTTTGTTTCTGGCTGTTTAAGCGAACGTTATAAACCAGATTTAGAAAAAGAAATCACGAATGTAGATCAATATTTTGGTACACACGATTTGCCAAATTTATTACAAGCGTTAGAAGCAGATTATAAACACGAATTAATTGGAGAGCGTTTAACAACTACACCAAAACATTATGCGTATTTAAAAATTGCAGAAGGTTGTGATAGGCCTTGTTCTTTTTGTGCAATTCCTTTAATGCGTGGCAAACACAAATCTACACCTATTGAAGATATTGTTACTGAAGCAGAAAAATTAGCTGCAAACGGTATTAAAGAAATTATGTTAATTGCTCAAGACTTAACCTATTATGGCTTAGATATTTACAAAAAACGCGCTTTAGCGCAGTTATTAGAGGCTTTGGCTAAAGTAGAGGGTATTGAATGGATTAGAATGCATTATGCTTTTCCAACGGGTTTTCCTATGGATGTTTTAGAGGTGATGAAACGCGAACCTAAAGTTTGTAATTATTTAGATATTCCTTTGCAACATATTAATTCTGAGTTGTTAAAATCGATGAAAAGAGGTACAACACACGAAAAAACAACCGCATTAATTCACAAGTTTAGAGAAGTTGTTCCAGAAATGGCAATAAGAACCACGTTAATTGTGGGTTACCCAGGAGAAACCGAAGAAATGTTTCAAGAATTAAAAGATTGGGTAGAAGAAATGCGTTTTGAACGTTTGGGAGCTTTTGAGTATTCTCATGAAGAAAACACAGGGGCTTATGTTTTAGAGGATGATGTGCCTGCTGAAGTAAAATTTAAAAGAGTAAATGAAATTATGGAGGTGCAATCTCAAATTTCATGGGAGTTAAATCAACAAAAAATAGGCAAAACCTTTCGTTGTTTATTTGATAGAAAAGATGGAGAGTTTTTCTACGGAAGAACAGAATACGATTCACCAGATGTAGATAACGATGTTTTGGTTGATGCCAGAGAACACTATATTAAAATTGGTGAATTCGTAGACATCACAATTCATGATGCAGGCGATTATGATTTGTATGGAACACCAACAAAAAAAGCAGCAAAACCTTTAAGTTTAAACAAGAAAAGAAAGGTTTAATATCATTTTTCTCTTATAACTTTAAATACATGAAAAGAAGACACTTCATAAAAAAAGCATCTGTTACAGGTTTAGGTTTGGTAACAGCTTCATCCACCTTTTTAAGTGTCGATGAAAATCAAGAAATTAAAAATGAAATTGCTGTAACCTCAAAATATATAAAACCTTTAGTTATCGCTACTTGGAAAACAGATTTAGCTGTAGAAACTGCAGCTGCTGTTTTAGAAAAAGGGGGCAACGCTTTAGATGCTGTAGAACAAGGTTGCAGAATTGAAGAAGCTAATGAAAAAGGACAATCTGTTGGTAAAGGAGGTTTACCAGATCGTGATGGAGAGGTTACTTTAGATGCTTGCATTATGAATGAAAAAGGAGATTATGGAGCTGTTTTAGGCGTAAAAAACATAAAGCATGTAATTTCTGTGGCTAGAAAAGTAATGGAAGATACCCCTCATGTAATGCTTGTTGGTGAAGGAGCAGAAAATTTTGCTGTTTCTAAAGGTTTTGAAAGAGAAAACTTATTAACAGAAGCTGCTAAAAAAGCTTGGAAAAAATGGAAAGAAAAATCGGAATATAAACCGATTATCAATATAGAAAATCACGATACTATTGGCATGTTAGCTATCGATAAAAAAGGGAATATTTCTGGTGCTTGTACTACAAGTGGTTTGGCTTATAAAATGCCTGGTAGAGTAGGCGATTCGCCTATTATAGGAGGTGGACTTTTTGTTGATAATGAAGTTGGTGGTGCATCTGCAACAGGTTTAGGAGAGGAAGTTTTAAAAACAGTGGGGAGTTTTTTAATTGTGGAATTAATGCGTCAAGGAAAATCGCCCCAAGAAGCTTGTGAAGAAGCAATAGGTAGAATTGTAAACAAACCAGGTAAAGATTTTAAAAACTTTCAAGTGGGTTATATAGCTGTTAATAAGAAAGGTGAAACAGGGGCATTTTCAATTCATCAACATTTTAGCTATAATTTATATAAAAACAAAGAGAATAAAAATATTCCATCAGATTTTTATAACAAAGTTTAATGTATACTAAGTATTGAAAATGAGTGAAAATTATTTTATAACGTAGGTAAATTATTCCATTAATTTTCTACCAAAAGTTTCACACTTTTCTAAAGTTTGTTGTACATCATCAAAAGTTGTTCTTGGGTTTATCAAACACATTCGTAAAACAATTTGTTTTTGTAAAACTGTGGTAACCAACATGGCTTCTTTTGAATTGATAATTTCTTGAGAAATTTTCTGATTTAAATCGTCTAAAGCTTTTTCTGAGAGATTTTTTACGATTGGGTTGTATCTAAAGTTAATAATGCCTAAAGTAGCAGGTGAAACAATTTCCCAATTGGCACTTTTTCGTAAAAAGGTTTCTGTTTTTTCTGCAAGTTCAATTGAATAATCAATAGCTTCTCTAAAAGATTGCAAGCCAAAGGTTTTAATAGACATGTAAAATTTTAACGCTCTAAAACGTCGTGTTAATTGAATACCATGATCGTAGAAATTTATTTCAGAAGTATTTCCTTCAATATCTCTTAAATATTCTGGTTTTTCAGTAAATGTTTTACTCAACCATTTATGATTTCTCACTAACAAACAACCCATTTCATAAGGTTGAAAAAACCATTTATGAGGGTCTACAGTTATCGAATCTGCTTTTTGAATTCCTTTTAACAATTGATGTCCGTTTTTTGCCAAAATAGCAGCACCTCCGTAAGCAGCGTCGATGTGAAACCATATATTTTCTTGCTTACAAATTTTACTCATTTCTACTAGTGGATCAACAGTTCCTGTATTTGTAGCACCAGCTGTACCAATTAAACAAAAAGGTTGTAAGCCTTCTAATTTATCTTTTGCTATGGCATTTTTAAGTTTGTTTAAAGAAACTTTAAACTCAATATCAGTGGGTATAATTCGAATTTGCTCTTTGCGAAAACCAATAGTTCTAATGGCTTTAATGTTAGAAGAATGGGTTTGATCTGTTAAATAAATGACAGCTTTAGAGAAATCATCTCCACATTTTTGTCTTCGAGCAGTTACTAAAGCTGTTAAATTTGCCATAGACCCACCACTTGTAAAAATTCCTCCTCCTTTTTTTGTAGGAAATTTAAACAATTTTAAAAGCCAATTAATGGTAACAATTTCTAATTCAGCAGCTGCTGGTGCATTTACCCATCCACCAGAAAAAATATTAAAACCTGTGGCTAAAGTGTCTGACATTGCACTAATATAGTTACTTGGGCCTGGAACAAAAGAGTAAGATTTTGGGTGAGATAAAATATCTGTAGCTTCTAAAACATTTTCAATTACAAAATCCAACACTTCTTTACTGTCTTTACCTTCTTCTGGTGCTTGTTCTAAAAATAAAGAATCCATTTCTTGTCTGCTTGCATTAAAAACAGGATCTTTTTTGTGTTGATTTTTAAAGTGATTTACAATAGTGTCAACTACTTTATAACCATAAGCTCTCATTTCTTCTTCAGAAAGTGTAAATGTGGGATTTGATTGCATATCTTCGAAAATTTTATAGTGCAAAAATACAATTTGCTAGGTATAGTTTAGGTGATAAAATGCATCAAAAAAACCCAAAACAGAATGCTTTGGGTTTTATGATTTATTAATAGGCTTTGTGCCTTTTATTTCTTTTGTTTTGCTTGTTGTTCTTGAGCTTGTTTCATAGCAGCATCAATTCGTTGTCTGAATTTGCTTTTTGCTTTTTCAGGTCGTTTTTTATTCTCTTCAATTTGTGCATGAATTTTATCCTCATCAATTACATAATTCTTAATCACTAACATAATGGTTATGGTTAATAAGTTAGATATAAAGTAATACAAACTTAATGAACTTGCATAATTGTTAAAGAAAAATAACATCATAATAGGAGAAAAATAAATCATGTATTTCATCATTTTGCTCATATCTGGCATACCTTCTTGAGTAGGTGCTTGCATATTGGCTTGCTGACTTTGGTTCATTTTCATATAGAAGAAAATTGCTACAGAAGCTAAAATTGGGAATAAACTTACATGATCTCCATAAAAAGGAATGTTAAAAGGGAGATTAAAAATAATATCATATGATGATAAATCTGGAGCCCATAAAAAACTTTCTTGTCTTAAAGCTAAATTTGTTGGGAAGAACTTAAACAAAGCAAAGAAAACAGGCATTTGTAACAATGCAGGGATACAACCAGATAGCATACTTACACCAGCTTTTCGTTGAATAGCCATGGTTTCTTGCTGACGCTTCATGGCATTTTCTTTTCCAGGATATTTTTCATTTAATGCAGTCAATTCTGGTCTTATCACCTTCATTTTTGCACTAGATACGTAAGATTTGTAGACTAAAGGAGACATGATTATACGTACAACAATAGTCATCAAAATAATAATTAATCCGTAGTTTGATAAAAATCCTTTTAACAAATTAAATACAGGATAAAATACAGTTCTGTTTAAAAAACCAAAGATTCCCCAACCTAAATCTGCAATTTCATCTAAATCTGTTGCTGCGTATTTATCACTACTTAATAAATTATAATCACTTGGTCCATAAAACCATTTCATATTATAATTCAACTCTCCATTAGTTAATGTAAGTGGTGTTTTTAATTCGTATTTTTTTGTAAAAACAGTATCAATTTTTTCATCTTTCACTAAGTCAGTAGA
>NZ_CBFHZT010000072.1:0-9840 GCF_965660385.1 Polaribacter sp.
AAATATTACATTAATAACAAATACCGAAACTGGAAGAGAGGTTTTAACTCTTAAAGGTATGGTTACGCCAAAAGCTAAATAATAAATAAAAAAAATGGATTCAGGAACAATAGCTAGTTTTTTGCCTTTTGCTGCAATGATTTTAGTCTTATACTTTTTTATGATAAGACCACAAATGAACAAACAAAAGAAAGAAAAAGCATTTTTAGCAGAAATTAAAAAAGGTACAAAAGTAGTAACCTCTAGTGGTATTCACGGAAAAATTTCAGAAATTAATGCTTCTGATAATACAGTTACTATAGAAACTGGCGCAGGAAAAATAAGATTTGAGCGCTCTGCAATTTCATTAGAGTTGAGCAAAAAATATATGGTTACAGACAAAAAGTAATTATAAACTATATTTTAAAAAGTGAGCTTTTTCTATAATTAGATAAAGCTCACTTTTTGTTTACAAGCTTTTTCAGTACTTTAGATAAAAAATTAAACTTCTTGGCAAAATCTTCAAAGAAAATACCGAAAACATTTTTTAGTTTTTTAGCAATATCAGCTTTGATATGGCTGTTAATTACGTTTTCTAAAGAATACAAAACTGTAATTAACTATCCTGTTAAGTATACAAAAATTGCACAAGACAAGTTATTGCAAGAAACACCCATTAAAAAAATAGATGTCGCAATAAAGGCATCTGGGTTTAAAATTTTACGAGCAAAAATTTCTCAAAAAACCATTGAACTTGATGCTTCTAAACTAAATAGAAAAAATTCGTCTAAATTTTATTTTTTAATTGATAATCAACGTTCAAAAATTCAAAAACAGTTACTTACTGGTGTAGAATTGCAAGAAATTATACAAGATACTATTTACTTAAATTTAGGGTTATTAACATCAAAAAAAATAGCACTAAAACCAAATTTAGAAATAGATTATCACATTGGGTATGATTTATTAGATGAAATTACTTTAAAACCAGACTCGATAATTGTGTCTGGTCCTGAGTCTCAAATTGCAAAAATCAATTATCTTAATTTAAAAAAGTTAACGCTTACAGATGTAAAATCAAACTTTAAAGAGCAAGTAAACATACAAAAGCCAGAAAAAAGTAAAAACTTAAAATTTAATACCACAATATCAACTATTTATGGTAAAGTGGATAAATTTACAGAAGGTAAACTACAAGTGCCAATTACCATAAAAAATTTACCCCCAAATACCAATATAACAACACTTACTAAAAATGTAGAAGTTGGTTTTGTGGTTGCCTTATCTAACTTTGTAAAAGTATCAGAAACCTCGTTTAAAATAGAATGTGATTATCGATTTTCTGAAAAGAATAATTTAGATTACTTAATTCCGAAAGTAGTTGCCAAGCCTGATTTTGTAAAAAGTTTTAAAATAAATCCAACAAAAATTGATTTTTTAATTCAAAAATAAATGAAAATAGTTGGTTTAACAGGTGGTATTGGTAGTGGTAAAACTACAGTTGCAAAAATGTTTGCAAGCCATACTAATTGCGCTATTTATATTGCAGATGTAGAAGCTAAAAAGTTAATGAATTCTTCAAAAATTATTAAAGATAAATTAATTGCTAATTTTGGAGAAGCATCCTATACTAAAGATACATTAAACAGAAAATTTATTTCAAATATTGTATTTAAAGACAAAGAAAAACTTGCTAAATTAAATAGTATTGTGCATCCAGAAGTAAGGAATCATTTTTTGCATTTTATCAAAATAAATAATCAAAAAGCGTATATTATTTATGAAAATGCAATATTATTTGAGAGTAAAAGTCATCTTTTTTGTGATATTATTATTACAGTTTTTGTACATTTAAATACTAGAATTCAACGAGTAATTACAAGAGATCAATCCACTAAAAAAGAGGTATTAAATAGGATGAAAAATCAATGGGATGATCAAAAAAAAATACTACAATCTAACTACGTTATTTTGAATGAAAACCTAGAGGAAACGAATATGCAGGTGCAAAGAATCCATAATATTTTAACAGTTAACTCTTAAAACGTTCAAATATCTTCAACACTTTTGTTAAAACACTCTTAAATTTACTTTAAATTTGTTAATCAACGTTAAAAACGTGATTTGCCATTTTATTAAAACTTAACTTTGATTTATGCGTAAAAAAATGTTTGTTCTTATCGTTGTTTTAATGAGCGTTTCCTTAATAGGAATCATCGCTGTTCAGCTATATTGGATTAACAACGCATTAGAGAGTAAAAAGGCACAATTTAAAAACGATGTTCAAAAATCTTTAGGAAGTGTTGCCGAAAGAATTTATCAAAAAGAAGAAGAACAAATTCGATTGCAAGTTCAAGATTTTATAAAAGCAAAATCTACAGCAGATAATGCCCAAATTAAAAATTACCTTTTTCAACAGATAGATACAACAAACAATAGAAAAATAACTTTCGGAACTACAATCTTAGAAGAAAATTTTGAAATTCCTTTAGATTTCTTAGATGATGAAAAAATAATTTTTACCAGGGTTACAGGTAAAAAAGATTTTTCTCAAACAAGATTTATAAAATCACCCGACGACATTCTCAATGCCACAAGTGAAAAACGTTTTTCATTTACAGGAAGAATGAAAATTTTGGAAGATGGACAATTTGAAGAGCTTTTAAAAGAAAGTTATAAAAAATATCCTATAAATCAAAGAGTAAGCAATAGAGAGTTAAATGCAACTATAAAAGATGAGTTAAAAAAAAGAGATATAAATTTAGATTTTAAATATGGCGTATACACCTATGATGGTTTGGCAACACCTTTAAAATCTGGTTATTATACAATAAAACAAAAAGGAAGTTATAAGCGTGAGTTGTTTTCGGATTCAGAAGGTAATCCAGAACATATCTTATATATTACTTTTCCGAATCAAAATAATCATATTTTATCTGGTATATCTAGTATTTTATTGTTGTCATTATTTTTCATTTTTATTATCATTATTGCGTTTTCAAGTTCTTTATATCAATTGATTAAACAAAAAAAGATATCAGAAATTAAAACAGATTTCATCAACAATATGACACATGAATTTAAAACACCAATTGCTACCATTAACTTAGCTATAGATTCTATTAAGAATCCGAAAATTATTAGCGATAATGACAAAGTGTTGCGTTATATTAATATGATTAAGGATGAGAATAAAAGAATGCATACACAAGTAGAAAATGTATTACGAATTTCTAAATTAGAAAAAAATCAATTAGAAATTAGTAAGGAAACTATTGATATTCACGACGTAATAGATGACGCAATGAACCATGTTAGTTTATTGATGCAAGATAAAAAAGGAGTTATTAAAACACATTTCGAAGCGATAACTACAGAAATATCTGGAAACGAGTTTCATTTAACCAACGTATTTGTTAATATTTTAGAAAACGGAATAAAATACACAGTAGGTGCACCTGTAATTGATGTATATACAGAGAGTACCAATAAATTCTTCATCGTTAAAATAAAAGATGAAGGAATTGGAATGAGTAAAGCTGTTCAAAAAAATGTTTTTGATAAATTTTACAGAGAGCAAAAAGGTAATATACATGATGTAAAAGGTCATGGTTTAGGCTTAGCTTATGTAAAAGAAATTGTTGAAAAACATTATGGAACAGTTTTTGTAGAAAGCGAAAAAGGAAAAGGAAGCATATTTACAGTAAAATTACCTTTAATTTAAAAGTATAAAAATGGGAAGTAAAAAGATTTTATTAGTGGAAGACGATCCAAATTTTGGAACCGTTTTAAAAGATTATTTGGCATTAAACGATTATAACGTTACACATGCAAAAGATGGTATTGAAGGATTAATTATGTTTAAAAACAGCGATTATGACTTATGCATTTTAGATGTAATGATGCCTAGAAAAGATGGTTTCTCTCTTGCGCAAGACATAAGAGCTACCAATAAAGAAGTACCTATAATTTTCTTAACTGCAAAAACTTTAAAAGAAGATGTTTTAAAAGGATATTCAGTGGGTGCAGATGATTATTTGAATAAGCCTTTTGATTCTGAGGTTTTATTACACAAAATAAAAGCTATTTTACAGCGTAAAGAAACTGATAAATCAGCAGAGTCAGAACAGTTCGAGTTTAATATTGGATCTTTTTTCTTTAATTCTAAACTACGTCATTTATCAATTGGTGAAGAAGGTGAACCTTCAAAACTTTCACCAAAAGAAAGCAAACTACTCCGTATGTTAGCTATTCATAAAAACGATTTAATGCCAAGAGAGTTAGCATTAACAAAAATTTGGAGAGATGACAATTACTTTACATCAAGAAGTATGGATGTATATATAGCTAAGTTGCGTAAATATTTAAAAGCCGATGAAAATGTAGAAATTTTAAATATTCACGGAGAAGGTTTTAGGTTGGTAGATAAATCATAATATAAAATACTTCCTTATAAAATGACTCAGCTTTACCTAAAGTTGAGTTATTTTAAAATTTTTGTAAAATGGCAAAGTTTGTAAAAATTTATAATGAGAATCCTAATGCAAATGAGATTCAAAAAGTTGTAAAAACCCTGCAAAATGGTGGTTTAATTATATACCCAACAGATACTGTTTATGGTTTAGGTTGCGATATTACAAACATTAAGGCGCTAGAAAAAATTGCAAAATTAAAAGGTTTAAAACTAGAAAAAGCTAATTTTTCATTTGTTTGTAACGATTTAAGTCACCTGTCTGATTATGTAAAGCAAATAGATTCACCAACATTTAAACTTTTAAAAAAAGCATTGCCTGGGCCATATACTTTTATTTTACCAGGTAGTAAAAACTTACCTAAACCTTTTAAAAAAAGAAAAACAGTAGGTATTCGTATACCAGACAATAATATTGCCAGAGTTTTAGTAGAAACACTTGGCAACCCAATAGTTTCCACATCTATTAGAGATGATGATGATGTTTTGGAGTATACTACAGATCCTGAATTGATTTTTGAAAAATGGAAAAATATTGTTGATGTTGTAATTGATGGTGGTTATGGAGATAATTATGCATCTACAATTATAGATCTTACCAATTCAGAACCCGAAGTTATTAGAGAAGGTAAAGGTAGTTTAGATATTTTATAAAACTTTTTAAAACTTTACTGTAAATTTTTAAACTTAGTTCTTCCTAAAACAAAGTATTGCCAAACTATACTAGTGTGTAAATTATAATCTTGTTTTTTAATAAGTGTTTTTCGCTTTTTTAAGAACTTGTAAAAGTTTTTATAAAAACTTAAATGAGCTTTTAATATAGCCCAAGTATGTACAGGTCTAAGTTCTATAATAAATTTAAGACCGGCAATTCCGTCTAAAATTAAACGAGAAAAAACAACAAATAAAAACCACTTTTTAGGTACGTTCTTAACTACATTTAATAAGCTATTCCTAAAGTTTAAATAGGTTTTATGTGGGTTTGTTTCTTGTAAAGTAGCTCCACCTACATGATAAACTGTTGAAGTACCAACATATTTTATTGTAAACCCAATATTTTGTACACGCCAACACAAATCAATTTCTTCTTGATGTGCAAAATAGTCTTCATCAAAACCTTTGATTTTGTGATACACATTAGAACGAATAAAAAAACAGGCTCCAGAAGCCCAAAAAATATCAGTAATATCATTAAATTGATGGGTGTCTTTTTCTAAGTGATTAAAAACACGTCCTCTACAATAAGGATATCCATATAAATCGATAAAACCACCTCCTGCACCTGCGTATTCAAATTTGGTTTTGTCTTTGTAATCTAAAATTTTAGGCTGAATTATAGCCGTATTTTCATCAGTTTTAAAAACCTCTAAAATAGGAGGAAGCCAATTTTCGGTAACTTCTACATCAGAATTAATTAAACAATACACATCTGCATCTACAGCTTGTAATGCATCATTATATCCTTTGGCATAACCACCATTTTTTGGGTTTTCAATAATTTTTACAGACGGAAAAAAAGTTTTTACAAATGCAATTGAATCATCAGTAGAAGCATTATCAGCTACATAAATATCAGCTTGATGTAAACTAAAATTTACGATTGAAGGTAAAAACTGTTCAAGCAGTTGCTTACCATTCCAATTTAATATGACAATTGCAGTTTTCAAGGTTGCGAATTTACATTTTAAAAATTAGTTAAGTTCTAATTTTATCTTAATTATAATCAGGAATATTGGGTAAGAACACGTACGTTTCTCGCTCAAAATCCATTTTACAATAAAAATGCGCTAAACCATTGGTTACAACTAGGTAATTGGCTTTTAATTTTAAGTTATAACGTGCAATTTGATCAAATGTATCTTGTGTTATTTTTATATGTGGTGCTTTACATTCAACAATAATATTGTGCGCTCCATTTTTATCAAAAATTAGAATATCAGTTCTTTTTTTTCGATTGTTAATAGTCAACTGTTTTTCTAGGGCAATTAAAGAGGTTGGGTATTTTTTTACTTCGATCAAATAAGCTACAAAATTTTGTCTAACCCATTCCTCAGGAGTTAAAACCATATATTTTTTTCGAAGATTATCAAAAATAAGCGTCTTATTTTCGCTATTTTTGAATTTGAAATTATAATCTGGTAAATTCAGTTTTATCATCATTCAAATGTAGTAAAACATCTTGTTTTAATTTCAAATTACAAACTTATATCAACAATATAATTGAATTCTTTTTCTTTAGGAAAACGCTAGAGTACCCTCATGAACGAAATAAGAACCATAGTTTCAGACATCAAAAAAGGAAATATAAAACCCATTTATTTTTTAATGGGTGATGAACCTTATTATATCGATAAAATTTCGGATTATATTGAAGATACTGTTTTAGATGAAACAGAAAAAGGCTTTAATCAGCAAGTTTTGTATGGTAGAGATGCTAGTATAGAGGATATTGTTGCTGCAGCAAAACGTTATCCTATGATGGCTGAAAGACAAGTTATTATTGTTAAAGAAGCCCAAGATTTAAGTAGAAGTATTGAAAAATTAGTTGCTTACGCTCAAAACCCGCAACCAACTACGGTTTTGGTATTGAACTATAAATATAAAAAGTTAGATAAGCGTAAAAAACTGCATAAAGCAATTGCAAAATCGGGTTTACTTTACGAAAGTAAAAAGTTGTATGACAATCAAGTAGCAGATTGGATTCGTAGAGTTTTAAGTGGAAAAAAATATCAAATAGAGCCAAAAGCGGCACAAATGTTAGTGGAGTTCTTAGGTACTGATTTAAGTAAAATTGCCAACGAATTAGATAAATTAATGTTGATTTTACCCAAAGAAACCATTATAAATGATAAACATATTGAAGAGAATATTGGGATTTCTAAAGATTTTAATAATTTTGAGTTGCAAAAAGCAATTGGTGCTAAAAACGTTTTAAAAGCAAATAGAATTATCAATTATTTTGTAGAAAACCCTAAAAACAATCCAACTGTGATGACCATTTCTTTGTTGAATAATTTCTTTACAAAACTATTGTTATTTCATGGTTTGCAAGATAAATCTAAGAGTGCTGTATCTAAATCTTTAGGGGTTAGTTTTTATTTTATTGATGATTATTTTGCGGCATCAAGAAATTATCCAATGCGAAAAGTAGCTCAAGTAATTACTTTTTTAAGAGATGCAGATGTAAAAAGCAAAGGTGTTGGTGCTAGCCAAAGTCAAGGTGATATTTTAAAAGAACTTATATTCAAAATTTTACATTAAAATGAAAAATATTTTCACAAAAAAAGTAACTGAAGAAATTATCAATAGAATTGAGAAATTAACACCAAAATCACAACCAATTTGGGGTAAAATGTCTGTAGCACAAATGTTAGCACATTGTTGTGTAACTTATGAAATGGTGTATACAGATAAGCATCCGAAACCGAATAAATTTACAAGATATATGATGAAACTTTTTGTAAAAAATATTGTGGTTTCAGAAAAACCGTATGCTAAAAATGGCAGAACTGCACCACAATTTTTAATTGTTGATGATAAAGTTTTTGATACCGAAAAGAAACGTTTAATCGATTTTATAAACAAAACCCAACAATTAGGAGAAAAAGAGTTTGAAGGTAAAGCATCTCATTCTTTTGGAAATTTAACCGCAAAAGAGTGGAATAATTTATTTTACAAACATTTAAACCATCATTTGCAACAATTTGGAGTTTAATTTATTTTCTTTCTAAAAAATCTTGATAAGATTGTTGTGTAATTGCTTTTCCTAAAGAATCTAAATTCGAAGTACTACCTGAATTTATTATTGGTTTTTTACTGATATAATCATACACATAAAAGCCATTTTTATTCAAGGTTCCATAACCTTTGTTAAAAATATAGTGTGCATAATTTTTATCTGAAGAATTAAAAATGTTTTTTCCAAAAACAAATTCTTTTTTATTTCCATTTAACAAATCCAAAAGAGTGTAAGAAAAATCTACTTGACTAGAAAAAGTTGGTATTTCTTTAAGCTGTTGATTTACAGCTCCACCCAACCACAACATAGGTATTCTAAATTTTTTAGGAGAAAAATAAGGGCCTTTGTGCTTTGGAGAACTATGTCCATGGTCAGCCATAATTACAATTAACGTATTTTTATACCAATCTTGTTTTTTTGCGTTTTCAATAAAATCTCCAATAACTTTATCTGTGAAATGGTGTGCACTTCTAAATTTATTGTCTTCAGAATCTTTACCAAAAACATATTCACCTTTTATTTCATAAGGTTCATGACTCGTTAAGGTTAAAGCTACTTTAAAGAAAGGTTCTTTTTTATTTGTATTTAAATCTTTTAACAAACGTTTCATAAAAACATCATCGTAGGCTCCCCATTTTGAGTTCCAATCTTTAGAGTCAAAATCACTACCATCTATAAAATTTTTGATTCCTGCATTTCGTAAATAGGTATTCATATTTCCAAAATTTAAGTCACCTCCATAATAAAACGAAGTTGTATAACCCAATTCTTCCATTTTTTTTGGCAACATAGGTAAACTTCTTGTTTTATTAGGCATTCGCATAATTCTCTTTACAGGTTGTGGATAATAACCGCTTAAAATTGCAGGTATTCCTTTATCAGTTCTATCTCCATTTGCATAAAAATTGGTAAATAAAATTCCTTCTTTTGATAATCGATTTAAATTTGGTGTAACATTAGGTTCGCCACCTAAAGATCCTACAATTTTTGCAGGTAAACTTTCCCAAAGTATTAATAAAACATTTGGTTGATTTTGTGTTAAAACTGAATCACTATCAGCATTTAAAAGCGGCTTTCTTGCATTTTCAATAATGTTTGTGGCAGTTTCATCTTCAAAATAAACATAAGGGTTTTTACCATCTGTTTTATGGGTTAGTGTATTGAAAAAATTCCATATAAAATTTATGGCAGCATGGTTTGCAAACATTTTATTTGAGAAATACACGTTACTTTGATTTACAGGGATGGTTTGAAAACCACCTCTTATAGGGATGATAAGAGCTGCAGTAAGCAACAAAAAAACAGGGGCTTCTAACCAAAATCCAGTTGTAATTTGTTTTGATTTTTTATGACAAGAGGTATTAAATATTTTAACGAATATATAAGAAATAAAAAGCCAACCTAATACACCAGAAATAAGTTGAAAAGTAGAGGTTGACGCAATCATCAATTCAGGGGTGTTTAAATAGGGTAATAGAGAAGTATCTAAACGAACCCCCCAAGCTTGGTAAAGACCTGCATCAATAAGCAACAATAAGGTGATAAAAATAATGATTGCAATGGTATACCATTTTACAATTGTTGCTATTATTTTCGGGTAGATAAAAACTGAAAAAATCACCAATAAAAAAGGAATTACAGACAAATATCC
>NZ_CBFHZT010000073.1:0-8628 GCF_965660385.1 Polaribacter sp.
ATTTCCACCTTGGGAAAGTAAATACACCATGAACATTAATGCAGAGATGAATTATTGGCCAGCAGAATTAACCAATCTTTCAGAATTGCATGAACCGTTTATACAAATGGCAAAAGAGTTGAGTGTTACTGGAAAAGAAAGCGCCAAAAGACTATACAACGCAAATGGTTGGGTATTGCATCATAATACAGATATTTGGCGAATTACGGGTCCTGTAGATTATGCAACTTCTGGAATGTGGCCATCTGGTGGTGCTTGGGTTTGTCAAGATTTATGGGAACGCTATTTGTACACGGGAGATGAAAAATATTTAGAAGAAATTTATCCAATATTAAAAGGTGCTGCAGAATTCTTTTTAGATTTTATGATTCCAGAACCTGAATCTGGATATTTGGTGGTTGTACCTTCAAATTCTCCAGAAAACACACATGCTGCAGAAGATGGAAAATCATCAATCGCAGCAGGAACAACCATGGATAATCAATTGGTTTTTGATTTATTTACGAATGTAATGAAAGCATCTAAAATACTTTCTAAAGATGCAGAGTTTGCTAATAAATTAAAAACAGCTTTAGGTAAAATGTCTCCAATGCGAATTGGTAAATACGGTCAATTACAAGAATGGATGCATGATTGGGACGACCCAGAAGATCATCACAGACATGTTTCTCATTTGTACGGATTATTTCCAAGCAATCAAATATCTCCTTTTAAAACGCCAAAATTATTTCAAGCTGCAAAAACGTCTTTAAAATATAGAGGTGACGAATCTACAGGTTGGTCTATGGGATGGAAAGTGAATCTTTGGGCACGTTTGTTAGATGGTGATCACGCCTATAAATTATTACAAGATCAGTTGCATTTAGTAACTGCTAAACAAAGAAAAGGTGGAGGAACATATCCTAATATGCTCGATGCACATCAACCATTTCAAATTGATGGGAATTTTGGTTGTACTGCAGGTATTGCAGAAATGTTAATGCAAAGTCATGAAGGCGCAATTCATTTGTTACCAGCATTACCATCGGTTTGGAAAGATGGATCTATAAAAGGTTTAAAAGCTAGAGGTGGTTTCGAAATTGACATCACTTGGAAAAATAATAAAGTTACAGTTATTAAAATTCAACCCACTTTAGATGGAAATTGTAGGTTAAGAAGTGAAACACCTTTAAAAGGAAGAAAGCTTAGAAAAGCAAAAGGAGATAATAAAAACGATTTATTTTTTGATGTAGAGGTAAAGACTCCTATCATTTCTTCAGAAGCAAAAATTGATACATTTAAGCTTCCAAAATATTATGAATATGATGTAAAAATGAAAGCAGGAGAAACCTATTTTTTCTATGCGAAATAAATTTTAAAGTACAAGAATGAATCTAAAATCAAATATATATTTATTAATTTTTTTGGTAGCGATAACGCTAGTTGGTTGTAATTCAGTTACATCAGATAAAAATACTGCTGCTATTTTAAATGTTCAAGATTATAAACATTATGTAGATTATTTTAATAGGATGGAAGATGAGAACATAGCCAAAGCTGTACCAAATGATAGTGCTTGGGCATGGATGAAATCAAATATTCCTTTGTTTGAATGTCCTCAAGATAATTTCGAGGAAATGTACTATTTCCGTTGGTGGAGTTTAAGAAAACACATTACTGATACACCTCAAGGTTACGCGATTACAGAGTTTTTAGTAAATCGTTCTTATGCTGATAAATACAATTTAATTGCTTGTGCTTTAGGTCATCATATTTATGAATTTAGGTGGGTACATGATCCAAAATACATCGAACAAAACGTAAATATTTGGTATAGAGGAAATGAAGGAAATCCAATGAAAAAATTTCACAAGTTTAGTAGTTGGACAGCGGATGCTTTGTATAATCGATATTTAGTAAATAAAGATAAAAACTACCTTTTTGAGTTGTATCCAGATTTGGTGAATGATTATAAGCTTTGGGAAGAAGAACGTCAAAGACCAGATGGTTTATTTTGGCAAAATGATGTAAAAGATGGTATGGAGGAATCGTTAAGTGGTGGACGTCATGTACGCAATGTAAGACCAACAATTAACAGTTATATGTATGCCAACGCTGAAGCTTTAGCTAAAATAGCAAAAATGAAAGGCGATTCTGAAAAACAACAATATTTTAAAGCAAAGTCAGATACTCTTCAAAATTTAGTAGAAAATAAATTATGGAATAAAGAAGCTGAATTTTTTGAAACGTTAACTGAAAAGGATACGTCTTCAAATGTTCGTGAAGCTATTGGTTTTATTCCTTGGTATTTTAATTTACCAGCAAAAGATAAAGGCTTTGAGGTTGCTTGGAAACAAATAAAAGATGAATCAGGTTTCTTAGCACCTTTTGGATTAACAACAGCAGAACGCAGAAGCCCTCGTTTTAGAAGTCATGGAACAGGTACTTGTGAATGGGATGGCGCCATTTGGCCATTTGCAACTTCGCAAACCATGACAGCTATGGCAAATGTTTTAAATAATTATAGTCAAGATATAGTGTCAGAAGATGATTATTTCAAACAAATGGAGTTATATGTAGAGTCTCAATATTACAGAGGACGACCATATATTGGTGAATATTTAGATGAAACCACAGGATATTGGTTAATGGGCGATAGAGAAAGAAGTCGTTATTACAACCATTCAACATTTAACGATTTAATTATTACAGGTTTGGTTGGTTTACGTCCAAGAGCTGATGAAAAGATAGAGGTGAATCCACTTATTCCTCAAGAAAAATGGGATTGGTTTTGCTTAGACAATGTATTATATCATGGTGATATTCTTACCATTCTTTGGGATAAAACCGGTGAAAAGTATAATAAAGGAAAAGGTTTTAAGGTATTTAGAAACGGTAAAGAGATTGCTACTTCAGAAAAGCTTGAAAAACTTATTTCAAAATAGAGTTTATACATGAAGAAATTATTAGTACATATAAGTTTATGTTTAGTGTCTTTTGTCTCCATAGCTCAAAACGGTATTAAACTTGACAACCTACAATGTGAAATGTTGAATAACCCTTTAGGTATCGATGTTTTACAACCGCGATTAAGCTGGCAGTTTAATACAAATCAATCTGAAGTAGAACAATTATCATATCGTATTATGTTAGCGTCTTCCCTTGAGAATTTGAAGAATAACAAAGCCGATTTATGGGATTCTGGAAAAGTAAAAAGCGATGCTTCTATACATGTTAAGTACTCAGGGAAAGCATTAGATAGTAGAGAGGAGGCCTATTGGAAAGTGAAAGCTTGGACAACTAAAGGAGAAACCGACTGGAGTGAACCTGCGCATTGGAGTATGGGAATTTTAACCTATTCAGAATGGAAATCTACACGTTGGATTGGTAATAATCATCTATTTGAAAAAGATAGTATAGGACAATTTTCAAATCTATCAGCAAGGTATATTAGAAAACAAATCGATTTAAAAAAGAAAGTCAAAAATGCCAAAGTCTATATAATGGGCATGGGCTTGTATGAACTTTATATTAATGGTGAAAAGATAGGAAATCAGGTATTAGCACCTGTACCAACAGATTATACTAAAAATGTAAAGTACAATGTTTTTGATGTTACATCCAACTTACAAGAAGGTAAAAATGTTTTGGGAACTATTTTAGGAAACGGACGTTTTTTCGCTATGCGACAAGAGTATAAGCCTTACAAGATAAAAACATTTGGGCATCCAAAAATGGCATTACAATTAAGAGTAGAATATGAAGATGGTTCTAAAGAAACAATAAAAACGGATGAATCTTGGAAATTTACACCTCATGGCCCAATACTCGCAAATAATGAATATGATGGTGAGACTTATGACGCTAGAAAAGAAATTCCAAATTGGAATAAAGTTGGTTTTGATGATAGCGATTGGCTAAATTTAATGTGGGTTCAAGAACCAGGAGGTTTTCCAGAAGCTCAAATGACCCCTAATATGGTGGTGAAAGGAGAAGTGGATCCTATTTCCATTAAATCTACAAACAGAGGTACGTATATTTTAGATATGGGCCAGAATATGGTAGGTTGGTTGCAATTGAAAGTTACAGGAAAACGTGGTGACACTATAACTATGAAATTTGCTGAATCTTTAAAAGACGACGGAACGTTATATATTGCCAATTTAAGAGATGCCAAAGTTACAGACCATTATATTTTAAAAGGTGAAGGCGAAGAAATTTGGGAACCAAAATTTGTATATCACGGTTTTCGTTTTGTAGACATTTCAGGATTTAATTACAAACCCAACTTGAAAGATTTTGTCGGAAAAGTGGTGTATGACGATATTGAAACGACTGGAACTTTCGAATGTTCTAATGAAACCATGAATCAAGTATTTAAAAATGCTTATTGGGGTATTCGTGGAAATTACAAAGGCATGCCTATTGATTGTCCACAAAGAAATGAACGTCAACCTTGGTTAGGAGATAGAACAACAGGTGCTTATGGAGAAAGCTTTTTATTTGATAATCAAACGCTATATGCAAAATGGTTAGATGATATTAAATTTTCACAAACTTTAGATGGTGGTATTCCAGATGTAGCACCCGCATTTTGGCGTTATTATGGTGATGGAGTTACTTGGCAAGGAGCTTACATCAAAGTAGCGGATATGCTTTATCATCAGTTTGGTGATAAAAAAGGAATAAAAGACCATTATCCATATATGAAAAAATGGATATTATACATGGAACAAAATTATTTGAAAAATAATTTAATGACCAAGGATAAATATGGCGATTGGTGTGTACCACCAGAATCATTAGAAATTATCCGTTCTAAAGATCCGACTAGATTAACCGAGGGCAAACTTTTGGCGAGTGCTTTTTATTATCATTTGCTACAAATCATGAAAAAGTTTGCTAGAATTACAAATCAAAATAAAGCAGATATACTACATTATGATGCGCTATCATCACGTATAAAAAAGGCTTTTAACGATCAATACTTTAACAAAGAATCATATAGTTATGCGAACAATACTGTAACAGCAAATGTGTTGCCTCTGGCTTTTGGTATGGTACCAGATAATTTTAAGGATAAAGTTTTTCAAAACATGGTCTATCAAGTGGAAGTTGTTAAAGACAGCCATGTAAGTACAGGTGTTGTTGGTATTCAATTTTTAATGCGAACCTTAACAGAATTTGGCAGAGGAGATTTAGCTTACAAACTAGCCTCTAATAAAACGTACCCAAGTTGGGGATATATGGCCGAAAATGGTGCTACCACCATTTGGGAATTATGGAATGGAAATACGGCAAATCCAGAAATGAATTCTCAAAATCATGTAATGCTTTTAGGCGATTTAATGATTTGGTATTTTGAAAATATGGCGGGTATAAAAAGTAGTCAAAAAGATATCGGGTTTAAACAAATTGTAATGAAACCTGATTTTTATGCAGGCTTGACGTTTGTTAATGCCTCTTACAAATCTTCATATGGTACCATAAAAAGTCATTGGGTAATAAAGAAAAACAAATTAGTTTGGAATATTACGGTACCTGCTAATTCAAGTGCAATAGCATACTTGCCTACAACAAACTCATCAAAAGTTAAAGTAAATAATATAAAACTAAATAAGCTCTCTATTAAAAACGAAGTAAAGCATGATATGCTAATTCTAAAACTAATACCGGGAACCTATTCTGTTAATGTAAGCCAGATTAATTAATTAAGCTTTGAATTTTAGTTTAAACTAGAGTGTTTTACCCTATCAAATTGTAAAATAAATTGTAAATAAATGTTTAACATGAAACAAGTAATATTTTGTATAGTTTTTGGACTTTTAGTTGTTTCATGTGCTAAAAAAAATAAACATGGAGATACCAAAAATTTTGCATATTACAACCAAGTCATGGCTATTAAAGAACAATTAGCTTTTCCTACAGCTGAAGGCTATGGGAAATTTTCGAAAGGTGGTCGAGGAGGTGTTGTATATGAGGTTACAAACTTAAACGATAAAGGAGAAGGTAGTTTACGAGCAGCAATTGAAGCTTCAGAACCAAGAACAGTTGTTTTTAAAATATCTGGAACAATTGCTCTCGAAAGTGCTTTAAAAATTAAACATCCTTACATAACTATTGCCGGACAAACAGCTCCAGGTGATGGTGTTTGTATTAAGAATTACCCGCTGAATATTGGAGCAGATCATGTTATTATAAGATATTTAAGAGTGCGTTTGGGAGATGATTCAGGCGATGATTCTGATGCAATATCAAGCAGATATAGAAAACATATTATTTTAGATCATATTTCGGCAAGCTGGTCGGTTGATGAAACCATGTCTATTTATCATTGTGATAGTATTACTGTGCAATGGAGTCTGATTGCAGAAAGTATGTCTAAGTCCAATCATGTAAAAGGTTCTCATGGTTTTGGTGGTATTTGGGGATCGAATCATAGTACTTATCATCATAATTTATTAGCACACCATTCAAGTAGAAATCCTCGTTTTGCTTCGGGTTCAGGATATACTGATTACAGAAATAATGTAATTTATAATTGGGGATATAATAGTTGTTATGGAGGAGAAGCTTTTCAAAAAGGAAATGACAAATTCAATTTTACGACTATAAATATGGTTGCCAATTATTATAAAGCAGGTCCAGCAACAGAACCTGGAGAAGTTTCATATCGAATTGCAAACCCTAGCTCTAGAAATGAAATAGACGATTTTGGTAAATGGTATATTGCAGAAAATATCGTTGAAGGAAATGAAAAAGTTTCTAAGAACAATTGGGATGGTGGCGTACAAACAAAACTTTCTTTTGATAAAATAAAACTAGAAACTCCATGGCAGTCTATGCCTATTCACCAAGAAACTGCTGAAGAAGCATTTCAGTTGGTGCTCAAAAATGTAGGAGCAACATTGCCTAAAAGAGACCCTATTGATACTAGAATAGTTAAAGAAACAAAAGAAGGTTATGCAACATTTGAAGGAACTTCATATAAAAAGAATCATAAGGTTGCAGATAAGTCTTTAACTACTGGAATTATCGACAATCAGAATGATGTTGGGGGTTGGCCAGAGTTAAAAAGCAGTCCTGCTCCAAAAGACACAGATCATGATGGTATGCCAGATTCTTGGGAAAAGAAACAGGGCTTAGATGTAAACAATTCTGAAGATAGAAATCTTATAGCTGAAGATGGATATACAATGTTGGAAAAGTATTTAAATAGCATAGCAAATTGATTCATGACCAATGAGTCATATATAAAATGATTGATTAAAATTTGATTAAATGAAAAATAGAATGAGAGAAAACAAGATAGTCTATATTCTTTTAAGCCTAGTTTTATGGGCAAGTTGTAAAAATACCCCTGTTGAAAATAAAATAGCACTAGCAGATAAAACATGGAGAGAGGGAATTCTTATTGATGAATTTATCAATAATGATGCACCTTATTTATCCTGTCATGCATCAACAATTGTTGAAACAACCAAAGGTGAATTGGTAGCTTCCTGGTTTGGAGGCACAAAAGAACGTAATCCTGATGTTGGTATTTGGGTATCAAAACTGAAGAACGGTAAATGGACGGAAGGTGTTGAGGTTGCTAACGGAATTCAGAATGATACGTTGCGTTATCCAACATGGAATCCAGTATTATATCAAGTGCCAGATGGTGATTTACTATTATATTACAAAGTGGGTCCTCATCCATCAACTTGGTGGGGCATGCTAAAGCGTTCTAAAGATGGAGGTGATACATGGTCTGAGGCTGAAAAATTACCAGATAACTTTTTAGGTCCAATAAAAAATAAACCTGTTCTATTAGAAAATGGAAAACTATTATTACCCTCTAGTGTTGAAGGTAATGGTTGGAATTTACGCATGGAATCAACACCTGATTTTGGAAAAACATATAAAATGGCAGATACCATCCCTAAAGGACCAAATAAAATACATGCTATTCAGCCAAGTGTATTGATTCATAGTGATGGTAAATTGCAACAAATTGGTAGAACACGTAACAGAAAATTATTTTCTACTTGGTCTGATGATAATGGTGATACTTGGTCTGATTTAGAGTTATTAAACATGCCAAATAACAGTTCTGGAACAGATGCTGTTACCATGGAAAATGGAGAACATGTTTTAATTTATAATCATGTTTGGCCAGATGAAGGCACCACAAAAAGTTATAGAAGTCCTTTAAACATTGCAACTTCTAAAGATGGTATAAACTGGAATGCTGCTTTGGTTTTAGAAGATTCTAAAATAAGTCAGTATTCATATCCTAGTATTATTCAGGGTTCTGACGGAATGTTGCATTGTGTGTACACTTGGCGTCGTCAAAAAATAAAATATGTAAAAATAGATCCATCAAAATTAGTGACTTTTCCTATTCAAGATGGAGTTTGGCCAGGGCCAACGAAAGAGCGTTACAAAGTAGCTGTTTGCGATTGGATGATTTTAAAGCGCCAAAAATTAGGTGCTTTTGAACGAGCCAAAGAAATTGGTGCTGATGCGATTGAAATGGATATGGGAGGTTTAGGTAGCAGAGAAACCTTTGATAGTAAATTTTTACGTGGAGATACTGCAAGTGTAAGAGTCTTTAAACAAAAATCTTTAGAAACTGGAGTTGGAATAAGTTCTGTTGCGATGTCT
>NZ_CBFHZT010000073.1:8638-9691 GCF_965660385.1 Polaribacter sp.
TGCAAAAAGACCTACGTATAAAAAAATGGTTTCAGACTGTATTGATGTTATGAAAATATTTGATGTGCAAGTTGCTTATTTACCATTGGGAACACAAGGGGATTTAGTAAAAAATCCAGAATTAAGACCTGCTATTGTTGAACGCTTACGTTGGGCAGGAAAAGAAGTTGAGAAAATAAACGGAATTATTGCTGTTGAAACTTCATTATCTGCATCCGAAGAAAAAAAGTTATTAGCAGAAATAGGCAATAGAAACATTAAAATAGCCTTCAATTTTTCTAATGCTATAGAAAATGGACGCGATATTTCTAAAGAATTAAAAACATTGGGTCGCGATAATATTGGAGAAATTCATGCTTCTAATACAGACGGACATTGGATTGAAAATGATCCTGACATCGATTTACAAAAAATTAAAGAAACTTTAGATAAAATGCATTGGAAAGGATGGTTGGTTGTAGAGCGTTCTAGAGATACCTCTATGGTTCGTGAAGTAGTAAAAAATTACGGAGCGAACGTACGTTATTTAAAGAAAGTTTTTAAGAATGAATAAATTAGAAGCGTAGCAATTCTTAGTATGAAATATTTAAGCATCCTTTTTATCTTTTTAATAGTGGCTTGCGAAAGCAGTAGCGATGTTACAACTGTTCGTCAAGAAATTTCGCTTAATAATAACTGGGAAACCATTCATTTAGATAGTATTAAGCAATCGGAAGCTGATTTTGTGAAAAACCTTAAAACAGATAGCACTTGGAAACAAGTTTCTGTGCCACACAACTGGGATCAATATTATGGTTATAGAAGAAGTTCTCATGGTAATTTACACGGAACAGCTTGGTATCAAAAAAACCTAAAATTAGATAATTCAAATAAAGAAAAACAGCATTTTTTATTTTTTGAAGGAGTTGGTTCGTATGCTACTGTTTGGGTAAATGGCAAAAAAGTAGGAGAACATAAAGGCGGTAGAACAACGTTTACATTAAACATTTCAGATGCCATCGTTTTCGATGCAGAAAATAAGATTACAGTTAAAGCATATCATCCTTCTTTTGT
>NZ_CBFHZT010000074.1:0-9185 GCF_965660385.1 Polaribacter sp.
TTAGACAATTATCACTTTAAAGGACAAAGTTTACATTTTGATCTGGTAAATAAATACGAATTCTCTAATCAATTTCAATTGATTACAGGAATCAATTATCAAGAACATTCTAATCAAACAGAAACTCCGTTTGCAACAATTGATAAAGATGTAGCCAATTTTAACACCATAGACCCTTATGCAAGTATCGTTTACATTAGTAATTTTGGGTTAAGCGTAAATGCAGGAGGAAGATTAAATATGCATAATGTTTACGGAAATGAATTTGTTTACGATGGAAACCTAGCATACACAGCTCTAAAAAATAAAAATTCTGTTTTAAAACTAATCACTTCTTATAGCACTGCATTTATTGCACCAAGTTTATATCAATTGTATGATGGTTTTGCAGGTAATATTGATTTAAAACCTGAAACGAATAAAACTTTTGAAGCCGGTTTTGAAGCAAATTATAAAGATTGGATTCAGTTTGATGCTTTATATTTTAACAGAAATGAAGAAGATGCAATTATATATGATAACACTACTTTTAAATATGGAAATGGTTCTTCTGATGCCAATGGTTTTGAAGTAACGACTAAAGTAGTTCCAACAGAATACCTTGAATTTAATGCATCCTATACTTTTATAGATAGAGATAAAACAGAATATTTTGATGATTATATTGCCGCAAACAAAATTGGCGCAAGCATAAATATTACACCATTTAAAAATACATTCTTTAATTTTTCATACGTTAATGTGGGCGAAAGAACGGTTTTTGATAGATGGGGAACATTTGGCAACGCAGGCGAAGATGTAATTTTAGACAGTTATCAAGTGTTAGATGTAGCCGCAAACTATAAACTACTAGAGGAAACAGTTACTTTTTTTGGAGCAATTACCAATATTTTAAATGAGGATTATGATGATATTTTAGGTTTTTCTACAAGAGGTAGAAATTTTAAAATAGGAATAAGATTAAGCTTTTAATTTTCCCCCTGTTGTAATGGTTGTTATAACTAGAAAAGTCTTCTTGTAATGAGAAGACTTTTTGATTACAGTAGTTTTCTTACTTCACTTTTAATAAAGTCGATAGCGGTTTCTGTTGGAGGTAAGGTTTTAGCATAATCAATAAGTATATTTTCTCTAAAATCGTTGGCAGAATTAGAAACTTCAGCTACTTGTTTTAATTTATTAATAATGGCTCTTTTAGCTGCAATTATCGACAGCCAAGCATCATTAGAGATATAAATTTGCTGTACTAAATTATGTTCAAATTCTTGATCTATATTGGCTAAAATCAACTGTAAATAATCTGCAGTATTCTCAGATAAAGGTTTTACCCTTAACAGCATTTTAACTGGGTTTATACGCTCGCAAAACAATAGCATGCGTTCATAAGCTTGTAATTTTAGTGGCAGTGATTCTTTTTTATTTTGTGCCATCAATTGCATTTTTTTCTCAGTATTTTGTTGCTGTATAAAGCTATTAAACATATAATAAGCCACAAAACCTGTTACTGCTGCTGGTAAAATATAAGCGATGCTTTCTAAAATTTTATCTTCCATTAATTACAATTTATCTTAAAGATACAAATATAAAACTCCTGTATGAAAAGCAATTCCGAAAATTAATAAAGTATTGATTAAATTGACTTTTAAAACGTAATCTACCAAAGAATTCGGATTTTGGCACGAATTATTCAATCTTCAGATGTTAAGACGAATTTATAAATTGATAACTTGTGAATAAAAATTCGTAATCATTCTTTATAAAAACGAATAGTTTGGCTAATTTCACACTTTTAAATTCTTTATAATAAACTATTGAACACGTATTTAAATACTTTAAACGAGGCACAAAAACAAGCTGTACTTCAAAAAGATGGCCCAATGATTATTATTGCAGGTGCAGGTTCTGGTAAAACAAGAGTACTAACCTATAGAATTGCACATTTAATGCAATCTGGGGTTGATGCATTCAATATTTTATCACTTACGTTTACCAACAAAGCAGCAAGAGAAATGAAAGAACGAATTGCGGGCGTTGTTGGGGGTAGTGAAGCAAAAAATCTTTGGATGGGAACATTTCACTCTGTTTTTGCAAGAATTTTACGTTCAGAATCAGATAAATTAGGCTTTCCAAGTAATTTCACAATTTACGACACTCAAGATTCTGTTCGTTTAATCACTGCGATTATTAAAGAAATGAATTTAGATAAAGAGCGATACAAACCCAAACAAATTTTAAGCCGAATTTCATCTTTCAAAAATAGTTTAGTAACGGTTAGAGCGTATTTTAATAATTCGGATTTGCAAGAGGCAGATTTGCACGCAAGCAGACCAAAAGTAGGTGATATTTATGCTGAATATGTTGAGCGTTGTTTTAAATCTGGAGCAATGGATTTTGATGATTTATTGTTAAGAACCAATGAATTGTTAGCACGTTTTCCAGATGTTTTGGCAAAATATCAAGACCGTTTTCGATACATTATGGTAGATGAGTATCAAGATACCAATCATTCTCAATATTTAATTGTAAGGTCTCTTGCAGATCGTTTTCAAAACATTTGTGTTGTAGGTGATGATTCTCAGAGTATTTATAGTTTTAGAGGAGCCAATATTCAGAATATTTTAAATTTTCAAAAAGATTATCCTGATGTAAAAACCTTTAAACTAGAACAAAATTACAGATCAACAAAAAACATTGTAAACGCAGCAAATTCGGTTATTGCTCGTAATAAAACAAAGCTCGATAAAGAAGTTTGGACAAGCAATGATGCAGGAGATTCCATCAATGTAATGCGTACCATTTCAGACGGAGAGGAAGGGCGTTTTGTGGCACAATCTATTTGGGAAAACATGAACACCAATCAAATGACTCCAGATAATTTTTGTGTGTTGTACAGAACCAACTCGCAATCTAGAGCCATTGAAGATGCTTTGCGTAAAAAGAATATTGAGTATACCATTTATGGTGGTATTTCTTTTTATCAAAGAAAAGAAATCAAAGATATTTTATCTTATTTAAGAATCCTCATCAATCCAAATGATGAAGAAGCCTTAAAACGAATTATCAACTATCCTGCAAGAGGAATTGGTGCAACTACTATTGATAGGCTTACTATTGCTGCCAATCACTACAAAAAATCAATTTTCGAAATCATTAAATACATCGATAAAATTGATGTCAAAATAAATTCTGGAACCAAAAATAAACTCCAGAATTTTATGAATATGATTTTGCGTTTGCAAATAGAATCGCAAACTAAAAATGCATTTGAAATTGCGGAAACCGTAGTAAAACAAACACGTTTAATAAAGGATTTAGAAAAAGATGGTACTCCAGAAGCTGTTAGTAAAGTAGAAAACGTGCAAGAATTGTTAAACGGAATTAAAGACTTTATTACCGATAAAATAGAACAAGGAGAAGATGCCTCTTTAACTTCATTTTTAGAGGATGTTGCTTTGGCTACAGATTTTGATTCTAAAAAAAATAACGACAAACCTAGTGTTTCATTAATGACCATTCACCAATCTAAAGGATTGGAATATTTGTATGTTTATATTGTTGGTTTAGAAGAAAATTTGTTTCCTTCTGCAATGAGTATGAATACCAGAAGTGAACTAGAGGAGGAGCGCAGATTGTTTTATGTGGCATTAACAAGGGCAGAAAAAGTAGCTTATTTAAGTTATGCACAAACACGTTATAGATGGGGAAAATTAGTAGATGCTGAGCCAAGTAGGTTTTTAGAAGAAATAGATGACCAGTTTTTATATTATATTACACCAAAAGTTCCAGAACCTTCTGTAAATCGTTTTGTAGATAAAAGTATTTTTGGTGATGCTCCTAAAGGAATTCGATTTCAAAAACCAATTCAACGTAAAAAACAAGAAAGAGATCTTTTAAAAAAGAAAGAAATTACTATACCTAAAAATTTAAAAAAAGTATCACAAGCTACATCTAAACCCAATTTATTTGATGAAGATGTTGCTGTTGGTAATATTGTAGAGCATAATAGATTTGGTGCTGGAGAGGTGATTGCTTTAGAGGGAAAAGGACCAAATAAAAAAGCAGAGATTAAATTTAGTACAGTAGGTAAGAAGAAATTATTGCTTCAATTTGCAAAATTAAAGGTCATTGGGTAATTAATTACGAAATCATTATAACTAATTCGTAATTATTAATTATTTTGCGAGCCTAAAAGAACTACATATAATTATTTAATTGTCTGGTTAATTGTAACCAAATCTTATTTTAGAGTTTCTTAGATGCAATTAAATAAAAAATTTCATAAAAACAGATAAATGACATTTGATTTAGAATATAATTCAGAAAGAACATTAATGATTATACCTGAATATGGTAGGCATATTCAAAAGCTAGTAAATCATTGTGTAGCCTTAGAAACCAAAGAAGAACGTAATACAATGGCTAAAGCAATTGTAGATGTTATGGGTAATTTACAACCTCATTTAAGAGATGTTCCCGATTTTAAGCATAAATTGTGGGATCAACTTTTTATCATGTCTAAATTTAATTTAGATGTAGACTCTCCATATCCACAACCATCAAAAGAAGAATTACAAGAAAAACCAGAACCTTTAGCATACCCAAAATCTGCATCAAGGTATCGTTATTATGGTAATAATATACAAACCATGATAGATGTTGCTTTAAGTTGGGATGAAGGTGATATGAAAGAAGCCTTGGTTTTTACCATAGCAAATCACATGAAAAAATGTTACCTAAATTGGAACAAAGATACTGTTGATGACGCTGTGATTTTTAAACATTTATATGATCTTTCTGATGGGAAAATTGATTTAAGAAGCTCAGAAGAAGTATTGACTGAAAGTAAAGATTTATTAAGAAAAAGAAACTCACAAGGTCAAAACCATTCTAAGAATAATCACAAAAAAACGCATCATAGTAAAGGTAGAAAAAGATATTAAAAATGGCATCATTTAAAATTGAAGGTGGTCATAAATTACAGGGTACCATCACTCCTCAAGGAGCAAAAAATGAAGTTTTACAAATACTTTGTGCAGTATTATTAACTCCAGATAAAATTACGGTACATAATGTTCCTGATATTATTGATGTTAATAAACTCATTTTTATCCTTGGAGAATTAGGTGTTAAGGTTCATAAATTAAGTAGTAACTCATATACTTTTCAGGCAGATGACTTAAATTTAGCATATTTAGAATCGCCAGAATTTAAAAAGGATGGAAGCTCTTTAAGAGGTTCTATTATGATTGTTGGGCCTTTATTAGCTCGTTTTGGAAAAGGATACATCCCCAAACCAGGAGGAGATAAAATTGGTCGTAGAAGATTAGATACACACTTTGAAGGATTTATTAATCTAGGTGCAATTTTTAGATATAATAAAGAAGAATCTTTTTATGGAGTAGAGGCAGATGAGTTAATAGGTACAGATATGCTATTAGATGAAGCTTCTGTAACAGGTACTGCTAATATATTAATGGCATCAGTCTTAGCAACTGGCACAACAACCATTTACAATGCTGCTTGCGAACCTTACATTCAACAATTGTGTAAAATGTTGAATAATATGGGTGCAGATATTAAAGGTGTAGGTTCAAATTTATTAACAATCACTGGGGTTGATACACTTGGAGGCTGTGAACATACAGTGTTACCAGACATGATTGAAATAGGTTCTTGGATTGGTGTTGCAGTGATGACAAGATCATCATTAACGATTAAAAATGTAAGTTGGGAAAACCTTGGGCAAATTCCAAATGTATTTGCAAAACTTGGTATTGAATTTGAAAAAATTGATGATGATATTTATATTCCAGAGCAAGAATCTTATGAGGTTCAAAATTATATAGATGGTTCAGTACTAACAGTTGCAGATGCCCCTTGGCCAGGTTTTACTCCAGATTTATTAAGTATTGTTTTAGTAATAGCAACGCAGGCAAAAGGTACCATTTTAATACATCAAAAAATGTTTGAAAGTCGTTTGTTTTTTGTTGATAAATTAATAGATATGGGTGCAAAAGTAATATTGTGCGATCCTCATAGAGCTACTGTTATTGGTCAAAATTTTGAAAGCTCATTAAAAGCTACCACAATGACCTCTCCAGATATTAGAGCCGGAATTTCATTACTAATTGCAGCACTTTCAGCAAAAGGAACAAGTATTATCCATAATATAGAACAAATCGATAGAGGATACGAAAATATTGAAGACCGTTTAAAATCTATTGGTGCAAAAATTGAAAGAATAGAGAATTAAAAGATTAAACATTGCTAATAAAAGAAAAATTAAAAAAAAATGAAAATGAAAAAGTTTTATTTGATATTATATGAATTAAAACTTTACGAAATGATCAGAAATTTATGGCAAGAAGAATGGAAAGAAATTCAATTTGATAAAAAAATATCAAAAAAAGAAAAATTTAAAATTTCTAATTACGGAAGAGTAATTAATTGTAAAAACGAAAAGGAATTTTTAAGAAAAAAAACGTTTATCAATAAATATGAAACCATTTCTTTAAAACAAGAAATTAACAACAAATCTACTAGTAGGTATGTGCATAAGTTAGTAGCACAACACTTTTTAGAAAAAGATAGTGACGATCAGGTTTTTGTTATTCATTTAGATTATGATAAAAATAACAATGAAGTAACCAATTTAAAATGGGCTACAAAAAGAGAAAAAGAATTGCATCAATTTAACCATCCAGAATGGGATGAAATAGTTAAAAAAAGAACTAAGAATATTGGTAAATTAACGGAAGGAAAAGTAAAAATTATCAAACGTCAATTAAAAAATAATAGAACGAGAATATCCATGATAGCCAAACGTTTTGGTGTTTCTGATACACAAATACATCGAATAAAATCTGGCGAGAACTGGGCTCATGTGTAAATAACCTCAAAACTAACTTAAAATAGTGTCAATTTGACACTATTTTTTTATTGGCAACATTTTTGACAATAAATTGTAAACAATTTAACGATTACTGAAAATGAGTAAGCAAGAAGAAATAAAAGAAGAAGACATCAAACAAGAAGAAACAACTTCACAAGTAGAAGATAAACAGGAAGTTGAAGAAAAAAATAAAAAAGAAGAACCTACAGCAGAAGAATTAATTCAAGCAGAAAAAGATAAATTCTTACGCTTGTTCGCAGAATTTGAAAACTATAAAAAAAGAACAACTAAAGAAAGAATTGAGTTGTTTAAAACTGCGAGTCAAGAATTAATGACGGCTTTACTGCCAATTATGGACGACTTTGACAGAGGTTTGGCAGAAATCAAAAAGGCAAAAGACAAAGAGCTTTTAAAAGGTATGCAATTAATTAATGATAAGTTAAACAATACCCTTACTCAAAAAGGTTTAACACCAATTGAAGTTAAAGCTGGTGACACTTTTGACGTAGAAATCCATGAAGCAATTACACAAATTCCAGCACCTTCAGAAGATTTAAAAGGTAAAGTTATTGATTGTGTTGAGAAAGGATATAAACTAGGAGAAAAAATTATCCGTTATCCAAAAGTGGTTATCGGACAGTAAAACAGTAATCAGTAATCAGTTTTCAGTATTCAGTTTTTTAACTGGAAACTGATGACTTAAAACTGCAAACTAAATAAAAATGGCAAAACAAGATTTTTACGAAATATTAGGAATATCTAAATCCGCATCACAAGCAGAAATAAAGAAAGCCTATAGAAAAATGGCAATCAAATATCATCCAGATAAAAATCCTGGAGATACAACTGCTGAAGAAAATTTTAAAAAAGCGGCTGAAGCTTATGAAGTTTTGAGTGATGAAAACAAAAAAGCACGTTACGATCAATATGGTCATGCTGCCTTTGATGGTCCTCAAGGTGGAGGTGGCTTTGGTGGTGGTGGAATGAATATGGATGACATATTTAGCCAGTTTGGAGACATCTTTGGAGGTGGAGGTGGTTTTAGTGGCGGTTTTGGTGGCTTTGGTGGTGGAGGCCAAAGACAAGCCAGAGTTAAAGGGAGTAATATGCGAATTCGTGTAAAACTTACTTTAGAAGAAATTGCCAAAGGTGTAGAAAAGAAAGTTAAAGTTCGTAGAAAAGTACAAGCTAGTGGTGTAAGATATAAAACTTGTACAACTTGTAATGGTTCTGGTCAAGAGATGAGAATTCAAAATACCATTTTAGGTAGAATGCAAACTGCAACTACATGTAGTACATGTTCTGGAGCTGGAGAAATCATTAGTTCAAAACCTAATGGATCTGATGCTCAAGGATTAATTATAAAAGAAGAAACTGTACCTATTAATATTCCTGCAGGTGTAACAGAAGGTGTGCAGTTAAAAGTAGGAGGAAAAGGTAACGAAGCGCCTGGTAAAAATTCTATTTCTGGAGATTTATTAGTGTTGATTGAAGAAATTCCTCACGAAACGTTAAAAAGAGAAGGTACTAATATTCATTACGATTTATATATAAATTTTTCTGAAGCGGTTTTAGGAACGAGTAAAGAAGTAGAAACAGTTACAGGAAAAGTAAAAATTAAAATTGAGGCAGGTACACAATCAGGAAAAATATTACGATTAAAAGGTAAAGGTTTACCAAGTATAGAACGTTATGGTACAGGTGATTTCTTAATTCATATTAATGTTTGGACACCTCAAGAGTTGAATAAAGATCAAAAACAATTTTTTGAAAACATGGTAGAAGACGATAATTTTTCACCGAATCCAAATAAGTCTGATAAATCATTTTTTGAGAAAGTAAAAGACATGTTTTCTTAAAAAAGTATTAAAAGTAAAAAAAAAGTGTACAAATTTTATCATAAATGTTTTTTAGTAATCATTTTTAATATATATTTGTATTGTTGTCGAGAAATCGATAACACTTTTTCTTTTTCATAGCAATTTTTCCCACTCAAATTCTGTTTGAGTGGGTTTTTTAATTAATAGTAAATTATTAGATGTTTTTTTCTAAATAAATAATTAATTGCTATGAGAAATTAATAGTATTATAAAATTGAAGTACAATTAAATTATATTTAAAATTTAAAGCAGACTTATCTTATCGTCACGCTTTTAGCGTGTAGGAAAGTCCGAACACCAAAGAGTATTCATAGCGGATAACATCCGTCCAACGTAAGTTGAGGACAAGTGCAACAGAAAGCAAGTACAGTTAGGCTGTAGTGAAACCAGGTAAACTCTATGAGGTGCAATGCCAT
>NZ_CBFHZT010000075.1:0-9051 GCF_965660385.1 Polaribacter sp.
ACTACTTTTCCTGTGGATAAAATTCAGATTTATCCAAACCCTGCAAAAGATAAAATTCAATTGTCTAATTTAGACAATTTATCTGCTGAAATTCGTATTTTTAATGTCTTAGGAAAACCCGTTTTTTATCAAAATAAAAGTACAAAAAACACCATCGATGTTTCGGCTTTCAACCAAGGAGTTTATTTGGTGAAACTTACAATTGATGGAAAATCGAAAACACAAAAATTAGTAATTCAATAAATTAGTTTTCTGTCATTTTGAGTGAAATGAAATGGAGTCGAAAAATCTCATTGTTTAAAGTGATTTATTAGATTTCTCCACAAGGTCGAAATGACAAATTAATTTGCAGATGATAAGTAAAAACAATATGAGCAAACAACAACAGTTACAAGAAACTATTGATTTTTTAAAAAAGAATGGAATTACAAATCCAGAAATAGGAATTGTTTTAGGCACGGGTTTGGGTAAATTAGTGGATGAAATAGCAATTGAAAAAGAAATTCCCTATGCAGAAATTCCACATTTTCCTCAAGCCACAGTTGAGTTTCATTCAGGTAAATTAATTTATGGTCAATTATCAGGCAAAAAAGTAGTAGTCATGTCTGGACGTTTTCATTTGTATGAAGGTTACAATGCTTGGGAAGTTACTTATGGCATTAGAACCTTTCATGGTTTAGGCATCCAAAATTTATTAATTTCTAATGCTGCTGGTGCCATCAACCTCAACTATAAAAAAGGCGATTTAATGTTGATTGAAGATCATATCAATTTACAAGGTAGTTCCCCTTTGGCATTTCAAGGAGCCAATGCTTTCGGAAATATTTTTGTAGATCTATTAGAACCCTATTCAAAAATCATCAACCAAAAACTAAAAGCCATTGCTATTGCACAAAACATCCAATTACACGAAGGTGTGTATGCAAGTGTTTTAGGCCCGCAATTAGAAACGAGAGCAGAATATAGAATGTTGCAAATTTTAGAAACGGATGCTGTAGGTATGAGCACTGTACCTGAAGTGATTGTTGCCAAACAACTCAACTTACCTTGTGCTGCAATTTCTGTGTTAACAGACGAATGCGATCCAAAAAACCTACAACCCGTAAACATTGCAGAAATTATTGCCATTGCTGGTGAAGCAGAACCCAAAATGATTGCGTTGTTTAAAGGGGTGATTGAGGTTTTATAATAAATTTTGATGTCTGTTCGAGCGCAGTCGAGAACTATTGGATTGATAAATATAGGTTTCGACTGCGCTCAACCTGACATTCGTCCATAAATTATAAATTTATATAAGAAACTATCTACTGACCTCTATATATTTATTTAGAACTGGAATTACAGATACTTTATAAATTAATAAGACTCTTCAGGTTTTGAAAACCTGAAAGGTCTTATTATCTTTAGTTTTTTTATGAATAACAAATTTCAATCATTAATCCTAGAGAGCACAGGTGCAATCGCCATGCAAGAAAAAGAAACCATCCAAGAGTTATGGAGCGGTTATGGTAAAATTAAAAGAATTCATTTAGAGGGTGCAGCTGTTAAAAGCGTAGTGGTTAAAAATGTCCAGCTCCCTAAACGAAACAAGCATCCAAGAGGTTGGAACTCAGAAATTGGGCATCAACGCAAATTAAAATCCTACGAAGTTGAAACGGCTTGGTATCAAAATTATAGTGCGCAAAGTTCAGCAAGATTGCCTCATTGCTATGGCATTGAACAGTATCATGATGAAGTGCTCATTATCTTAGAAGACTTAGATGCAGCAGGATTTCCTTTACGTAAACAAAGTGTCAATTGGCAAGAAATTAAAGCTTGTTTGGAATGGTTGGCAAAGTTTCATGCCAGTTATTTAGGGCAAACACCCAAAGGACTTTGGGAAATAGGCACCTATTGGCATTTGGCAACCAGACCTCAAGAATTGGATGTTTTAGAAGATAGGGCTTTAAAAGAAGCGGCTACTGCTATTGATGCCAAATTAAACAACTGTGAATACAAAACTTTTGTACACGGAGATGCAAAATTGGCCAACTTCTGTTTTGCTGAAAACGGACAAGTAGCAGGAGTTGATTTTCAATATGTAGGTGGTGGTTGTGGTATGAAAGATGTTGCGTATTTTGTGGGGAGTTGTTTAAATGAAACAGATTGCGAACGTTTAGAAACTAAAATGTTGGACACCTATTTTACCAAACTACATCAAGCTTTGGGTAGTAGAAATGACACCTTAGAAAAAGAATGGCGCCAATTGTATCCTGTGGCTTGGGCAGATTTTCATCGGTTTTTAAAAGGATGGAGTCCTGGGCATTGGAAAATAAATAGTTACAGTGAACGAATTACTAAAACAGTTATTAAAAACTTATAAAAATGGATTTACAAAACTTAACCAACATTGCCATTAAAGCTGCTACATCAGCAGGGAAAGTTATTCAGAAATATATGAATGATGATTTTACAATTTTAGAAAAAAAAGCAGGCGATTCTATAGCATCTCAAGTATTGACAGAAGTTGATTTAAAAAGTGAAAGTGTTATTTTATCTCACCTTTTGCCAACTTGTAAAACTTATGATTTAGGATTACTTACAGAAGAACAAGAAGATGATAAAAGTAGATTTGAAAAAGATTTTTTTTGGTGTATAGACCCTATTGATGGTACGTTGGCTTTTATTAAAAAACAAGCTGGTTTTTCGGTCTCAATTGCGCTTATTTCTAAGCAAGGTGTTCCACAAATAGGTGTGGTTTTTGACCCTACAACTGATAATTTGTATTACGCAATTAAAGATAAAGGAGCTTTTAAAAATGGTAAACCTTGGCAATTAAAAACACCAAACAATTATTTAACGTATACTATAGAAAAGCGCTTAGAAGAGGTGCCTAGAAAGGATGAATTTATTGAGATTTTACATCGTGAAAAAGACAAAAGACAAGTTGATTCTTTGAAAGAACATTTTGGGTCGGGTTCTGTTTTAAATGCTGTACATTTAGCAGAAAACAGACCTGGAATTCTTTTAAAATTCCCCAAAGATGAAAAAGGAGGAGGCTCAATTTGGGATTATGCTGCGACTGCTTGTATTTTTAATGAATTAGGTTTACATGCTACTAATTTTGCTGGTGAAAAATTAGATTTGAATAAAAAAGAAACTTCTTTTATGAATGAAGATGGTATTTTGTATACTTCATAAAATTGAGAGAGGTATTGAGTTTTTTATTGGATAGTGATGAAAAATAAGAGTTGTATTTTCTTTTAAGTACTCAATTCAATAATGGGTATAAAAACCTCAAATTTAGTATCAGTATTTAATATTTGTACTTTTTCATCAGATAATAATTGATATCGCGTTTTTAGGTTTTTTATACCAGTACCAAATGATTCTGTTTTAGCAATAACTTTCGATTTTGTATTGGAGATAATTAACCAACCTTCATTAATTTGAATGGAAGTCTTTATGGGTGTTACTCCATCAGATTTGTTGTGTTTTACAACGTTTTCTAAAATGGTTTGCAAAGCACCAGTTGGTATAAATTTATCAACCAAAGAAATATTTTTATCAATTGTAAACTCATAATCATTTCCAAAACGAGTTTGAATTAAAAAAATATAATTTTTAGAGAATTCAATTTCATTTGCCAGTTCCATCACTTCTGCATCTTTAGTTTGAATTAAATACCTGTAAATCATTGATAATCGATTAATGTATTCTTTAGCTTTTTTGGGATTGCTGTCAATTAAACTGTCTAAAGTATTTAAATTGTTGAACAAAAAATGTGGGTCAATTTGAGCGCGCAATAATTTTAACTCATTTTCTTTTTGCTCTTCTTTTATTTTAGAAATTTGAGTTTGAGATTCGTAAAATTTCTTGGTAATGATTATCCCCAATACAAGACCAACAGAATCTGATCCGTTAAAAATACCATATAAGATTAAATTATAGGTATCTGGAAATTTGCTCCAATCATTATTGGCTGTAGAAAAACCAACAATTCTTTCTACAACACCAATTAATGTTATTACTAATAAGCCAAAAACGGCAAAAAGTATATAGTTTTTACTTTTAATCAAATACTTAGGGATGATGATATACATAAAAGCAAGCACTCCTAAAAACGAAGTAATGACGTACATTGGGATATCAACTAAATATTCAAGCAAAGTTGCTTTTTGATCTAAATAATCAAAAATACTAAGCGTAACACTTATGAGATAAAAAACAGCGAGAATTACATAGTCCGATTTGTTAAGCTTTGTGTTCATTAAACAAATATATTAATTGCTATCATTAATTCTGTTTTCTTCATCTCTATTTGTATTTCTAGAAGATTTTTTCTTGCCAAATTTAGAGCCGAAACTATATACCAAGCGCAATTGTATATTTTGTCTAGAGCCATTACTTTCTACCCAAGCAGCACCATTTCCATAATCAATATTCCCTACAAAACCTCTGTTTAACATTTTATTAAAACCAAGATTTACTTTTAATTTATCGTCTAAAAACTTTTTACCGAAAGAAAAATCTAATTCAGCCAACCAATCTACTTCAATTTGCCCTTCTAAAGCACCAGTTCCGTAATTTCCACTTACTTCAAAATTAATATCCCATGGCAATTGGTAACTAGCTTGAATAAACCAAATTAAGTTCCATTTGCTTAAGTTTATTTTGAAGGATTCGCCAATATTATCTTTATCAAAAATAGTAGCCGCAAAATTGTTATTGTTAACAATAATTCCAGTATAACCGTCTAAACCTTTCGCAAAATTTACGGGTGCAAACAATCTAAAATTCCAATTATACAGTTCGTCGATATTGGTTTCTTGTTGTCTTATTTGGGCTGATGAGTTTGTTTGACTAATTACTTGCGCAATGGCATCATCTGTTTCGCTGTAACCAATTGTAAAAAATGGTTGCCCATCATATGTTAAATTAAATTGATAATTATTGGTAAAAGAAGGTCTTAAAGTTGGATTACCTTCGCTTGCAGAAAACGGATCTAAAAATTGTTGAAAAGAGTTTAAACTGCTATAAGAAGGTCTTTGAATTCTGTAACTGTAAGATAAACTTGCGCCTAAAACATCGGTTAATTTTCTGCTGATAGAGGCACTTGTAAATAGTTTTTGAATAGGGCGTTTTTGAACCTCGGTAACCATTTCATTATCTTTCATAAAAGTTGAGGTACCATCTGTATTGCTATCTTCATAACGTAATCCTCCAGAAAAAGACCATTTTCCCATTTTAGCGTTTATTTTTCCATAAAAAGCGAGTATTGTTTCATCAATTACAAAACGACTACTTTGATCAATATCTTTTTCAAAAATGTTATTTCGTTCAGAAAAAGCTTGTAAGTCGTTGTCTGTAATTACGTCTGCAAAACGAGTACCTGCACTTAATTTAAAATTGTCGGAAAATGTTTTGGTATAATCTGCTCTATAAGTTTTGATGTTGTAGTTGCCATCTTGAATATACTTTCTATCAATAAAATCAATTGTACTACCTGTAACTTTTCTCAAAGTATTGGTGTTATCATTTACAAAGTCGATATAATTAAAATCAATTAAAAGACGATCAGTATCTGTTTTATATTCGTAATAAGGGTTAATATTGAAGTTGCTACGTTGTCTGTCAAAGCTATTTTCTGAGAATAAAGTATTGGTCTCTGAATCGTCAGAAATAATGGTTTTGCTTGTTGCAATTCTGTCAGAATCTCTGGTGTTAATTTGCCCTCCAATTCCTATGGAATGTTTATCATTTATATAATAATCTAAACTACCACCAATCCTAAAATTATCAGGGTCATAAGGCTCTTTAGTAACTTGATCGTAAGTTTCGGTACCTACAGTTCTCACTAAAAATAAATCATCTCTCCAAGTAGGTTGAGAATAGCCCGTACTTAATTGCCAGTTGAGTTTGTTTTTATAACTGGCAATGGAAAAACCAGAACCCCATTCAAAACCTTGGTCTTCACCAATCCAAGAATTTGCACTTCCATGTGTACCTAACTTTACATTTTTCTTTAAAATGATGTTGATAATAGCTCCAGAACCTGATGCTTCATATTCTGCTCCTGGTTGTTCTACTACTTCAACTTTAGCAATATTATCCGCAGGAAAATCTCTCAATAACGTTTCAACATCCATATATTCTGTCGTTTTGCCATTTATCAAGATTCGTACGCCTCTATTTCCTGCAATAGAAATTCCGTTATTGGTTACCAAAACTCCAGGAATTTTGCGCATTACATCTTGTAAATTGGTGTTAATCATTTCCGATTTTTCTAAATCTACAATCAGTTTTTCTGCAGTTTGTTTTATAACAGGTCGTTTGCTTTTTACTACAACTTCATTTAAGGTTTGTGTTTCTTCTTTTAAGGTAATGTTGAATGTTTTGTTGGTATTCAATACAAATTCAGGAATTTTATAGGTTTCAAAACCTAACATTGAGATTTCAATTTTATATTTTCCTGATGCAATTTTTTCAAACGAAAATTGTCCATTTTCATCAGAAACAGTTCCTGTTGGTGTTGTAGTTTCCTCAATTTTTATTAATACAATATTTGCGAATGGTAAAGAACTATTTTGTTCATCAGTAATTTTTCCATTGATTTTATATTGAGAAAAGATTGAAATACTACTAAAAAAAAGGATCAAAAAGTTGATTTTGGTTTTCATATATGGTGTTTTACACTTCAAATTTGGTTGATAATTGGAAAGTGAGAAATCAAAATCTGACGAAATGGGTTAAATTTCCGATAAACAGATATTCATTTTCTACAAACACAAGACGCTTTAAACCGTTTAAAAGTTTCCTGTAATAAAAAAATGCTTCGAAAATCGAAGCATTTTAATTTGTAAATTGTTAAAGTGAGTTATAAGATGCAGTTAAAATTCTTAATCTCTACTTCCTAAAACCTGCATTCCCCAATACAATAACATTGCTAAAGAACCCAAAGCAGCCACTAAATAAGTTCTTGCAGCCCATTTAAGAGCATCTTTAGAGCCTTCAAATTCTTGTTGAGAAACCATGTTTTTATTTTTTAACCATGCTAAAGCTCTATTACTTGCATCGTATTCTACAGGTAACGTTACAAAACTAAATAACGTAGCCATAGCCATCATTGCCAAACCAGCAAGAGCAATATAAAAGCCAATACCTGTTGCACCAGAAGCTGCCCCTAAAATTAAACCTCCAATTACCAACCATTGTGAAAAGTTAGAAGAAACACTAACAATGGGTACCAATTGAGAACGTAATGTTAACCATTGATATGCTTTTGCATGTTGTACAGCATGCCCCACTTCATGAGCAGCAACAGCAGCTGCAGCAGCATTTCTTTGATTGTAAACTGCTTCACTTAAGTTTACAGTTTTATCTTTTGGATTGTAATGGTCTGTTAACCTTCCAGGTGTAGAAATCACTTTTACATCATAAATGCCATTATCAGTAAGCATTTTTGTAGCTATTTCTGCACCACTCATTCCGTTTCTCAAACTTATTTGAGAATATTTTTTAAATTTTTGTTTTAATTGATTGCTCACTAACCAACTCACTAAAGAAATTGCACCAATCAAAATATAAAATTGTAACATATTTATAAGGTTTTAAATTGTATATCGTTTTTTGTTTGATAAATTTACAACATAAAGTATTCCAATTAAACTTTTCTGGAATCAAATCAATTAATGACATAGTATAGTAGTTAAAAATTAATAATTTTTTAAGAATAGATGTCAAAATGGCAAAAAAACCAAACATATTAATTGTATATACTGGTGGTACAATAGGTATGATTAAGGATTATAAAACAAATGCATTAAAGGCTTTTGACTTTAGTCAGATTATTAGCAAGATTCCAGAATTAGAACAATTAAATTGTACCATACAAAGTATTTCTTTTGATGAGCCTATGGATTCTTCAAACATGAATACCAAACATTACAAACAAATTGCATCTACTATAGAAGATAATTACACTAAATTTGATGGTTTTGTAGTGCTTACAGGTTCAGATACCATGTCTTACATATCATCAACCATCAGTTTTATGTTTGAGAATTTGCAAAAGCCTATTATTTTTACAGGATCACAATTACCCATAGGCGATTTACGAACAGATGCTAAAGAAAATTTAATTACCTCTATAGAAATTGCTTGTGCACAAGAAAATCAGAAACCAATAATCTCTGAAGTTTGCTTGTATTTTGAATACAAATTATATAGGGCTAATAGAACATCAAAAATAAACGCAGAACAATTTGAAGCATTTAGTTCTTTAAACTACCCACCATTAGCAGAAAGTGGGGTACATTTAAATTTTAATCGTCATTTTATTAAAGCAGCTTCATCAAAAAAATTAGTTGTTAGAAAGAATTTGGTGAATGATGTTGTTATTCTAAAATTATTTCCTGGGATCACTAAAAAAACGGTACAAAGTATTTTAAATATCGAGAATTTAAAAGGGGTTGTGCTAGAAACTTATGGTGCTGGAAATGCACCCAATGAAAAGTGGTTTTTAAATTTGTTAAAAAAAGCTATCGATAATCACATTAAAATAGTAAACGTAACTCAATGCGAAGGTGGTAGTGTAGTACAGGGTCATTACGAAACAAGTGTAATATTAAAAAAAATTGGAGTAATTAGTGGAAAAGATATTACCACAGAATCTGCAATTGCCAAATTAATGTATCTATTAAATAAAAATTTATCAAAAAAAGACTTCACTTTTTATTTTGAAAAATCTTTAAGAGGCGAGATTTCTCCTGCTTAAGTTAACAAATTGTAAAGATTTGAGTGAATCATAAATTTTTTTTCAACAAAATGACCAAAAAGCAATAAATAGCTAAAAAAAATTTTTTTATGCATTACATTTTTTGTTACTTGGCAGTCTCTTAAAAAGGATTAAGAGAAATTCTGACCAAAAAAATCATAAATAACAATTTAATTTCTTTTTTTGGAACGAAAATTTATATCTTTAACCCGTTAATAACTATTAAAATTAATTTATAACTAAGATGAAAAAAGTAGTAAATGTCTTATCTGTAACAGGATTTATGTTTTTTGGAG
>NZ_CBFHZT010000076.1:0-9029 GCF_965660385.1 Polaribacter sp.
CAATAGCTCAATTTTTTCCAAGGTTATGTGTTTACAATAATGTAGAAGGATGGCAAAATATGCAATTTTGGGGGCGTTCTGAATTTGCGTTAGAATTCGGTGATTACGAAGTAAACTTAACAGTACCTGCAGATCATATTGTTGATGCTACTGGTGTATTACAAAACGAAAAAGAAGTTTTAACAAAAGAACAACGTAAACGTTGGGCGAAAGCAAGAAAAACTTTTGATAAACCTGTTTTAATAGTAACTCAAGAAGAAGCAGAAAAAGCCGAAAAAGGACGTGCTACAAATACTAAAACTTGGCAATTTAAAGCAGAAAAAGTAAGAGATTTTGCCTTTGCAACCTCTAGAAAATATATTTGGGATGCTATGGCTACAGATATTAATGGCAAAACAGTTATGGCTGTTTCTTTATACCCTAAAGAAGGTAATCCTTTATGGGAAGAGCATTCAACAAGAGCTGTTGCCACTACTTTAATTGAATATTCTAAAATAACATTCGATTATCCTTACCCAAAAGCGGTTTCTGTACATTCAGAACGTCAAGGAATGGAGTACCCTATGATTTGTTTCAACTTTGGGCGTCCAAATCCAGATGGAACCTACTCAGACAGAACCAAAAAAGGAATGTTAGGGGTTATAATACATGAAGTTGGTCACAACTTTTTTCCAATGATTGTTAATTCTGATGAAAGACAATGGACTTGGATGGACGAAGGTTTAAATTCATTTGTAGAAATTTTAGCAGAAGAAGTGTATGATCCAGAATTATTTGCTTCTAATCCTGCAAAAAATATTACCAGATACATGGGTGGAGATCAAAGTAACATCTCTCCTATTATGTCTCAAGGAGATTATGTAAAACAATTTGGTCCAAACGCATATTCTAAACCAGCTGCTGGTTTATACATGTTGCGTAAAACCATTATGGGGCCAGAATTATTTGATCATGCCTTTAGAACCTATTCTCAAAGATGGATGTTTAAACACCCAACTCCAGCAGATTTCTTTAGATCTATGGAAGATGCTTCTGGAATGGATTTAGATTGGTTTTGGAGAGGATGGTTTTATACAACTGATGTTACTGATATTGGTATTAAAACTGTAAAACCATTATATTTAACTGATAAGCCAAGTGAAAGAGTTGCTAAATTAAAAGAACAATACAAACAGTATTTTGATAATTTAGGAGATTTAGTTTATGTAACCGACAAAAAAGAAGATGCGAACCCAAAGGCAATGGATAAATATGTTGATCCAGGTACAGAAATACCAAGCTATATTTATTCTGTAGAATTCGAAAAACCAGGAGGTTTAGTAATGCCAGTAATTGTGGAAGTAACTTATGCTGATGGTACAACAGAAAAACAAACTTTTCCTGCTCAAATTTGGATGAAAGATGACAATACTGTAAAAAGAGTATTTTCGTCTACACAAGAAATTAAGAGTTTTAAAGTAGATCCAGATTTAGAAACTGCAGATGTAGATTTATCTAACAATAGCTGGCCAAAAGAAGAAAAAGACAAGTTTGATAAGTTTAAAAATAAAGTAAAAGGATAAAATTTTTTACTGTTTAGATTTCAAAGCCTCACTTTATATTGATAATTCAATTAAAGTGAGGCTTTTATCTTTTCAACAAGTTCACTAGCTTAACGACTACAATTTATTAGATTACGATTATTAAAATTATTTTATAATAAACATTGCAAAACTCAAAAATGATTTTATATTTGCAGTCCTTTACCACGCGAAAGTAGCTCAGTTGGTAGAGCGTCAGCCTTCCAAGCTGAATGTCGCCAGTTCGAACCTGGTCTTTCGCTCAAAAGACTTAATTAGCAATAATTAAGTCTTTTTTTATGGAGTTTAGTTATCAATAAATTGTCCGTATGAAGAATTGTAAAAGCTTAAATCTGATTTGTTGAAGATCTTAAAGACTTTTTAGTTTATTACCAAAAACAAGTAATAAAACGATTGGTATGGCTAAAGCAATCACAAAAACTGTATTCGTACTCACTAAAATAGGATTTAATACAAGCGTTAAAGCAAAACCACCTATGGCACCACCTAAATGCGCTGCGTGTCCAATATTCCCTAATTGTTGTTTCATTCCATAAATTGAATATAACAAATACCCAACACCAAAAATATAACCAGGTATAGGTATTGCAAAAAATAAATAGAGTTGCATCCCTGGAAATAATAATATCGAAGAATAAACGATACCAGAAACTGCGCCAGATGCGCCTACTGCACTATAATAAGGTTCATTTTTATGATTATGCAACGTGTATAAACTACCAGCCAATAAGCTACCAAAATAAATAATTAAAAAAGAAGTAACACCAAGAATTTTGGTAATTATATTGCCAAAAGCATACAAAACATACATGTTTAAGAGAAGGTGCATCCAATCTACATGCAAAAAACCAGAACTTAACATTCTAATTTTTTCATTCGCTTTTACCCTGTTTATTTGAAATTTGTATTTATCTAAAAATGCATAGTCATCAAAGCCTTTCATAGAGAATAAAACATTAACAACAATCAGCAATAAAACAATAGGATTTGTACCATCTAACATATTACAAAAGTAGCAAAATCGAATTGGTTTTACTATATAGTTTTAATTTTAATACTGATATTTGCACCTTTAAAATAGTACAATGCAATTTTTAATTTTTGCCTTAGTTTATCCTTTTGTTTGGTTGCTTTCTAAACTACCCATGCGTATTTTGTATATAGTATCTGATGTGCTTTTTATATTTGTACACTACATTTTTAAATATCGTAAAACAGTAGTTTTAGAAAACTTAACCTTGGTTTTTCCTGAAAAATCTTTAGGCGAAAAAAAACGAATCTCAAAAGCATTTTTTAAACACTTTACAGACTCGTTTATCGAAACGATTAAGGCTATTTCCATCAGTAAAAAAGAAATTTTAAAACGCTATCAATATAAAAACCCAGAATTGGTACAGGAATTTTTAAAACAAGGAAAAAGTATTGCTTTTGTGAGTGCACATCAAGCAAATTGGGAATGGTTTGCAAGTGTACCAATGGTTTTAAATTGTAGAGCTAGAGGTGCTTATACCAGTATTGGAAATAAATATTTTGATAAAGTTGTAAAAGATTCTAGAGAACGTTTTGGTTTTATTTGCTATGAATCTGCAAAAACAGTAAAAGCATTTTATGAAGATTACAAAGCCAAAAAACAAAGTATTTATTTATTAATTAGCGATCAATCTCCTCAAGTAGAGCACACCTTGTATTGGCAAAAGTTTTTAGGTATTAAAGTTCCTTTTCATGTGGGTGCAGAAAGTTTGGCTAAAAAATTTAATTTAGTCGTCATCAATTCATCAACAAAAAAAATAAAAAGAGGGTATTATGAAACTGAATTTGAATTGATTTCTGATACACCAAAAGAAGTTAAAAATTATGGAATTACAGATAAATATATTGATTTAACAGAAAAGCTGATTAAAGAACAACCTGAGTTTTATTTGTGGTCTCATAAACGTTTTAAACATCGTCATCGTTTTGAAGAGTGGAAATCTTTGAAAGCAAATAAATTAAAAAGAAAATAGCTCTTAAATCATGCATGGCATAAGCTACCCTTTTAAATTTTTAATGCGATATTTGTTTTCTAATTTTAGCTTATGAATTTCATTATTTTTTGCTTAACATACCCTTTAATTTGGTTGCTTTCTAGATTGCCTATGTTTGTTTTATATGTAATTTCAGATTTCTTTTACATGTTATTGTATTACGTTTTTGGCTATAGAAAAGGTGTTATTTTAAAAAACATATCCTACGCTTTTCCTGAAAAAACAGCAAGCGAAAAAGAAGTAATTGCAAAGAAGTTTTACAGGCATTTTACTGATATTATGGTAGAAAGTATTAAATCGTTTTCTATTTCTAAAAAACAAATTTTAAAACGGTACAAATACTTAAATCCGGAGTTGGTCAATAAATATATCGCAGAAGGCAAAAGTATTGCCCTTGTAGGTGCTCATTTATCGAACTGGGAATGGTCTTTTGGACTGCCTTTGGTTTTAGATGTTGCTGTTTTTGGCGCATATAACAAATTGAGAAATGAAACTTTTGAAAAAACATTAAAAGAGAATAGAGAAAAGTTTGGTGTTACAGGGGCTACAACATCTAATTTTATTAAAATGATTAAAAGCAACTTCGAAAATAAGATTCAAGGTGCTTATATTTTACTAAGTGATCAATCGCCTATGATTGAAAAAACATACCACTGGGCCAAATTTTTTGGTGTAAAAATACCTGTGCATACAGGAGCAGAATTGTTGGCCAAAAACCATGATTTGGTAGTGATTAACTACAGGTCTAAAAAAATTAAAAGAGGCTATTTTGAAGTAGATTTTGAAGTAATTGCCGAAAATCCAAAAGATTTTAAGGATTATGAAATTACGGAACAATTTTTACGCATCACAGAACGCAATATCAAAGAACAACCTGAATGTTATTTATGGTCTCATAATCGATTTAAACATAAAGATCGTTTTGAAGAATGGCAAGAATTACAAAACACTAAACAGCAAACCAAGAAGTAACTAATTCTTGTTCAATCGGTTTTATTGTTTTGTGAACATAATCGTTTTTCATAGCATCGTAAGTATAATCTTTAGACCACTCATCTATATTTTTCGAAAGTTCTTGTAATGATTCGCAAATAAAATTCAATTCTTTTGTGGTAATTGTAGGATGCAAAGATAAGCGCACCCAACCTGGTTTTTGAGTATTACAACCTTGTAAAATTTCTCCTTTAATTTTGTTAGACGTTTCATGATCTACATTCAATAAAAAATGACCATATGTACCTGCGCAAGAACAGCCTCCTCTTGTTTGAATTCCAAAACGATCGTTTAATAGCTTTACCACCAAATTAAAGTGATACTTTTCAAAATAAAAAGAAAAAATACTAAGGCGTTCTTTGTGATTTGGTGCCAATACTTTTACACCATGTAAACGCGCTAAAGTTTTAAAAACAACCTTATTAATTTCGTCTTCTCTTTTTTTGATGTTTGCTGTTCCCATTTTTTCTTTCAATTGAATGGACAATGCAATTTTTATCGTTTGTAAAAAACCAGGAGTTCCACCATCTTCTCTCGTTTCTACATCATCAAAATAATCGTGTTCTCCCCAAGGGTTGGTATAACTTACAGTTCCTCCTCCAGGATTATCGGGTATGGTATTCTTGTATAATTTTTTATTAAATATCAAAACGCCAGCACTTCCAGGACCACCTAAAAACTTATGTGGAGAAAAGAAAATGGCATCTAACATTTTTGTTTCATCCTCTGGATGCATATCAATAGCAACATAAGGCGCACAACAGGCAAAATCTACAAAACACAAACCATTGTATTGGTGAATGAGTTTTGCTACATCATGATAAGGTGTCTTAATACCAGTAACATTAGAACATGAGGTTATAGACGCAATTTTAATTTTTCTGTGCTCATACTTTTGAATGCATTTTTCAAAATTGTGCAAACAAACCAAACCCTCTTTATTATAAGGTACCACTTCAACATCTGCAATAGTTTCTAACCAAGAAGTTTGATTGGAGTGATGCTCCATGTGAGATACAAATACAATTGGTCTTAAATCATCTGGAATAGCAGTATGATTCTTTAAATTTTCTGAAACCTTTAAACCTAAAATTCTTTGGAATTTATTAACAACACCAGTCATACCAGAACCTGTAGTAATTAACACATCATTTTCATTGGCATTAACATGGCGTTTTATAATTTTTCTAGCTTCGTGATACGCTAAAGTCATTGCTGCACCTGTTGTAGACGTTTCTGTATGCGTATTGGCAACAAAAGGACCAAATTCATTACAAATTTTTTCTTCAATTGGCCTGTATAATCGTCCGCTTGCAGTCCAATCACAATATACTAAATCTTGTTCTCCATAAGGAGAAGTAAATGTTTGGTCTACACCAATAATTTGCTTTCTAAATTGCGAAAAGTATTGCTCTAAGTCCATTTTATAACATTAAGATTTTTATATTGCGTTTAAAAATATCCTGTTTTATAGGATTGCTTTAATTTCGTTGATAAAACGTTCTGCTAAAGCATCTGCAGCTTCTTGTGATTTTGCTTCAGTATAAATTCTAATGATTGGCTCTGTATTAGATTTACGCAAATGTATCCATTCATCAGCAAAATCGATTTTAACACCATCAATGGTATTTACATCCTCATTGGCATATTTTGCAGCCATGGTTTCTAAAATGCTATCCACATTAATTTCAGGCGTTAATTGAATTTTATTTTTACTCATAAAATAACTTGGATACGAATCTCGTAACGTTTTACAAGACACTTTTTGATGTGCTAAATGCGATAAAAACAAAGCAACACCTACCAAAGAATCACGTCCATAATGTGAAGCTGGGTATATGATTCCTCCATTACCTTCACCACCAATTACGGTATTGGTTTCTTTCATTTTAATAACCACATTTACCTCGCCAACAGCAGAAGCTGTGTAGGTACCACCATGTTTTTCGGTAACATCTCTTAAGGCTCTTGAGGATGATAAATTAGAAACTGTATTTCCTCCACCCAATCTTCCTAACACATAATCTGCACAAGCAACTAAAGTATATTCTTCACCAAACATAGAACCATCTTCAGAAACGATAGCTAGCCTATCAACATCTGGATCTACCACAATTCCAAAATCTGCGCCTTCTTTAACCACCAATTCAGAAATGGCTGTTAAATGTTCTTTTAAAGGCTCTGGATTATGAGGAAACTGACCATTTGGTGTACAATACAATTCTATGCATTCAACGTTTAATTCTTTCAACAGAGCAGGCATAAACAAACCTCCAGTTGAATTAACACCATCAACTACAACTTTAAAATTGGCTGCTTTAATGGCATCAACATCCACTAAATCAAGATTTAAAACTTCTTGTATGTGTTTTTGTAAATACGTGTTATTTTTTGAATATGTTCCTAAATCATCAACTTCAGCAAAAGAGAAATCTTCACTTTCGGCCAATGCCAAAATTTGTTCTCCATATGCACCATTTAAAAACTCGCCTTTTTCATTTAATAACTTTAATGCATTCCATTGTTTAGGATTATGAGAAGCTGTTAAAATAATACCACCATCAGCTTTTTCTAAAGGTACAGCCACTTCTACTGTTGGCGTTGTTGATAAGCCTAAATCGATAACATCGATACCTAAACCAACCAAAGTATTGGCTACAAGGCTAGAAATCATTTTACCAGAAATACGAGCATCTCTACCTATTACCACTTTTATATTTTTCTTATCTTTATTTCTACTTTTGATAAATGCTCCATAAGCAGCAGCAAATTTAACGGCATCTAAAGGTGTTAAATTATCAGCAGTTTTACCCCCAATTGTACCTCTAATACCAGATATAGATTTGATTAATGTCATTGTAATTGTTTAGTGAAGCAAATATAATTGATTTGAATCGATAATTTATAATTGCTTTTAAGGGATATATTTAAAATAAATAAAAAAACATCTAAGAGTAAATCATAGATGTTTTAAGGGTTTTTAAAGAAAATAAAAATCTTTAAATCTTTTTAACTTTTACAGCATTCATCCCACGCATTCCTTTTTCAAGCTCAAAAGAAACTTTATCGTTTTCTGCAATTGTATCAATTAAACCACTTACGTGTGTAAAATATTTTTCGCCATTATCTGTATCAATAATAAAACCAAAACCTTTAGAAGAATCAAAAAAGTTTACTTTTCCTTTTCTTACAGGATCTTCTTCTGGTAAATCTTCTTTTTTAGTAGTTGATATTTGAATATCTTCTAACTCATACTCTACTTTTAATTCTGGATCTGGAGGTGTATCTGTTAAATTTCCATTATGATCTACATAAGCAAACTGAATACCTGAACTCCCTTCAGACTCTTTGGCAGCTTTTCTAGCTTCCATTTTCTTACGTTTATCTTCACGTTTTTTTAAACGTTTTTTTTCTTTTTCACTTTTACTAAAGGTTTGTTGTGATTTTGCCATTAACTATATAACTCTGTTTTAATTTTATTATGATTTTGTTCTTGAAGAAATATCAATCAGCTAAAAGATGTTAGCCTTTGTAAATTTTATCTAAATATAAAATTAAGATAAATTAATAACGATTATAGTTTATTAAAACTTCTAGACTATACAAATATATTATAAATAAAGAGGTTTTCAAAATTGAATGTTATATAATACTCTTTTTTTATACTTAAGCTAAAGATGTTAAATAAATACTAATAAAAAAAAAACGTTTTATTTTCGATAGTAACACTATTATATTTGCACATCAATATTTTACTATGAAAGATTTATTATCTGCTTTAAAAATATCTGTGCCAAGCAAGATATACATTAAAGATCCTGAGACTTCAGAGTTAGGAAAACGCATTATAGAAAGTAGTATTATTTTAATTAATGAAATTGGTTTTGAGAGTTTTACTTTTAAAAAATTAGGACTCAAAATTGGTTCTAACGAAAGTTCTATCTACAGGTATTTTGAAAGTAAGCATAAGTTACTGTTATATTTATCTTCTTGGTATTGGGCTTGGTTAGAATATCAATTGGTTATAGAAACATTTAGTATTTCTGATAAAGATAAGAAATTAATTAAAGCTGTAGAAGTTGTTACAAGAACTGTAGAAGAAGACAGTAACTTTTCACACATAAATGAAACGTTACTATACAGAATAATTGTAAACGAAAGCTCTAAATCTTTTTTAACCAAAAAAGTAGATAAAGATAATAAAGAGGGTTACTTTGAAATTTATAAAAGGTTAATAAACAGATTGCAAGTAATGATAGCAGATGTAAAACCAAACTATAAATTTGCTATGAGTTTAGCAAGTACTATTTTAGAGGGTGGCTTGCATCAACATTTTTTAAACGAACATTTCCCATCAATTACAAATTGCAAAGCTGGCCAAACTCCAACTGATTTTTACCAACAATTAGTTTACAAAACACTCAACTAAGTT
>NZ_CBFHZT010000077.1:0-8994 GCF_965660385.1 Polaribacter sp.
CTTTTGCCTGATGCAAATTTCCGTTAAGATTTTAGTTTAAAATATGATTTTTATCAGTTTTTCAATATCTTTGATATTGATAATAAAATCAACCCATGAGTAAATGTGAACAATGTATTGTGCGCCAATTCAATTCTTTAAAGCATCTTTCTAAAGATGAATTGATTAGAATTTCCGCTTGTAAAACGTCTAAAATCATTAAAAAAGGAGAACCTTTATTTGAAGAAGGAGACCATATTAACGGTGTTTTTTGTATTAAGGATGGTGTTTGTAAGATTTCTAAAATGAGTGAAAATGGAAAAAACCAAATTGTAAACTTAGTACAACGTGGCGATTTAATTGGTGAAAGAAGTTTAATTTCTGACGAGGTTTCTAACTTAAACGCTGTTGCCATTGATGATATGGAGGTTTGTTTTATACCAAAAGAAGAAATTATAAGCGATCTTGAAAAGAACCCAAATTTTACCATGGATGTACTAAAAACGATGGCATCTTCTTTAAAAAAGGCAGATAATATTATTGTAGATATGGCTCAAAAAAGTGTGAAACAACGATTAGCAGAAACACTTTTAAAGTTGGAAGAAAAGTTTGGTACAAATGAACTTGGGGCTATTAACATTCACTTATCAAGAGAAGATATTGCTAATATTATTGGTACTGCAACTGAATCTGCAATTCGTTTACTTTCGAGCTTAAAGAAAAGTGGCTCAATAACTTTCTTAAAGAAAGATATAAAAATTTTAAATAAAAGTGAATTGGTGAAAATTTCTAACGGTTTTTAACTTAAAAAGAGTAACCAATCGCGAAGTTTAAAACGGGTTTATTAAATTGAAAATCGAAACGGTTTCCTTTTTCCAAACTTGGATCGTTAAAAGGTGCAGCTAGATCAAAACGAATTACAAAACCTTGCACATCTATTCGTAAACCAAGACCAGTTCCCATACCCAATTCATTGATGAAATTAGATGTAAATTTATCGGTTTCATTTCCATTTTCATCATTAAAAGTGTCATTCGATACTGAATTCCAAACATTACCTGCATCTACAAAAACTGCTCCTTTAAAGATTGAATAAATAGGAAAACGATATTCTACATTTGCCTCTAATTTAATATTCCCTGTTCTATCAAAAAAAGTAGTATTTGTTTCTGAGTTTCCTTGATAAGTACCAGGACCTAAAGATCTTGTATTAAAAGCTCTTACACTATATGGCCCACCAGAAAAGTATTGTTTTACAAATGGAATTACATCTGAATTTCCATATGCATAACCATATCCTGCAAAAAATCTTGTAGCTATTTTTTGATTATTATCACTGCCAAAATTAAAATGATATCTAAAATCTATGTCTGCCTTTGCAAATTGTGCATATTGAAGCCCTAAAAACTCTTTTGGCTCTCCTATTTCTTTTTCTTTGCCAAATAAACTAATTGAATTTCCTGCAACATCTAAAGTTGAATTTACATAAAATTGATGTTGTTGCGTGTTGATCATTTCATTATAAGTATATGAAAATGTTAATCCAGATATAAATTGTTGATTAAAACTTTCTTCTAAAAAAGGATTGTTCTTCAAAATATTTTCAAAAGCCGTTGTTGTGTTCGATAAACTTGAGTAGTTTAATGAAATAGGATTAATTTCGTAGGTAGTATATTTATTGGCATCCCAAGTATATCCAAAAAGCGCAGAACCAGAAGACAAGGTGTAAAGCTCACTTCTACTTAAATATGTAGCACTTAAACTCATTTTTGTTTTCGGTATTGCATATTCAAAAAAATCTTCTTTAAACCTAATGGGTGCTATTACCCTAGGAAAAATTAATTCAGATTTTAGTCCTAATTCCAAACTGCTTAAGCCTGAATTTTCTCCACTAGCAACTTGAGTTTCATACCCTAAAGTACCTGTAATATTTAGTGTTTCACCACCTTTAAATAAATTTCTATTGCTAAAAGTAACTCCTAAAGTTGGCCCTGCAAAATTGTTAGACTTGGTTACTGCCTGCAATTCTGCACGAATTGCTCGTTTTGTTAAAGGTGATAAAAAAATATTTGCTTCTAAAGCTCCTTTTTCATCATTTGCAATGGTATCTATTTCATTATACTGAATGTTTACATACTTGTATGCGCCAATGGTAGACAAACGTCTTGCTGTATTTTTTGATTTCTCTGGGTTATAAAATTCACCAACCTTTAAGGTGATAAAATCATTTAAGTATTTAGGTTTAAAAATAATTTTATTTTGATAATATTTTTTGTCATCAAAAGCAACATGCTCACCTGTAATTGAATCTTTTAAATTGTAATTTGGGTAAACATTTATATTTTTTAAAACATAAGGTATAGTAGATTTTCGTGGAACTTTAGCTTTCAACTTTAAAAATAAATCGAACTTTTTATCATCATATTGATTCGTATCCGCTTCAAAAATTAAAAAACTTGAATTAAAGTTGTAATATCCTTTTTTCTTAAGCTCTGAATCAATTCTTTGCCTTTCAAATTTAAAATTATTTAAATCAAAACGCATATTTTTCTCAAAAGGTGTTTTTTGTCCAATAGTTTTTATATCAGTATATATTGGAGACACCATACTATCTACCTTAAAATTTTCCATGCGATAAGGTTTAGGTATGTTTAATTGGTAAATAGCTTTAGCTTTTTTTTCTTTTTCTTGGAAAGTTGACACTACTCTACTGTAAAAAAAACCATTATTTTCTAATCTGTTTCTAAGAATAGCTGCAACCTCAACCAACTCAACATCTGATTGATATACTGGTTTTTGACCAATTTTTTTATACAGCCATTTATTAATAAAATTAGGGTTTTCTTTTTGGTTTTTAAAATAATAGTACACCCCTAAATTCATCCCTAAAAACTTTGTGTTGGGTTCAGGTCTTGAAATATTTTGCAAATTTTGCTTTAATTGACCAATGTTTTGTATAGAAGAATCTGCATTAATTTCAATAGATGCTCCTGTATATAAACGTTTACCTTCTGGCATCAATTTATGTACGCTGCAAGATTGTATAACAATTACAAAAACAATGGCTGCGAGTTGATATGAATATTTTTTTATGAACATTTAGTTCTTTTTACTTTTATTGTTTTTATGCTCTATATTAATAGTAGTTTTTTTATCTACTTTCTTTTTTTCATCTTCATCATTTTTATCATTTCTATTTTTTTGCGATCTAAAAATAGCCGCCCACATTTCGCTAAACTCATTAAACTCTTGCGTAAAAATTAATGCGATACCACTTACAATAGTTTGACCATCAATGATATTTTCGAATTCGTTTTTTCTAAATCCTTTTAAACGATATTTACCATCTTCTGTAATTTTATACTCTAAGGTAACATTACCAATTATTGGGGTTTGTTGTGCTGTTGCATTTGTACCTTGTAAATCTAAATCGCTACCAACTCTTACAGTTAAACGCTCGTTAAAAAGTTTTTTTTGCGCTGTAACACCCAATTCTGTTCGATTTGTTGGTGTATTTCCTTGATAATCAGTATAACTATTTAAATCGAAATTAAGTTCTAAACCTGTATTGCCTAAAATTTTATTAGAAAAAGTATTTAATTGTCCTGCAACAGCATCGTTTAAATTATCTCTGGCAATAGTAGCAAAACCACCAGAACTACCATCACTACCAGAATCTGGGTAAAATCTATTTAAAACTAATAGCGAAAAAACTTGTTTGTTGAGTTCTTCTTCTTGCTGATTTACTTGCTGCACTCTACTATAAACTTGTCCGCCAATTGCACCTTGTTCTTCTTCTGGCATTGCCAATTTAAAAGAAATTTTAGGTTGCATTAGTTCTCCATCAATATTTAAAAATACATTAAAAGGTAATACTTGCTTAAATTTGTTTTTGACAGATGGATCTTCATTTGAAATTTGTGCTGCCATTAATGGTGATGCTGAAGTTTCTAATTTGTAAATTGCCTTAACCCCTAATTTTGCATCAAAAGGATTACCAGACCAAGAAACGCGACCTCCAGGAGCTAACAAAAATTTTCTATTTACTAAATTGTATAAGTTTAATTCGTAATGACCTTGGGCAACTTCATAAACTCCAGATAAAGAAATATTACCATTGGGTAACATCGTAAAAAGCAAATCTCCATCACCAGAAACATTAAAATTATCTCCAGTTTCTTTATCAATAATTACAGTTACTTTTGCTTCTTTATTAATTTTTAATTGTGTGCTAATATCAAATCCTTTAATTGTTGCTGTTTGCTCTTCAGTTTCAGTTAAAATGGCATCCGGATTTTCTCGATTCACAAAAACAACAACATTATCTCTATTTTCTTCGGATGCGTAAGATGTTGGCAACACATAAGTAACATTGGTTGCTTTGCCCAAAGTTATATTGGCTTTTAATTTGGGGATTTGTAGGTCTCCTGTTAAATTAGCATTAGCATTGAAAGAAGCCACACCATAAAGTGATGGATTATCTTCTTTTGTTGCATTTAAAACTCTAAAGTTTTTTGCGCTTAACTTTACATCGAATTCTGGGTTTATAAAACTTTTGGTTAAAATTTTACCAGAAAGCTTTAACACATTTTTATTTTCATCTAAAACCGAAAAATTATTTACATAAATGCCATCATTATCTATTTGTAGTTTTTCGTCTTTTAAGGTAAATTTTGTGTTTAATTTTGTAATGTTAAACGTGGCATCAGTAAAAAATAAATCACCCTTATAATTTGGATTGGATGTAGTACCATTCACTTTAAAATGGCCTGAAAACGCACCACTTGTTTCTTTAATTTCTCCTAAAGAAAGTGTATTTAAAGCTTTCATTTTAAAAGTATTTAATTTGATGTTTGCATTTAAATTGGCTTCTTTATTCTCTACAAAATAGTCTCCTGTTAAATCTAAATCGATATCACCTTCTTTTAATTTTACGTTAAAATCATAAGTATTTTCACCTAAAGATTTTCCCTCTAAAGAGAGTTTACCAAAGTCTGTTTTCAAAAATTTTAGTTGCTGTATCGTTAAATCTGCAATAATACCAGTATCCTTAAAAGGATTTTCTAGCACAAATTCTCCGTTTAAAACTCCTGTTGCAATTTCTTTTGTAGGATTTAGATAGCTAAAAACCTCACTTAGTTTAAAATTATGATACTTAATAGCAACATGCTCTTTGGTAATTTTTTCTAGTTGATGGGTAATTTCAATAGATTGCTTGTTTTTCGTAATTTTAAAATCTGTAAACTGTAATTTATCATTTTTAAAAACTACATTATTGCTTGTTGGTATATCCCAAAATTGCTTGTTTAGTTTCAAATTTTTAGGATTTATCGTAAACTCAAGTTGATCTTTACTACCCGTTATTTTAGTATTTATATTGATTAAAGTATCCGCTTTATACCCACTCGAAAAATTCAGTAAAAATTCTTTATTTGCATAATTACCTTGTAACACAGTTTTAGGAATATATAAAGGATTTGCTTTAACATCTTTAAAGCCAAGTTTAAAGTTAAAATTTTTATTATTGGCAGTCATTGTAAAGGCTAAACTATCTAATTCGTTGCCACTATAATTGATATGCGGTGCTGTAATATGTGCATTTAACTTTTTTTGAGCTTCGTTAAAATCAACTGAAAAATCTATCGTATCAATATCTTTTGCGTTTACTAGAAACACTTCTTTTAACAAAGTGGTTTGTGCTATCTTGCCATTTACCTTTAAATCAACTAAATTTTTAGTAGTAGCTACCCTATTTGTATCTTTTGAAAAGTAATTTGAAAAATGATTTTGTAAGGCTTCTTGTATTTTTTTTGGAGCCGCATTTGATTGTAATTTTGCATCAATCATTTTATTTTTCACAAAAAATGCAGTCGTGTCTTGATCTATAAAACCCTCAGCTGCTATTGAACCTAAAAGATAAGACCTGTTGTTATAAACTATTGTACCTTTTGTAACATTCGTATCAAATTTAAAGTTGTCTAAATTTCCATGAAAATTTAAAGCAATATCCATACCTGCTTTCACATTCCGTTTCATTAAACCCAAACCTTCTAAATCTACACCAATTACATCCACTTGTAAAGATGCTTTTGTATCTAGGGAATCTAAGATAACATTTCCCTCTATATTCAAATTCAAATTATCGTCTTTAAAATTAGAGGTTATACTTCCTTTTCCGTTTTTAAAATCAGCTCTAAAATTAGCGTTTTTTAAAGGATAATTATTGAGTGTAAAGGCTTTGATATTGGTTTCTAAAATGGCATCTAAATCATATAAGCTTTTGCCTTTTCCTTTAGATTTTAGGGTAGCACTAATTTCACCTAATTGATTATTTTGTAATAACTCATTAATTTTAAAATTGTTGATTTTGATCTCTGTATCGTAATTAAATGTATTTTGATTTTCAAAATCACCTATTATGTTGATATTTCCTTGTGTCGATTTTAATTTTAGATTTGCTGCAATGTTTTTTAATGTTCCTTTTAAACTTCCTGAAACATTAATTTTTTTTGGGAATTGAATACCTAAACTTTCTTCTTTAACAAACCTATTAATGTCATTTTTTGTAGTTTTGGCTTCAACATTAAGAAATTTTAATTTTAAAAACTCAGGGTTTGAAACATTATTAATGCTACCATCAAAAGAAATTTGGGTTGAATTTCCCCAACCAATTTTGGTGTTTTTTAGATTAATTTCTGAAAGTGTTCCGTTTGCAAAAACACTTCCTTTTATCAGTTTTTTACCTAATGTTGTTAAATATGGATTACTACTTAGAACAGATTGAAATTTTAAAAATTTATTGAGATTCAACTTAATTGTAGGAAAATTTGCAAAGACTATAGTTTGTTCTGGAGTATTTAAAAGCGCCGTAATTGAGTTATAATTCAGCTTAACATTACCTTTTAATTGATTATTGGCCATTAAAATCTCAAAATTATTTACATCTACTTCTTGATTTGAAAAAACTGTATTTAAGGTTAAATTTTCTAAGTTTATTCCAGAACTTTCTTTAAAATTAAAAGCATTGATTTGTAAACTTCCTTTTTGATTTTTATAAAAAATGGACGATGCATTTAAGTTTAATTCTTGTATTGCAATGGCATTTGCATTAAAAGTATCTGTTTGTATTTTGGCATCATCTATACAGTACGAAACCGTATTATTTTGTAGATGAACTTTAGCTATATTCGCTGTTACATTTGGCCATTGAAATTGCGTTTTTGCAGTTGAACTCTTTGAAGAACTTGATTGCATTCTAACACCAATTTTTGAATCATTTAAAGCAATTTCATCAATATTAAAATCACGTTTGTTTAAATTTAAATTTACGTTATCTGAATAAAAATCTGTTATCTTTAAATCTGTTACAAGCTCACTAACAGCGTCTTTATAATAAAATTTTGTATTTTTAAAGGTGATTTTTTCTGATGAGAAATTTGGTAAATCTCCTTCGTCTGAAGAAGTAGACACAACTGCATTTTGAGTATATTTAATATTAGAGTCTGATAATAAAATTTCGTTTACACCAAAATTCATTGTTTCTAAATCAATATTTTTTGTACTTGCATTTAGGTTTCCAATTTTAAAGCTACTTTCAATTCCTAAAGGAATATCAATATAATTTACATCAATATTTGCAAGGTTTATATTGCCGATAATAATATTTGTAGATGCACTATTATTTTCTTTTTTGGGTGTTTCTGTATCTCCTGGTGCAAAAGCATCTATTAAAAATTGAAAGTTATACTCAGCAGTAGTGTCTTTTCTTATAATATTAGCTTTTAAGCCATTCCATTTTATGTCATCAAAGCCAAAATCTGTTCCTCTAATCATTCCTAAAAGAGGCAAATTAGCTTCTAAAGATTTTGAATACACTAAAGTATCTCCTTTTTTATCCTCTAAAAACAAACCATCAATTTTTAAATTTCCATTAAGAGTAACGAAAGTTTTATCAATATTAAATTTGGTATTTGTTTTATTAGAAACATAATCTGTTAATTGATGAACAATTATGTTTTGACCCCAAGGACTCCTAATAAATAAAATAATTAAAAGCAAGAATACAAGTATACCAAAGAATACTCGAAGTAAACGTCTTATAAATCGGTACTTTTTTGTTTTAGTTTTTTTTGAAGTCAATTCTATATTTATTGTATCCACAAATATACTATAGTGTTAAACTAAATTTGACTTTTATTGATTTAGATATTAACTCTTTTAGCTTGATGGAATATTGTTAAAAAAGATTTGCTACATTTGTTTAATAGCATATAAATCCATCCCTAGTAACTATGAAACAAATTATCATCTTCTTACTTCTAGTAATAGCTTCTTTAATTGGTTATGGAATTTATAGTGATTATAAGCGATACAATTCGCCAGAAGTTAATTATAAAACAACTAAAAATATTGATGTAACTTATCATAACAAAGAAATATTATTCACTTATTACAATGCTATTGAAGATTTAAATCGTTTTGTAATTTTTCAATGGACTGCTAATGAAATCGATGTTAGAAAACCAGAAGATGATACTATTGAAACACGATTGGCAGTTGAAACTTATGCTAACAAATTAGCTAAAGTAGCTTACTATGAAGCTATTTTACAAAACTCATTTGAGTTAAAAAATAAAGGACTAAGCAATACCGAAGTGAAATTTTTAGAGGAAAAAGGAATTGACTTAAAAACCTATCAAAGTAAATTAAAAAGAGATAGAATAAAAGCCCTGTTTAATCCTGATACTAAATTATACAATGGTTCAAAAAGCGCCATTATCTTCGAGGTCCAAAAAGAATTGAACAACAAAGGCTATAAAATTAAAATTGATGGTGTTTACCGAGTTGAAACTTTAAATGCTATTAAACAATTTGAAGAAAAAAACAACCTTTTAGCAGATGGGTTTTTAGACAAACTTACCCTTGAAGTATTGTTGGACCAAGTTCAAAAGTTGTGTGTAAATTGATTTAGATTTTAGATTTTTGCAAAAAGATTAAGATTTGGAATTAACCTCA
>NZ_CBFHZT010000078.1:0-6454 GCF_965660385.1 Polaribacter sp.
GATTGACTTCAGGATAACGTTCTCCACCAGATGAATTTTGTTGAACAAAAGCATCTACATAAATTTTATTTACATTAAAAATTGGTTTGTTGTCTCTAATCTCATCAGCAATAGATTCTACACCCCCTTGAATAACATCTTCTCCAGAAACATCAATATCATCTGCCAATAAAGTAATAGTGTTTCGCCAATCTCCAATTGCATTTTTACTGTAATAACTTAAAATTTTATCAACCACAATCTTTGCTTCTGCAATTGTTGATACTGGAATTCTACTTGAAACAACATCTACAGTATGTGAACTAACCATATTCCCTTCATTATCATCTAACATTACAAAAAAATCGTCGGTAACATAAGAACTCGCCAAATTAAAACTGATGTTAGACAATTTTACAGGTACAATGTTATTATTACCGGTAATTCTATCTTTATAATCGTAAGAAGAATCACCAAAGAAACATACGAATTTAAGTTTTGTTTCTTCGGATGAATTTGTTTCGTACACATGTTTTATAAAATCACGAATTCCTGTAATGTCTTTAGCACCCGATGAAAACTCATTATATATTTCATCTAAAATTACAACCTTGGTTGTTAAGTTTGAATTTGCTTGATGATAATCTGCCAAACGTTGCGCTTGTTCAGCAAGCTCAGAATTTGTAATTACCATATAGTTTACATCTTTTAGTGCATGTAAATTTTGATTATTAATTTTAGAATTTTGAATGGTTTCTGGTGTATAAAAATCATCTTCATATAAAATGATGTATTCTTTAAGTGCACCTCCATTATCTTTAAACACAAAATTAGCTCCTGTATTTTCATTAACAATAAATGTTGGGTTTAGATAATCTGTTACATCCCAAACTTGAAAAGCTGTACTTCCATTTTCTATTTGATATTCAATTATTCCTGAAGAATTTGCTTGCTCAAAACTTCGAAAACCAAATTGAAAATCGCCAAAAAGTAATTGTTTTTTCCCTATAACTTCAATATAATCTAAAAAGGCATTTGCAGATGGATTACCATTATTATTATAAGTAATAGCAACCTCGATGTTTTGAGAAGAATTAAGGATTGTTGCACTTCTCTCTAAAGCAAAAGCTTTAGTTAATGAAGATGAATTTATAGCTGGATAATTTATTGTTAATGCATCTTGCCCATTAACTTGTACATTCATGGTAGAAGAAACACTCGAAGTAGAAACTCCTCTTACACGCACATTAATATCTTGGTTGTTTACGGCATTCGGAAAGGGAATATTAAATGTTTGTGTATTTTCAATATTAAAATTATCGTCAAAAAACCATTGCGTACCTGCTGCTAAAATGCTTCTTTCTTCTTTTTCAAAAAACGTATAATCATCAAAAACAGTAATTTGAGAAGTTGAACTTGAAGTAATTGGCGATTTCTGCTGAATTCTTTTACCATCAGTTTCATTAACGGTAATAAAATAATAGGCTTTATCAGAATAAATATTTTGATTATGCCTTACTGAATTATTTGCTGTATCTACATCCCAATCATGAGGTCCTTTTGCATATAAAAGAATGAAATCATTAGCATCAAAAGAGCCATCGTTTTCACCAGAGATAAAGATGGCGTTTTCTTGCAAATCCTTGTATCTAAAATCACCATTTACAACAGGCAATAACTGACCTCCATTGCCATAAATATGAATTTTTCTAGGATTTAAACCACTTGTAGAAACCCCTATTTGTTGTAATAAACTTCTATTAATTTTAAAAACTCCTGTTGTATCTACAGAAAACTTAAACCATTCTCCACTAGACAACACAGAGTTGGTGTTTTGGGAAAAAAATATTTGCGAAAAAAAAACACAAGAAAAGAATAAAAATAATTTTTTCATATATAAAATTAAGTAACGCAAATAATAATTAGATATTTTAAAGAATGCAAAGATAAATTATACTAAACTAAAAAAGCAATCGTTAAAAAGAATATATACAAAAATGATACGTTAAAACTTTGGTGTTTTATTTGTAAGAAACTATATTTACCGTAAATTCGCTAAACAAAAACCCTATCAATTTTAATTTAGGAAATGAAAAACATATTTAAAATAACTTTATTTGCTTTAACCTCACTATTGCTGGTTAACTGTAAGAGTTCAAATAGAAATCAATCTACCTTAACTGGGTTGTCTTTTGATGGACAAAAAACACCATTAGGAATGGTAGGTGTTGAAGGTGGTGCTTTTACAATGGGTCAAGTTCAAGACGACGTGATGTTTGATTGGAATACAACACCTAAAAAAATACACGTTCGTTCTTTTTATATGGATGAGGCTGAAGTTACCAACTCTGAATACTTTTTATACGTACAGTATATGAAAGATGTTTTTCCTCCTTCAGACGAAAAATACAAACACATTTACAGTTCCATTTTACCAGACACTTTGGTTTGGAGAAAAAGTTTAGGGAATACAGATATTTTATCAGAAAATTACTTTCGTCATCCTGCTTACGCAGATTATCCTGTAGTTGGCGTAAGTTGGTTACAAGCTAATGAATACTGTAAATGGAGAACAAATGCGGTAAACTTAAAAACGCTTATTGACAAAGGACATATTAAAAACATATTTGAAATTGACACTATAAGTAATTTCTTTGATACAGATGTTTTTTTAGTCGATGATTCAAAACTTTTTAATAACGATACTACAGTGTACAAAAGAGGTGTAGGAAGAACTGTAAGAAAAAGAGGAGAACCAAGACCTTCTAGAGATGCTTTTCAGGGTAGAAAAATTAGTAGTGCTGATGGTATTTTAACACAACGTTTTAGATTACCAACCGAGGCTGAATGGGAGTTTGCTGCAAAAGCAAACATCGAAAATAGAGAATATAACAATATAAGAGGTAGAAAAAAATATGCTTGGGATGGTAAATACTCAAGATCTAAAGATAAAAGAACTAGAGGAGACCAATTGGCCAATTTTAAACAAGGAAGAGGAAATTATAGTGGTTTATCTGGTTGGAGTTCTGATGGAGCTGATATTCCGAATAAAATAAAATCATATCCACCTAATGCATTCGGTTTGTATGATATGTCTGGTAATGTTGCTGAATGGGTTGCAGATGTTTACAGACCTATTATAGATAATGAGGCAAATGACTTTAATTACTTTAGAGGAAATATTTTTACAAAAAAGATGATTGATGCGGAAGGTAATATTGTTATTGCTGCAACTGATGATAGTCCTGAAGTGGAATATGACACATTGCCAAATGGTAAAATTGTACCAAAACAATTGCCTAATACCATTAAATACATACCAATAACAAAAGATGATACAAGCCTAAGAAGAAACTTTATGGTGGCTGATAATACAGATATTAATGATGGCGATGCAAACTCTTCTCGTTTTTATGCAGAAGATGAAGATGGTTTAAACTCAAAACCAAGTATGTATAATTCACCAAAACCACCAACTGTAGAAATTGACCCAGATACAGGTGAAGAAGTTTTAGTAAATGATAAAAAAAGAAGAACCACACTTATTAGTAATAAAACTAGAGTATACAAAGGTGGATCTTGGTCTGATAGAGAATATTGGTTAGACCCAGCTCAAAGAAGATACTTACCAGAATATATGGCAACCAATTATATAGGTTTTAGATGTGTTTCTGATAAAGTAGGACCAATGACAACTGGAAACAAAAAGGCTAGAAACCCTAGTAGATAATTTATATTTTTAAAATGTAAGGCCTCATTGTTTCTTAAATAATGAGGCTTTTTTATGCCTAAATAGATGAAAATAGCTCAAATTTATAAACTTTACAAAGAGTACTATTTAGTTGATACTGATACTCGAAAAATTAGAAAAAACACTATTTTCTTTGCCTTAAAAGGAGCTAATTTTAATGGCAATACATTTGCTGAAAAAGCTTTAGAACTAGGTGCAAAATATGCAATCGTAGATGAGGTAATTAATACAACTAACCAAAACATTATTCTTGTAGATAACGTTTTAGATACACTTCAAAAATTAGCCAACTATCACAGAAAACAATTACACATCCCCATAATAGCTTTAACAGGTAGTAATGGAAAAACAACTACCAAAGAACTTATTAACGCTGTATTACAACAAAAATATTTTACCAAAGCTACAACAGGTAATCTTAATAATCATATAGGAGTACCTTTAACCTTGCTATCTATAAACAACAAACATGAAATTGGTATTGTAGAAATGGGTGCCAACCATCAAAAAGAGATTGAATTTTTAGCATCTATATGTGAACCTGATTATGGCTACATTACCAATTTCGGAAAAGCACATTTAGAGGGCTTTGGAGGAGTAAAAGGAGTTATAAAGGGCAAAAGTGAATTGTATACATTTTTAAAAGAAAACCATAAAATAGCATTTGTAAATCCTGATGATCAAATTCAAGTTGAAAAAACAAAAGCCATTGAATCCATTCTTTTTGATCAAAAAAATTTAAAATTTGAAGACATCAATCCTTTTGTCAAAGTAAAATTTCATAATAGTATTATACAAAGTAATTTAATTGGTAAATACAACTTCTCTAATATCGCAGCAGCCATTACAATTGGCACCTATTTTAAAGTTGAACAGAACGCTATAAAAGAAGCTATAGAAAATTATATCCCGAAAAATAATCGTTCTCAAATTATCAATAAAAACGAAAACACAATTATTTTAGATGCTTATAATGCCAATCCTTCTAGTATGACTGTGGCTTTAGAGAATTTTGCGGCATTACCCAATACTCAAAAAACTGTAATTTTAGGCGATATGTTTGAACTTGGTGAAGATAGTTTTAAAGAACACCAAACAATCATTAATTTATGTGAAACCTTAAATTTTAGTAAGCAATACTTTATAGGAGAACACTTTTACCAATGTAAAACCAACAAACCACTATTTAAAACTTTTGCTGATTTTGAAGATTATATCAAAAAAAATCCTCTAAAAAACCTAACAATATTTATTAAAGGTTCTAGAGGAATGCGATTAGAAAGAGTTTTAGATCTAATTCATTAATCTATCTTATCAATATGATATTTTAAAAGATTATCTATAGGTCTTTGAATAACGTCTGTTACATCCAATTCATATTTCTTAGCAACTTTTTCAAGAATATCTCTAAAGTAAAAAGCAATTGAACCTATAAAATATAGTGGGGTTTCCTTAGTTTTCTCGAAAGGTAAAATTCTATATTTAAAAAATTCGTGGAAACCTCTTTTAATAATTCTTTTTATGTATTTTTCGTTTTTAAAATCAAACATAAATTTTGCAAAAGAAGCTAAATACATATTAGGATTAGGCATTCTATATAAATTCTTTTTTATATAATCTGCATCTAAATTAAATTCTTCGTTAAACTTTTCGGCAATCGCTAAAGGCATTTTATTATAATAATACTCTCTTAACAATAGCTTTCCAAAATAATTTCCACTAGCTTCATCCATTAAAATATATCCTAAAGAAGCTGTTTTCATTTGCACATTTTCACCATCAAAATAACAACTGTTAGAACCTGTACCTAAAATACACACTAAGGCTGGTTCGTTTCCTGTAGCTGCATAAACAGCAGCCAACATATCTTCAGCAACATTAATTTTTGCATTTACAAATATAGATTGTAAAATATCTTCAAGAATTTTAGCAGGTTTTGGTGTACCACATCCAGCACCATAAAAATAAATTTCATTTACATCTTCTTTAATATTGATTAACTGAAACATATTAATAATTCTATTTTTCAGTTCTTCTTCAGCTACCACAGCAGGATTTAATCCAAGTGTACGTACTCTAAACTCTTCTTGTTTATTGTCGTTTATGGCTATCCAATCTGCTTTTGTAGAACCACCGTCTGCAATTAATATCATACTATTAAAATTTATATCTCAAAGATATTGCAAGTAATCTGCTTGTGCAACAGTTTTAAAAACTTCAATCGTTTTCGAAGAAAAAATCTTTACGTTAGCTAAAATGATTGTTGTAAATTTGTGTAAAATTGATGTACCATGTTTTTTTTTAAAAGTAAAGAAATTCTACCTAGTGATTTTTTCCCTAAGGGATTCATAGATATTCACTCGCATTTGCTACCAGGTATTGATGATGGTGCACAAGATTTGGATAATTCTATAGATTTGATCCAGAAAATGTCTTCTTTCGGAATAAAAAACTTTATAACCACACCACATATTTTAGGGGATGTTTATCCAAATACACCTGAAATTATCACGGATAAACTAAAAATTGTACAGCAAGAATTATCTAAAAGAAATATTACAGATATTTCAATTAAAGCAGCTGCAGAATATATGATTGATGAGAAATTTTCAATTCTTATTGATGAAGATAAAAAGTTATTAACGCTTAAAGACAATTTAGTCTTGGTTGAGATGTCTTATTTTAGCCCGCCAATAAATTTATTTGACATTCTATTTCAATTAG
>NZ_CBFHZT010000078.1:6464-8878 GCF_965660385.1 Polaribacter sp.
GCACATCCTGAGCGTTACAACAGTTATCATACCAATTTTAGAATCTATCAAAAATTAAAGAATGCAGGCTGTTTATTTCAATTAAACTTGCTATCGCTCACCGAAAATTATGGGAAAGGTGTTCAAAAAACAACAGAAAAGCTTTTAAACGAAAACATGTATGATTTTGTGGGTACAGATACGCATCATTTTAATCATTTAGAGGGATTGAAAAAAATAAGTACGAAGAAAAATTTAAAAAAATTAGAGCATCTACTTTTAAACAACAAAAAATTTATTGAATAAAATTTAGTTTATTTTATAGCTTTCTATTAAAAATTCAATACTCTTTAGAGAAATAGGTTAATCTTAAGCTAAACATTTATTTATAGTTACATTTAGAAACATAAAATTAACTACAGTAAATCAACTTAAAAAACCTCAAACAACCAAGTTACAATTACACCTTTATTATTTTGTAGGGTATGTCTTAGCATTTCTTGTTTTGATTTGGGTTTAAAATAAAAAGGTGCTGCTAAAATATCAAGTCCGCTTTGTTTTTTTATTCTAATTCCTTGACCTGATATAATATCTTTATTAGCGATAAAGGTTCCATTTGGTAAATGTTCTGTAAGAATTACGTATTTATAATTGGCTAATTTAGCAACAACTTTTTCGACTTCTGTGTTGGACAAATGTTGTAATACTTGCCTTAATATAACACAATCAGCTTGAGGTAACGTATCTTTTACAATATCTAAACATCGAAATTCTAAATGAGTTGCTTTAAAGTTTTTGGAATTATAAGCAATTAAAGGTGCAACAATATCTACTGCACAATATGTTTTTGCTAAATGAACAAGTTGTTTACCAATATTAAAATCGCCACAACCTAAATCGCATATGGTTAAAGGCTCATCAAACGAAGTTAAAAAAGTACGCACTTTATCAACATAAGGTTCTACCAATTCTAGTTGATGAGAACCAAAACCTGAGTAAAATTTATCTTCATTAGTGCCCCAAAGATTTAAATCGTAAATCTGTTCCATTGCCTGTTTTGTTGGCCAAGGTTTTTTACTTTTTTTGAGTCGCTTTTTATCCATGAAGATTAGGCCTATTTACTCAAAATACTTTTAACAATCATTTTTGCGTGTACCCTAGAATTTTCTATAAACCATTTGTGAGTTTCCATACCTCCACAAATAACCCCTGCTAAATACAATCCGTTTACATTTGTTTCCATGGTTTCTGGATTGTAGGTTGGAATTTTTTTATCGTCTTTAGATAATGCCACACCCATCTTTTCTAGAAAGGAAAAATCAGGTTGATAACCTGTTAAAGCCAACACAAAATCGTTTTCTAAGGTAAGGTTACCTTCAGGTGTGGTTACCAAAATTTCATTTTGCTTAATTTCTAAAACTTGACTTTGATAAAAGGCTTTAATAGAGCCTTCTTCTATTCTGTTGATAATATCTGGACGCACCCAATATTTTACACGCTGCCCAACTTCCGCTCCACGAATAATTAAAGTAACCTCTGCTCCTTTTCGATAACACTCTAAAGCAGCATCTATAGCTGAATTACTTGCACCCACAATCGCCAATTTTTGACCTGCATAAAAATGTGGTTCTTTGTAATAATGAGCAACTTTTTCTAAATCTTCTCCAGGAATATACAAAGTTTTAGGGATATCATAAAAACCAGTAGCCAATACAACATTTTTTGCGATATAATGGCTCTTATTAGTTTTTATATTAAAAAATGCTTCATTTTTCTGTATGGATGTTACTTTTTCAAAAAGGTTGATATGAAGTTTATTTGAAGTTGTAATTCTTCTATAATACTCTAAAGCCTCACTTCTACTAGGTTTTGCAGCTTTACTGATAAAAGGAATACCATCAATTTCTAATTTTTCTGAAGTAGAGAAAAACTGCATATTTACAGGATAATTATACAAGGAATTTACAATAGGGCCTTTCTCTAAAATAACATAAGATAAACCTTTTTGCTTTGCTTCTAATCCGCATGCAATTCCTATAGGTCCTCCACCAACAATAACAACATCAAATTCTTTCATTTTTCTCTTTTAAATTTCTACAAAGTTACAATCTAAATCACTTTTATGTGCCTAAAAGTTCAATTTTACCAATAGAATCAAGGAACTGCATGTTGAGCACCAACTAAAGGCTTAAAATTTTGTAGTAAGTTTTATAAATAATTGCGTTAAGGATTGAAGTGGAAATCCTTTTTATGCTTTTTGGTAATTCAATTGCCCTATAAAAAGTAGTTAAAGATTATAAACTAAATGTTTCTCAATACAAAAAGCATAAAAAGATTGGAACGTAAAGCCTGACTTTAATGGATCAAGTTCAAAAGTTGTGTGTAAATTGATTTAGATTTTAGATTTTTGCAAAAAGATTAAGATTTGGAATTAA
>NZ_CBFHZT010000079.1:0-8595 GCF_965660385.1 Polaribacter sp.
TTCGAGTGTAGCCTCAATTTCAGAAAAAACTTTAGAAAAAATAGCGCATTTAGTGCCTTTAACTCGCGTTTCTGCTGAAATGAAACTCCCTTTTAAAAATTTATATAGCACTCCAAAAACTTTAGGGGTAGATAGGCTTGCTTTGGTTTTTGCAGCGGTACTAAAATATCCCAATCAAAATATTTTAATAATCGATTCAGGTACATGCATTACATACGACTTTGTGAATAAACAAAGAAAATATTTTGGCGGAGCAATTTCGCCTGGTATCGAAATGAGATACAAAGCATTACATCACTACACAGCTAAATTGCCATTGTTAGAAATTAAACAGCCCACCAATTTTACTGGAGATAGTACCATAGAAAGTATACATTCTGGTGTTGTTAACGGAGTTTTACAAGAAATTAAGGGTATTATAGAACAGTATAAAAACAAATATTTAGATTTAACAGTTGTTTTAACAGGTGGTGATGCAAATTTCTTGTCAAAACAATTAAAAAGTAGCATATTTGCCAATCAAAATTTTCTCCTTGAAGGATTAAATAAAATATTGATTTTTAACAAAAACGAATGATTAAAAATATTGTAGTAAGTATTTTACTATTAACTTCTGTTGTTGTTATGGGGCAAAGAACCAGTTCTTCTCCATATTCTTTTTTTGGTATTGGTGATGAGTTTAGCACAACTACAGTAGAGCAAAGTGCAATGGGGGGTATAGGTGTGGCTTTTAGTCATTACAAATATTTAAATTTTACCAATCCTGCTGCTTACGCCAATTTAAGATACAGTACCTATTCTTTAGGTTTGTTAAATAATGATTTAACCGTAAAAACAGACAATACAAAACAAAATAGTGTTTCTACAACACTTTCATACGTTGCGTTGGCTTTTCCTATAGGTGATAAAGCAGGTTTTTCTTTTGGTATGCAGCCAATATCTTCTGTGGGCTATTCGTTAACAAACACTGATTTTGCATTAGATGGAACTTCCATTAATGAAATTACCTTATTTGAAGGTAGTGGAGGTGTAAATCGATTTTATGGAAGCTTTGGAATTAAAGTTTACAAAGGGCTGTCATTAGGTGTTGAAGGAGATTTTAGTTTTGGAAATGTAGAAAATAGCATTACCAACCAATTGGTAAACGTGGCTTTAGCAACAAAATATAAAGAAGCTGTTGAATTAAGAGGTGGTTCTTTAAAGTTTGGTGCGCAGTACGAAAACGTTTTGAAAGATAACCTTATGGTAACTGCTGGTGCAACTGTAAAATTAGGCAACGATTTAAGTGTTAGTGGTGAGAGCCTTACGTATAGTTTAACCTTGTCTGGCAATGGAGTAGAAACAGTAAGAGATACTTTGGTAAATCAAAATGGAGATAAAGTAATGGACATTGATGGCGATTTTAAATTGCCAGTAAAAACAATTTTAGGGGTAGGTGTTGGCGAGTTAGATAAATGGTACGCAGGGATAGAGTACGAAAATAAAAATGCAATTTCAACCACTAGTATTTTTGGTAATACTACAGCATATCGTTTTGGTAAAGGAAATCGAATAGCTGTTGGTGGGTTTTATTTACCAAAGGTAAATTCTATTTCAAGTTATTGGAATAGAGTTACTTATAGAGCAGGTTTACGATATGAAAATACAGGTTTATTGGTAAATAGCGGAACAAATAATGCTAATTTTACAGAAATTAAAGACTTTGGCATATCTTTTGGTTTAGGTTTACCACTAAAAGGCCTATCCACTATAAATACAGGATTTGAATTTGGTAAAAGAGGAACCATAAGCAACAATTTAATACAAGAAAATTATTTTAATTTTAGATTAAGTTTATCTTTGTCAGATAAATGGTTCGTAAAAAGAAAAATAGATTAACAGAAAAACTATCAAAATGAAGAAAATTACGTTTTTACTAGCAGTATTTGTGTTTTTTAGTACTGCAAAAACTAACGCACAAGCTGATGCAAATCGAGAATGTTTGGTTAAATACAACCTTTTTAAAGGTGATTTTAAATCAAAAAAATATGATGAGGCTTACGCGAACTGGACCTATTTAATGGAGAATTGTAAAGATTTGTCTGTTAATATTTACAAATATGGTGCCGATATTGCTCAAGATGTTAAAAAAGATCCTGCTTTGGCAAAAAAAGTATACGAACAAAGATTGCAATACTTTCCAGAACACCATGATTCTAAGAATAATTTAGCAAAAGCACATAGTGATTATGCCACTTACTTAGCAAAAAATAAGTTAGGAACTGATGATGAAATTTTTGTAATTTTAGAAAAAGCATATCAGATATCTCCTAAAGATATGAGTGTTAAAAACATTTATAAATATTTTCAATTGGTAACTGATAAATACAAAGATGTAGAACCACAAAAGGTTTTTGATACCTATGATGATGTAATCGAGTCTGTTGGTGAAAAATTAGATGATTACACTAAAAAGATTATTAAATTAAGTGATTCAACGAGAACTTTAGACGCTAAAGAGAAAAGATATTTAAGAGCCTACAGAATTAACTCTAAAGCATTAGGGCAAATTGAAGGTGGTTTAGATAATATTATTTCTGAAATTGCAACTTGCGAAAGATTGGTGCCAATTTACAATAGAGATTTTGAAAGTAATAAAACCAACGAAACTTGGTTAAGAAGAGCAGTATCTAGAATGTTTAATAAAGGATGTCAAGAAGATCCATTATTTGAAAAATTGGCAAAGGCGTATGCAGAGGCAACACCTTCTCCAGATTCATATTCTTTTTACGCAGGTATCTTAGAAAAAAACGGAGATGTTGCTGGTGCTGCAGAAATGAGACAAAAAGCTTTTGATTTAGAAACCGACCCTTTAAAGAAAGCAAAAACAAAATTAAAATTTGCACAAGCAGCTAAATCTAGAGGACAATTGTCTAAAGCTAGAAGTTTAGCTAGAGAGGCGTTAAAATTTAATCCAAATTACGGAAAAGCATATCTGTTTATTGCAAGATTATATCAAGCTAGTGTAAATGATTGTGGATCTAATGAGTTTGAAAAAAGAATGGTGTATGCTGCTGCATTAAGCCAAGCAAGAAGAGCTGCATCTGTAGACCCAAGTATATCTTCTGTAGCTAAAAAATACGTTGCCACCTATAAAGCGAACTTACCAAGTAAAAAAGTAATCTTTACTGAAGGTATTAAAGCAGGATCATCTTTTACCATTAAATGTTGGATTGGAGAAACTGTAAAGGTTGCTACTAGCGACTAACAAATGAAATATATTTTTAAAATAATAAAAAGAAGTGCTACTGTTTGTTTAATAACAGTAGTGCTTTTTTCTTGTACAAATAATACCCAAAAAGCAAGAGATTTTTTAGCTGATAAAAACCTACCCATAGGCAAATCTATAGATGCTTATCATGTTTATAAAGATTCTGGTAGAATTACCTCTAAACTTATTACACCATTACTATTAGATTTTACCAATAGAAAAGAACATCCTTACAACGAATTTCCGTCAGGAATAAAAATTGTAAATTTCGAAAATAAAGGAGCAGACTCTATTACGATTACTGGAGATTATGCATTATCTTACGAAAAAACATCAATCTCAGAAATTAAAGGTAATGTGGTTGTAGTGAATCATACAGACCAATCAATTTTAGAAACAGATCAATTGTTTTGGGATCAAAAAACAAATTACTTTATTTCCGAAAAACCATTTAAGTTAATTAAGCAAAATGATACCATTTATGGTATTGGTTTTGAATCTAAAGAAGATTTAACAAAGCATTTGGCTAAAAAAACAACAGGTAAACTAGAAACAAAAGAAGATTAATTGATATGAACAAAATTTGGAAATTCTTTCAGTACGGTTATTTAATGGTAGCATTTATTTGTTTGGTTGAAGGGGTAATGCGTTGGCATTCAGATAGAAATAGATCTTATTTCTTTATCGGTTTTGCAATTTTTATTACTTTAGTATTTTTCTTTAAAAGACATTTTAGAAAAAAAGTTCAAAAAAGAAATGAGCAAAATAAGCACTAATTTATCCTTATAATGGAGGTTGAACTCATTATAATCATCTTTTCTATATTGCTATCTGCATTTTTTTCAGGTATGGAAATTGCATTTGTGTCTGCTAATAAAATGCATATAGAACTAGAGAAGAAAAGGGAGGGTTTTATTCCTAAAATTCTTACTAAAATTACCCAAAAATCATCAAAATTTATTACCACAATGTTGGTAGGTAATAATATTTCATTGGTAATTTATAGTTATTATATGGGGAAACTTTTAATTCGGTTTATACCCTCATCAGCCTATAACGAATTCACAATTTTATTAATACAAACCATTATATCTACTATTGTTATTTTAGTTACAGCAGAATTTTTACCCAAAGCAATCTTTAGAATTTATGCCAACGAGGTTTTAAAACTATTTGCTTTTCCTGCCTATATTTTCTATACGATTTTTCATTTTTTTTCTGAGTTTATTACCATCATTTCAGACTTTTTTCTTCGAGTTTTTTTTAAAACAAATGCAGATGAACAACAAACTGAATTTAGTAAAGAAGAACTAGGAAACTATATAAACGAACAGCTAGAAACAGGGAATGATGATGATGAAATGGATTCTGAAATTCAAATTTTTCAGAATGCCCTAGACTTTCATAATGTTAAGGCAAGAGAAATTATGGTGCCAAGAACAGAAATTATATCTGTAGAAATTCATGAAAAAGTAACCAATTTAAAAAAGGCATTTATAGAAACAGGTTTGTCTAAAATTCTGGTATATAAAACTTCTTTAGATGATGTTTTGGGTTACGTAAATGCTTTTGAGTTGTTTAAGAAGCCCAAAACAATAAAATCAATTTTGCTACCTGTAGAAATTGTTCCAGAATCGATGATGATTAACGATATTCTGAACATCTTAATGAAAAAAAGAAAAAGTGTAGCTGTGGTGGTAGATGAATATGGAGGAACTTCTGGTATGATAACTGTAGAAGATATTGTAGAAGAATTGTTTGGCGAAATTGAAGACGAACATGACTCACAAGAATTCTTAGAAGAAAAAATTACAGAAACCGAATTTCATTTTTCTGCAAGATTAGAAGTAGATTATTTAAATGAAGAATATGATTTAAATATACCAAAATCAGAAGCTTATGAAACTTTAGGGGGTTTTATTATAGAGCATACAGAGAATATTCCTGAAGAAAAAGAACATATTGAAATTGAGGGATTTGAAATTAAAATACTTAAAATGAGTGGTGCCAAGATTGATGAGGTTTCTGTTAAAAATGCTAAAGAAACAGACTAATTTTTTGTTGTTCCTTGCTTTTAAAAAACAACTTTTTATTTATAGCGATTAACTATAAAATCGTTTGCGGAATTAAAACCAAAAATCGTATATTCGCCCACTGAAATTAAATTAAAAATCGTATGGCAGTTTTATCGAAAATTAGAGAACGCTCAATGTTCTTAATTATCATTATTGGATTAGCACTTTTTGCTTTTGTATTAGACCCATCATCTTTAGGTGATTTTTTTAATTCAAGCAAGGTAAATGAAATTGGAGAGGTAGATGGAGAAGCTATTTCAAGACAAGAATTTGCTAATGAATTAGAAGCTTACAAACAACAAACAGGAGGTAGAGTTTCTGAAATGCAAGCTGCTAAAACAGTTTGGGATAATATTGTAAGAAAAAAAATATACTCAAACCAACTAGAAGAAGCAGGTATTACCATTGGTGAAGCCGACGTTTGGAATGAAATTATTAGTGCACAGTTTGTACAAAATAATCCACAATACCAAAACGAAGCAGGTTTGTTTGATGAAGGAAAATTTAAACAATTTTTAGCTAACGAGAAAGATCAACAAACACAATTATGGGGGCAATGGTCTAATTATATGAATCAAATTAGAGATAATGCCGAAAGAAATACCTACAATAACTTAGTTACTGCTGGTTTAGGAGCTTCTTTAAAAGAAGGTGAATTGGCTTATATGATAGACAATACAAAACTAAATGCTCAGTTTGTATATGTACCATACACCTCAGTTGCTGATAGTTTAGTACAAATAAAAAAATCTGAAGTAGAAGCGTATATAAAAAGTCATGCTGATGATTATAAAGTGGATGCAACAAGAGATATTTCTTTTGTAAAGTTTGATATTAAAGCAACCCCTGGAGATGAACAAGCTATTAAAAATGATGTTGCTTCGTTAATTGAAGATTTTAAAGCTGCTAAGGACAATCAACTTTTCTTATCAGAAAATGATTCAGATACTAATTTAAATACCAACTTTCAATTTAAGAGTTCTTTAAATCAAGTTGTGGCAAATGATATTTTTGAAGGATCTGAAGGAGATGTAGTAGGTCCTTATAAAGATAAAGACTTTTTTAAGATCTCTAAAGTAACAGCAGTTACTGAAATGCCAGACTCTGCAAGAGCAAGTCATATTTTAATTCCTTTTGTGGGTTCTCAAAGAGTGGCACCAGATGTTACAAGAACAGAGGATGAGGCAAAACAATTAGCCGATAGTTTGTTTGCTGTTGTAAAAAGTAGAAGAAGTAAATTTGAAGAATTAGCGAAAGAATTTTCATCTGATAAAGGTTCAGCTGCTAAAGGTGGAGATTTAGATTGGTTTAATTATACAAGAATGACACCTGCTTTTAGAGATTTTGTTTTTGAAGGAAAAGAAGGAGATATGGATGTAGTACAATCACCTTTTGGTTTTCATATCATTAAAATTGATGATCAAAAAAATAAGCAAAAAGTATTAAAATTAGCTACTTATGGTAGAAAAATAGTTCCTTCTGAAGCCACTGAAAATGATGTTTTTAGAAAAGCTGAAGAATTTGCTTTAGCAGTTTCTAAAGCAAGTGATTTTTCTGAAGTTGCAAAAGAAAATAACTATAGAGTAATGCCAGCTGTAGGTTTAAAAGCTTTAGATGAAAATGTACCAAGCTTAGGAAAAGAAAGACAAATAGTGAGCTGGGCATTTAATAGTGATACCGAAGTTGGTGACTTTAAGCGTTTTGACTTAGAAGGTAGTCATGTAGTTGCTTCTGTAACTTATGCTGCTGAAAAAGGTTTAATGACTGTTGAAAAAGCGATAAGTAGGGTAAGACCAATTTTATTAAATGAAAAGAAGGCAGCTATATTGAAAGATAAATTACAAGGTACAGACTTACAAGAAATAGCTAAAGCAAACAATACAAGTATACGAAATGCAAGTAATGTTACTTTAAAAAGTCCTACTTTATCAGGTGTTGGTGTAGAGCCAAAAATTGTTGGTGCAATGTATAATGCAGCGTTAGATAAAATTTATAATGCTATTGAAGGTAGTAGAGGTGTTTATACATTTAAAGTAACTAAAAAAGAGTTACCAACAGCTTTACCAAATTACGATGCTAACCGAAAAAGAATTGCAGATACTAGAAAAAGACAAACTTTTAAAATTTATGAAGCTATAAAAAAAGCTTCAGATATTGAAGATAATAGAGCTATGATGTACACCAATTAAGCTTTAATTCATATATAATTATAAAAATCCGTTCATAGTTTTGAACGGATTTTTTTATGATTATTATTGATAGAAAATTGTAAGTAGATATTAACTAGAGTTCAATTTAACTTCACAGGCTAATACACCTTTAATTGTTTAAAAATTAATTTGTTGTTATTTCAAACGAAACATAAAGTAGTTCAGAGATCCTAAATTTAGACTAAGTTTTTTCAATTTCAGTAGATATGATATTCGTTTCAATGAATAAAAAATGTATCTAGCTACTAAATATTTTTTTAAGTCGAACTCACGTTATTAATTACCTTAAGACACAAATAAAAGCCTCTTGATATTCTCAAGAGGCTTTAATTTAATATAGCACTATTTATATTTATTTGCTATTCTCCCAATAAGTGGAGCTCAGTAAATTCTTTATCTAATATAATAGTTTGCGTACCAAAACTCTCAGAGCTTTCTAGAGCTATTTCTACATTATCAATTTGAACTGATGTAATTGTAAAAGGTAAGTTATGCAACACCACATTAAATTTTGTGTAAGCAGCATCAAAAGTACCCTCTTTATGTTGTTGTAAGATGAATTCTTTATTTTTACCAGTTACTTTAAATGTACGCAGGCTGTATCTTCCTTTTTTGTAATCGTATCCATCATGTGCATCATCATACAATTGAGATTTTTCTTTTCCTTTTTTATAATATACATCTAAAGTAATTTCGTCAAAATCTTTTTCACCAACATATTGTTGAACAGGATACTTTGGTATTACTGCACCTTCTTTTATAAAGATTGGCATACTATCTAAATCTGCATCAACCCAAGTTTCTTTACCACCTTCTATTACTTCATTCGTCCAGAAATTGTACCATTTACCTCTTGGAATATACATTCTTCTACCTTTAGCATTTGGTTCTTGAATTGGACATACTAAAATATGCTCTCCATATACAAACTCATCACTTCTATAATGTGTATGTTGGTCTTCTTGATCGAATAATACCAAAGATTTTAAAATTGGTATACCTTTTTGAATGTGATTCCAAAATGCAGTATATAAATAAGGCAGTAATTGATATCTAATTT
>NZ_CBFHZT010000080.1:0-8196 GCF_965660385.1 Polaribacter sp.
CCTTTTTTACGTAAAATTGCAATTGCTTTATCGAAATCACCTTCTGCTTCTACTAATGCCTTTTTACAGTCCATCATTCCAGCTCCAGTTGCATCTCTTAATTTTTTTACGTCAGCAGCACTAATTTTTGCCATGTTCTTAATAGTTTTAAAGAAACGTTTTGTTTCTAATTATGTATTAAAATTATTTTTTTTCTTCTGTTGCAGGTGCATCAGTAACTTCAGCCTCAACTTTAGCCTCCTCTTTTTTAGGAGCAGCTTTTGCTTCTTTTACTTTTTCTTTATCTGCTTTTCTGTCTGATAAACCTTCTGCAATAGCGTCAGTAACAAAACCTAAAACTTTATCTATAGATTTAGAAGCATCGTCATTTGCTGGGATTACAAAATCAACCTGTCTTGGGTCAGAGTTTGTATCTACCATTGCAAAAATTGGAATGTTTAATTTCTGAGCTTCAGCAACAGCAATGTGTTCTTTTTTAATATCGATTACAAATAACGCACCAGGTAAACGAGTCATATCAGAGATAGAACCTAAGTTCTTTTCTAATTTTTCTCTTTGACGATTAATTTGTAATTTTTCTCTTTTTGATAATGCATCAAAAGAACCATCCGTCTTCATTCTATCAATTTGAGCCATCTTTTTAACAGCTTTTCTAATAGTAACAAAGTTGGTTAACATACCTCCAGGCCATCTTTCTGTAATGTAAGGCATGTTTACAGCTTTTGCTTTTTCAGCAACGATGTCTTTTGCTTGTTTTTTTGTAGCAACAAATAAAATTTTACGTCCAGAGTTTGCAATTTTTTTCAAAGCTTCTGAAGTTTCTTCTATTTTAGCTGCAGTTTTATACAAATCAATGATGTGTACACCATTTCTTTCTGTATAAATATAAGGAGCCATGTTTGGGTTCCACTTTCTTGTTAAGTGACCAAAATGTACTCCATTGTCTAATAATTCTTGAATATTAATGTTTGCCATTTTTAAAATGTGTTTACTTTCTGTTTTTTAAATCAATGATTAAGTAGTCTTTTCGAGTCTTAACCATTTAGATACTAAACTGTTAATTAATAAATAATAACAGTCTCTTTTGTAAATAATTGCTGAAACAAGTTCAGTATAAAATTAACGTTTAGAGAACTGAAATTTCTTACGTGCTTTCTTCTGACCGAATTTCTTACGTTCAACCATTCTTGGATCACGAGTTAATAAGCCTTCTGGTTTTAAAATTGCTCTATGTTCTTCGTTTATAGAAACTAAAGCTCTAGTAATAGCTAAACGAATCGCTTCTGCCTGGCCAGTAACACCACCACCATAAACATTTACTTTAATGTCATAAGACGTTAAGTTTTCTGTAAGCATTAATGGTTGTTGTACTTTATATTGTAAAGTTCCTGTTGTAAAGTAATTTTTAAAATCTTTTTTGTTTACTGTAATTGTACCTGTACCTTCTGAAAGATAAATACGAGCAACTGCAGTTTTTCTTCTACCGATTTTGTGAACTGTATCCATTATTTATAATCGTTAAGGTTAATAGCTTTAGGTTCTTGACCTTGTTGTTTGTGCTCTCCGCCTGCATATACATACAAGTTTCTGTATAAAGCGCTACCTAAAGTGTTTTTTGGTAACATTCCTTTTACTGCTTTTTCGATTAATCTCGTAGGATCTTTCTCAAACATTTCTGTTGCAGTTAACGATCTTTGACCTCCTGGATATCCTGTGTGACGAATGTATGATTTGTCTCTCCACTTGTTACCAGTTAGTACTATTTTGTCTGCGTTGATAATAACCACGTTATCTCCACAATCTACGTGAGGAGTATAGTTTGGTTTGTATTTACCTCTAATTAGCTTAGCTACTTTAGAAGCTAGACGACCCAACGTTTGCCCGTCCGCATCAACTAAAACCCACTCCTTATTTACGGTAGATGCGTTTGCTGATACTGTTTTGTAACTTAATGTGTTCATAATTACACTATTAGTTTTTGTTCAATGAATAAATATGTGTTTTCCTTAAAAAAGGAGTGCAAATGTACATCTTTTTATTGGTTTGACAAATAGTGAGTTAGAATAATTTCTAAGCATATCAAGTAAGTTAAATATAGTTTAAAGTGTTGATCATAAAAATAAAAAAAATGGAAGTAAAGTGCTTTAAAACATTAGAATTATAAAAAATAGATAAGTGTTGATAATTATATGGTATTAGTAAATTGCAATCTGTTTTAGCGGTTGATATTTTGAAATTAATAGAAAATATCCCAAATTATTAACAAAAAGTTAAGAAAATAGAAAGTTACTTTTGTGTTTATATTGATGTAAATATATTTCTGAGATTATTTTAAAAGACTAACCAACTGAATGCAACAAAAAATCATCTTAAAATTTTTAGCTTTTTTCGTTTTTTTATCCTTAAAAACAACAGCACAAGAAAACACGCAAACTACAATTCCCAAAAGAATATATACTACAAAACCTTTAAAAAAAGTACCAATTATTGATGGTGATGTTTCTGATGCTGCTTGGAACATTGTAGAGTGGTCATCAGATTTTACAGAAAAAGACCCTGATGAAGGTACACCTCCTACGTATCAAACTTTATTTAAGGTGATGTATGATAAGAAGTACTTATATATTGCAATTAGAGCTTTAGATAGTGAGCCAGCATTAATTCAAAGAAGATTAAGCAGGCGAGATGGTTTTCAAGGAGATAGAGTAAATGTAATTATAGACAGTTATCACGATAAAAGAACGGCTTTTGTTTTTACCACAACTGCTGCTGGTGTTAAAGGTGAAGAGTTTGTGTCACAAAATGGTAATAATTGGGATGATAGTTGGAATCCTATTTGGTATACCAATGCAAAGGTTGATGATAAGGGCTGGACTGCTGAAATGAAAATTCCTTTTAGTCAGTTACGATTCGGAAAAGCTGAAGAACAGGTTTGGGGCTTTAACATCAATAGAACTATTTTTAGATTACAAGAACGTTCGCTTTGGCAAAGAATTCCTAATGATCAAGCTGGTTTTATTAGTGAAGCAGGTGAATTACATGGGTTAAAAAACTTAGTTTCTCAAAAGCAATTAGAAGTTCAACCATTCACAGTTCTACAATATGATAACTACCCTGCAGAAGCTGGGAATCCTTTTAGAACAGGAAAAGATTTTAAATTAAATGCGGGGTTAGATGCAAAAATAGGTGTTACAAATGATCTTACACTCGACTTAACTGTTAATCCTGATTTTGGACAAGTAGAAGCAGATCCTGGGGCAATTGCGTTAGATGGTTTTCAAATCTTTTTTCGAGAACAGCGTCCGTTTTTTGTAGAGAATAGTAATATATTCGATTATGAATTTGCAAATGGTAGCGATAATTTATTTTATAGCAGACGAATTGGTAGAAATCCACATAGGTCTGCCAACCTTTCAGATGGTGAGTTTGCTAACGAGCCACAAAATTCTAGAATTTTAGGCGCCGCAAAATTTTCTGGTAAAACAAGAGATGGCTGGTCCATTGGTGTTTTAGAAAGTGTTACAGGTAATGAATTTGCAGAAATACGACAAGCTGATGGAGAAACTCGAGAAGAAATTGTTGAGCCACTAACCAACTATTTTGTAGCCAGAGTGCAAAAAGATTTTAACGAAAGAAACTCTTTTATTGGCGGAATTTTTACAGCCACAAATAGGCATTTAAATGGTAATTTTAATGAATTGCACAAAGCTGCTTATTCTGGAGGAATAGACTTTCAGCATAACTGGAAAAACAGAGCATATTTCTTAGAAGGTAACATGATTTTTAGCCACGTTTTAGGCAGTAAAGAAGCTATAGCAGCAACGCAACAAACGTTAAGGCATAATTTTCAAAGAACAGATGCAACACATGTAACTGTAGACCCAACTAAAACCTCATTGTCGGGTACAGGAGGCAGATTAGAAATAGGTAAAAATGGTGGAGGAAATTGGAGGTATAATGGAGGCGTAATTTGGCGTTCTCCAGAATTAGAATTGAATGATGTAGGTTTTTTAAGACAAACCGATGAAATTATTCAGTTTGGTAGCCTAAATTATTTATGGCAAATTCCTACTGAAACATACAGAAATATCAGAGCACGATTTGAACAATTTTCTTTTTATGATTTTGGAGGAAATTTAAATAGAATAGGTTTTGAGTTAAATGCAGAAATTAGCTGGATTAACAATTGGTGGACAGAAGGTGGTTATGGAATTGATACTAACTTTTTCGATAATTTTTATTTAAGAGGAGGTCCAAGATTTAGAAGGCCTAATACCTCTTCTGCTTATTTTTTCTTTGGTTCAGATAGAAGCAAATTGTTCAGCTTTACCTTAGGATACTCTAACAGACATTCTCAAGAAAATGTAGTTGCTAGAGATCGTTTTGTAGTCCGAACAAACTATCAACCTACAGATGCATTAAGTATGTCTCTAAATTTAGAGTATGCTAATTTAAATGATAAAACACAATATGTTTCTGAGGCCAATTTTAATAATAATGATAGATATATATTGGGTAACATTCAAAACCAGACCTTAACTACAACCTTGCGCTTAAATTATAGTTTTACACCAGATATTTCCCTACAGTTTTATGGGCAACCTTTTATTTCTAAAGGAACATTTTCAGAATTAAATCGAGTAATAAATCCACTTGGTAAAAGTATAAATGATAGAATTTCAGTATTTGATTCCAATCAAATTACACTTAAAAGTGATACTTATTTGATAGATGAAAATAGAGATGGAATAACTGATTACTCGTTTAATAATCCAGATTTCTCATTTGTACAATTACAAACTAATTTGGTAGCAAGATGGGAATATATTCCAGGTTCTGAATTGTTTTTAGTATGGTCTAGAGGCTCTGTAGGTAGTGCAGCTATTTCTGAAGATTTGGTTGATGCTGTTTCAGAACAAGTGTTTAATGTACCAGCAAATGATACTTTTTTAGTGAAATTTACCTATCGTTTCAGACGATGAATTTCTTAAAAGTAGCTTCTTAGATAGTTTCTGATTACATGTGTTTTGAATTTTATTAAGTGATGAAATTTCTTAGGAACAAAAAAAATTTTAGAAAATAACGTAAAGAAAAAAATTAGCAAAAAGGATTTTACGGTAGTAATTTATTTTTAAAAATAAGTTTAAACCATCAAATTTTGGTAAAGAAGTTTTTTTAATTTTTTAGAATTTTTAAGCTCAAATAAAGAGAATACACTATTTTATCTGAATCGTTTGATATAATTAGATGATTAAGGTTGATGCCTTTTTTGTGCAAAAAGGTTAATCAAATCCGTATTCTGGTGTTCTGTATTCGCTTTCATAATTGTATTTTCCATATCACTTTAATTTCAAATATAATAATAAACTTTATCACGTTTTTTATTTGTGTTAAAACTTCAGTACAAAAAGTAATAATTCTTATAAAATGAATATCTTTGAAAACCTTTACTTAATAAAGCCTTAATGAAGTTATCATTTTTAAATTTCACCTTGATTTTTTTGTTACTTTTTTCCTTAAAAAGTCAGTCTCAAGAAACTTTGCCTATATATCAAGATTATCTTTCAGATAATGTGTACTTGGTGCACCCATCTGCTGCTGGAATTGGTAATTCAAGTAAAATACGTTTTACGGCTAGGCAACAATGGGCAGGTATTCCAAATGCGCCAGCATTACAAACGTTAAGTTTTCATACAAGATTTAACGAATATTCTAACGCTGGTTATGGTTTTGTTTTATATAACGATAAAAACGGATTTCATTCTCAAAAAGGTTTACAAGGTACATATACCTATCATTTACCAATGAGTGATGGAAGACTTTTTAATCAACTTTCTTTTGGATTAGCATTTACGTTTCTTCAAAATCAATCCGATCAACGAACTTTTGGTACAGATACCGCTCAAAGTATTGTGAGTACCACATATTATAATGCAGACTTTAGTATGGCTTACCATTATGGAGGTTTTTCATCTTATTTTACAGCCAAGAATTTATTGCCAACAAATGAAAATAATTTAAATGTACAGCAAACATTAAATTTAAGGAACTATATAGTATACACAGGGTATTATTTTGGTGAAGATTTATTTTTTCAACTAGAGCCTTCATTCATGTTTCAACTTAGGCAAGGTACAGGTGCACGAATTGCAGATTTTAACATAAAAGCATATAAAACGATTTCTAAAACTCAGTTTTGGGCAGCACTGTCTTACAGAAGAACTTTTGATACAAATGCAATTCAGAATGCATCATTTATATCTCCTATAATTGGCGTAAATTACAAGAACTTACTTTTTTCTTATACGTATACCAATCAAATAAATGATACTGTTTTAACAACTTCTGGGTTTCATCAGGTTTCAGTTGGTGTAAATTTATGGACTACAAAAGCAAGAGCTGCAGCTTGCCCAAATATTAATAGTGCATTTGGTAGCTTTTAAAAATTACGTTCGCTAATCTTTACATTTAAATTTGAAGCTACAAGAGAAGTTAATACATTTTTGTTTTTGTTGATATAGAATTGGTGATTACCTGAATTATCCTTATGATTTAAAAGCTGATGTGTAGTTAGAATATGTTTTGTTTGTTTAGCAACAGCCAAGCCAGAATCAATAATTTCAATTTTATCACCAATAATTTCTTTAATTTTAGGTATTAAATATGGGTAATGTGTGCACCCTAAAACCAAACAATCTATACCTTCATTTGTCATAGGTTCAAGATAAGAACTAAGTAAGTTGTGCATTTCTTCTGATGCAATTTTACCAGCTTCTATAAGTTCTACTAAACCTTCTCCAATTGTTTCTTTAATAATGATTCCTTTGTGTAATGTGTTAGATGTTTTTGCAAATAACTCACTTGTTAAAGTACCTTTGGTGGCTAAAATACCAATAGTATTGGTTTTAGTTTTTAAAGCTGCAGGTTTAATGGCAGGTTCAATACCTATAAATGGTATTTGGTATTTTGTTCTTAAAAGTTGAATTGCATTTGTAGTTGCTGTATTACAGGCAACAACAATTAATTTGCAGTTTTGGTTAATTAAAAAGTTGGTGTTTTTTATAGATAAATCAATAATTTCTTGTTTGCTTTTTATGCCATAAGGTGCATTTTTACTATCAGAGAGATAAATTGTATGTTCATTAGGCAAAAGCGTTGAAATCTCTTTCCAGATAGATGTGCCACCAACACCAGAATCAAAAATACCGATTGGAAAATTATTTGATTTCATATAATTGTAAAAATAAAAAAACCTACTGTAAAAGTAGGTTTTTCAATATTATTAAAGTGGTTATTTAAAATCCTAATTTGGTTTTTACAGCAGCATATAAATCTTCACCTTTTTTAACCAATAAACCTTTACCAACAGAGGCATCAAAAACATATTGTATACCTTTTGCAGCAGCCACTTCTTCTATAGCTTTCTGCGCTTTTTCTATAATCGGTTGTAGGCCTTCAGCTTGTTTTTTCTGCATATCTTGATAAGCAGTTTGTCTTAATTGCTCGTATCTAGCATTTTCTTGCTGAACTTCTTTTGCTCTAATTTCGTTGATTTCTTTGGTTTGAGTATTTTGTTCTTGGGTATATTTTTTCATTTTTGCATCTAACTTTTTCCCCATACTCTCCACTTCATCCTGGTAAGTTTTTCCTAACTTTTCCATGTCTGCTTTTAATTGTGTAGTTTGTGGCATCTCAGCTACTAATTTTTCAAAGTCAATATGACCCATCTTTTGTGCATTTGCAACACCACCAAGTCCTAAAGTAAATACAGCAATTAATAGTAACGTTTTAAAATTCTTCATTTTTGTTTTAATTTAATTATTATTCTTGTCTTTTTTGTTAACTGTCTTCTTTTTCTTTTTTCTCTTGCTCTTTCTTTTTTCTAGCTGCTTCTTTTTTTTCTCTTAATAATTTACGTTGTTCAGCTCTTTGTTTTAATAATGCTTTTCTTTTTTCTGCAATAGCTTTCTTTTTAGCTTGTTTATCTGCAATTTTTTTAGCGAGAGCTTCTTCTTTATCCTTTTTAGCTTCTTCTTTCTTAGCAAGAATTTCTTTTTGTGCGCTGCTAAGTTCTTTACTTGGTGCCGATTTTGCTGCTCGTTCTTTTCTTGCTTCCTTTTTTTCGGTTGATAATCTTGTTCTGTCTATGGTTGATAAAACAAGGTCGCTAATATCGTATTTTTTATTTGAATAGAG
>NZ_CBFHZT010000081.1:0-8149 GCF_965660385.1 Polaribacter sp.
TTTCTAAGTTAGTACCTCTTTGTGTGGTAACCACATATTCTGCCTTAGCTTCAATAGTTGGTGCACCTTCTAAATCTACTCTACAAAAAGCAAAACCATGATTAATTGGAGCCGGTTTTAACGTCATAGACACAGTATTACCAGTGTGTAAACCTACACCTGACAAGGTAATTTCTGATTTGATTGTTTTTTGTTTTTTACTCATTTTTCACTAACTTTTTTCAGCGCTTAAATTTTTTTCTATATTACTTATTGATGCTGCTATTTTAGGTAAATTTCTAAAATGAACATAACTTTTATTAAAATCTGGGTAACTAAATGCAGGTGTACCCTGAACCACTTCATGATCTTTTAAACTTTTTGAAATACCAGATTGTGCCTGTATTTTTACATGATTTCCAATAGTAATATGACCTACAATACCTACTTGACCACCAATCATACAATTTTGTCCAATTTTGGCTGATCCAGCTATACCTGTTTGGGCTGCAATTACTGTATTTTCACCAATTTCAACATTATGAGCTATTTGAATTTGATTGTCTAGCTTTACACCCTTTCGAATAATTGTTGAGCCTAATGTTGCTCTATCAATCGTAGATCCTGAACCTATATCTACATAATCTTCGATAATTACGTTTCCTATTTGTGGAATGGCATTAAAATGACCTGCTTCATCTGGTGCAAAACCAAATCCATCTGAACCAATAATACAGCCAGAATGAATTTTACAGTGATTGCCTATTTGCGATTCAGAATAAATTTTAACTCCGGCAAAAATCACACAATTATCTCCTATTTTAGTATTATCTCCTATATAACTGTTTGGATATATTTTTACATTATCACCAATAATAACATTTTCTCCTATATAAGTAAAAGCACCTAAATATTCGTTTTTACCAATTGTAGAGGATGCACTTATAAAGTGAGGTTGCTCTCTACCTGTTTTATTATTTTTTACTTCGTTATAAAATTCTAATAATTTTGAAAACGCTTTATATGCATTTTCTACTTTTATAAGTGTTGTGGTAATTTCTTTTTCTGGCTCAAAGCTGTCGTTAACAATAGCAATTGATGCATTTGTTGTATATAAAAACGGATTGTATTTAGGATTTGACAAAAAGGTTAAAGATCCTTTTTCACCTTCTTCTATTTTAGATAATTTAGAAACTTCTTCATTAGGATTACCCACTACTCTACCTTCTAAAATATCTGCTATTTGCTGCGCTGTAAATTTCATCAAATGCAAAAGTATAAAATTTATAGGTATTTGGCTAATCTGTTTTTACTTTGGATAACAAATAATATATTTAATCACTGGTTTTGTAAGCGCTTGTAAATTTAATTGGTCTGATGCTTTTGCGATATCTTTTAATTTTCCTTTTTTATTAAGAATAAAAATTGGTTTTTTTGTTTGATAAGCTTGATTTTGAATAGGCTGTGAGAAAACAAAATAATCCATTTCATCAATAGCTAATTGTAACTTTTTAGCGTATTTAATTTTCTTTTTATGAAGCTGTGCTGCTGTAAAACATTCTTTTTGAATTTCAATTTTTAATAATTTTCGATCAACTATCATTTTAGATAATAAAGACAATATTTTATCAGTATGATTTACCCATTCTTTTATAGCCGATAAAATATCATAATCATCTAATACAGCAAACATTTGTAAGGTTTTATCCGTAAAATTATCTTGATTAATTTGATTGTATAAGAAATATTTTAGGGCTGCACTTCCATACAAATCCGCTCCTTTTTCTGCCAATTCTTTAGCTCTTTTTAGCACATTTACTAACATATTTTCTGCAACAATACCTGTTTTATGTAAATACACTTGCCAATACATTAATCGCCTTGCTATCAAAAATTTTTCGACTGAGTAAATTCCTTTTTGTTCAATAACCAGTTCATCATTTTTAACATTCATCATAACAATTAACCTGTCTGAAGAGATATTACCTTCAGTAACACCTGTATAGAAGCTATCGCGTTTTAAATAATCCAATCTATCAATATCTAACTGACTAGAAATAAGCTGACATAGAAAATTACGATGGTATTTTCCTTCAAAAATTGTAATGGCTAAATCTAATTCTCCATTAAATTCGATATTTAATTGATGCATAAACTTTAAAGAAATTTCTTCGTGGGAAATTCCGTTAACAATACTATGTTCTAAAGCATGAGAAAATGCACCATGACCAATATCGTGCAATAAAATAGCAATATAAAGGGCTTTTTCTTCATCTTCAGAAATTTGTATCCCTTTAAAGCGCAACACCCTAATTGCTTTTTCCATTAAATATGTACAACCTAAAGCATGATGAAAACGGGTGTGATTAGCACCTGGATATACCAAGTTAGAAAAACCCATTTGAGTGATTCTTCGCAAACGTTGAAAATAAGGATGTTCTATGATATCAAAAATAATCGGATTTTGAATTTGAATAAATCCGTAGATAGGATCGTTTAAAATTTTGAGTTTATTGGGCTTTTTTTTCTTCAAAAGAATCTATTTATCAATCTTAAGCAAAATACGACTTAATGTTATGAATTCGCAAATATTGTGTCTTGAATTTAAAGATGTATTTAGTTAATGATAATCAAAAGAATACATTGCAATAGTATTTTTTTTGGCAATATTTTATCATTTAAAACCCTGTAAACATATAACAAAATACTACATTTATCGTTAAATGTTAAAATTTAAAACAATAGTATGAGCAGTATACACATTTTATGGGTAGATGATGAAATAGAATTATTAAAACCTCACATTCTTTTTCTAGAACGTAAAAACTACCAAGTTACAACGTGTACAAATGGTGCTGATGCTATAGATTTAGTAAGTACTCAAAATTTTGATATTGTTTTTTTAGATGAAAACATGCCTGGTTTAACAGGATTAGATACACTTGCAGAAATTAAACAAAAACAGGCAAATTTACCTGTGGTTATGATTACTAAAAGCGAAGAAGAGTATATTATGGAAGAAGCCATAGGTTCTAAAATTGCTGATTATTTAATTAAACCCGTAAATCCAAGTCAGATATTATTGAGTTTAAAGAAAAATTTAGATCATTCACGTTTGGTGTCTGCCAAAACAACTTCTAGTTATCAACAAGAGTTTCGAAAAATTTCTATGGATTTGGCTATGGTAAATTCTTATGAGGAATGGATTGATTTGTATAAAAAACTAATTCATTGGGAATTGGAACTAGAAAACATTAGCGATACTGGCATGCTTGGCATTTTAGAAAGTCAGAAACAAGAGGCTAACAATCAGTTTTTTAAATTCATCAAAAAAAATTACGAAGATTTTTTAACTGCTCATGACAAACCCACATTTTCTCATACCCTTTTTAAGGATTATGTTGTACCTGAATTAAGCAAGGAAAAAGGTGTTTTATGGGTTGTAATTGATAATTTAAGATATGACCAATATAGAATATTAGAACCTCTTTTAAACAATTATTATAAGAAAGAAGAAGAACACTCTTATTTCTCAATCTTACCAACAGCCACACAATACGCAAGAAACGCTATTTTTTCTGGGTTGATGCCTTCTGAAATGGAAAAACGTCATCCCAATTTTTGGAAAAATGATACTGATGAAGGTGGAATGAATTTGTACGAAAATGAGTTTTTAACAGCACAAATAAAGAGATTAAGTTTAGATATTGAACATCAATATTATAAAATTACTTCTTTAAAAAGTGGAAAAGAATTGGCAGACAATTACAATGGCACAAAACAAAACGATTTAACGACTGTGGTTTATAATTTTGTGGATATGCTATCGCATTCAAAAACAGAAATGGAGGTTATTAAAGAATTGGCTGGAGATGATAAAGCTTACAGAAGTTTAACGTTGAGCTGGTTTAAAAACTCACCATTATTTGAAATTATTCAAAAAGCACAACATTTAGGTCAAAAATTAATTATCACTACAGACCATGGAACCATTAATTGTAAAAACCCTACCAAAGTAATTGGTGATAAAAATATAAGTGCAAATTTACGTTACAAAACCGGCAGAAGTTTATCTTACCAAGAAAAAGATGTGTATGCTGTGCGTAATCCTAAAGATATATTTTTACCAACAGTGGCAATGAATGCGCCTTTTATTTTTGCGAAAGAAGATTTGTTTTTTGCCTATCCAAACAACTTTAATCACTTTGTAAAATATTACAAAAACACCTATCAACATGGAGGCGTTTCTTTAGAAGAAATGATTATTCCTTGTGCTGTTTATAGTCCTAAGTAGTTGGTAGTTGGTAGTTGGTAGTTGGTAGTTAGTAGTTGTGTGTAATTATAACCACCAATCAAATATTGAGTTAAGTTTTACATTTGTAACAAAATTGCCATTCAAACGTCTGAATTGAAAACCAACTGAAATGAAAAGATACTATCCTATTCTTCACACTATCGCTCGCTATTTTTTAGCATCTATTATTCTAATGTACGCTGTTGCCAAAATAATGGGTACTCAATTCTCTTCTTCGCCATCTATTTGGGACAAAACAATCGGTGAGCTATCTGGCTTTGAGCTTACTTGGTTTTTTTACGGCTATTCATTTTGGTACGGAGTTTTTATTGCTTCCTCTCAAATAATCTCTGCCTTTCTCTTGTTTTTTAGAAAAACTACCAGACTTGGAATAGTCCTTTATCTGTCAATTATGATAAACATCTTGGTCTTAGACCTGACTTACGAAATTAATGGAGCAATTGGAATGGCAATTACCCTAACAATAATTGCATTTATTGTGTTCCTTGCTGAATTTAAATCCTTTTATAAGTTTTTCATCCAAGAACCACCTTTATATCAAGAAACCGATAGACCACAATGGTTAAATAAGTTTAGTAAAGTCAAATACTTTTATTTCCCTTTACTCATTATAGGTCTTTTTGCCTTGACATACACATTAAAAAACAATATAATGACCAAAAACGAATTTTATGGTGCTTGGGAACCACAAAATAAGAATGACTGGTCGCGAATCTATTTCCAAGAAGCATCAACATTTTCCATTCGAGGAACTAACGATTTTAATCAAATTTATACGGGAAAATACGAAATCGACAGGGAGAATCAAACCATCAACTTTATGGCTTTCGATGAAGATTATGTTTCAGAAGCTGACGTGCTTAACCCTGATTTTGATAGAATGAAAACTGTTTTTAAAATGCATTATCTATTAGAACAAAATTCAATGATTATAGAGAATGACAGTTTGAAAATTGAATTAAAAAAACTAAAATAACTAAACACAACATTGTATAAAATTATTGGCAGTTTAATCTCTAAAACGAAAGTAAGTAATTATAAAAAAAGTCTGTGTTTAAGCGAAAATTTAGTGCTTGTAAATCCGCTAATGCTCTTATACAGACCATTGGCAATAATTAAAACAAAATGCAGAAATACCTATTAATCTTTTTAGTTTTTTCAACTTTTATAAGTTGTACTAACAATAATAAAGTTGTATTCAAATCTGTCGATTATACAAAATTTGTGAACCCTTTTATTGGAACGGATGGAACTGGACACACCTTTCCTGGTCCAAGCAGACCTTTTGCAATGGTACAACCTGGACCAGATAATACAGACCAAGGTTGGGATTACACAAGCGGTTATCAACTAAAAGATTCAACCATAATTGGATTCTCAAACACAAGAGCTAGTGGAACTGGAATAAGCGAGTTTGGTGATATTCTTTTGTTTCCATTTAATGGTAATCCTAGTAAGTATTCCGCCAAAAAAATAAAAGAACATGCAGAAGTGTCTTATTATTCAGTTGAACTTTCTAGCAACATAAAAGCTGAACTTACCTCGACCGAGCGCGTGTCATTTCATCGTTATACGTATCCAAATAACAAGGCAAAACTATTAGTCAACCTTCAACACGGTTTGCGGTTTTTAACAGATAGTTTGGTGTTGGATAGTGATGTTAAATTAGAAGCTGATAAGAAAACAATCTCTGGTTATTGCCACACTAAAAATTGGGTAGAACGAAAGTACTTTTTTACAATCACGTTCAACCAAAAATATGAAGCAATTAAAGAATTACCAGCTGAACCTAAAGAAAATGCACCAAAATATGTTTTAGATTTCAATCTTAAAGATAACATTTTAAAATGCAAGGTCGCCTTATCTACTGTTAGTGTCAAAGGTGCAAAAAACAACCTTAAAGCAGAATTAGACCATTGGGATTTTGAAAAAGTTAAAAACGATGGAAAACAAATTTGGAATACCTATTTAAAAAAGATTGAAATTGAAGCTGATGATACACAAAAAACCATTTTTTACACGGCTATGTATCATTTATTTTTACAACCTTCAAACATCGCAGATGTAGATGGACAGTATAGAGGTGCTGACGATAAAATTGCTTTAGCTAAAAATGGGGAATACTATTCAACATTATCGCTTTGGGATACTTACAGGGCTTCACATCCATTATACACCATTCTTGTACCTGAACGTGTAGATGGTTTTATTAATACGTTTTTAGCACATCACAAAGCCCAGGGCTATCTTCCTATTTGGACGGCTTGGGGAAAAGAAAATTATTGTATGATTGGTAATCACTCTATTCCAGTTATAGTTGACGCATATCATAAAGGATTTAAAGGCTTTAGTTATGATGAGGCTATGGAAGCAATGGTAAAAACTAGTACAGAAAATCATTTAAATTCTGACTGGGAAATGTATAACAAATACGGCTATTATCCATTTGACTTTTTAGATAATGAATCTGTTTCTAGAACACTCGAGAGTGGATTTGATGATTACGCTATTGCGAAAATGGCCAAAAAAATGGGTAGAGATAGTATCGCTGAAACTTTTAATAAAAGGTCAAAATACTACGAAAATTTATTTGATAGCGAAACAGGTTTAATGCGTGGGAAAGACTCAAAAGGTGATTTTAGAAATCCTTTTGAACCTTTGGAAGCCACCTCACCTATGAATAATCCAGGAGATTACACAGAAGCAAATGCATGGCAATACACATGGACACCAAGTCATTATGATGTAAATAACTACATTGAGCTTTTAGGTGGGAAAGATAATTTTACAAATCAATTAAATAAATTCTTTACGCTATCTAATGACGATGCAGATAAACATCTGGGACAAGAAGGATTAATTGGACAATATGCTCACGGTAATGAACCTAGTCATCACATTGCATATTTATATGCTTTTTCAAATACACCAGAAAAAGGAAATCAACTCATAACAGAAATATATAATAGGTTTTACAGCGATAAACCAGATGGCATAACTGGAAACGATGATTGTGGACAAATGAGTGCCTGGTATATTTTTTCTACTTTAGGTTTTTATCCTGTAAATCCTTCCAGTGCAGAGTTTGTTTTAGGAATACCTCAAGTTAATAATGCTAGAGTTATCCTTAATAATGGAAATTTTCTAAAAATTAGGAAAGGAACATCGGATTTAGACAAAGCGAACTCAATAGAACTTAATTCTCAGCCATTACAAACGAGAATTACATATGAACAAATTATGAAAGGTGGCAAATTGGAATATAAATAACTACACACAACATTGGTAACCGTTGCACAACCCTCTAAAAAATCAAATAATCATCTTTTTTAAGCCCTTTTTAAGGGCTTTTTAAATTTTTACAATCGCTATTTTTCTAAATTTAAAAAGGCTTACAACTACTAATATGAGTTTTGAATAAAGCTTTTTGTGCATAAATACAAAAGCCAAGGCTTTTGCCTTTCTTTTTGCATTTTTTGTAACGAATTTTAAATACTTTTTCAAGTTATAGGCCATCGCTGAGAGATGCATCACTTTATTAGCCTGTTGTATGCCTAAAGTGTTGATTTTTCGCATTCCCATAAATTGGGTCAAGGTGCCAAAAACAGGCTCTACTGTGCTTTGACGTTTAGATTTCATTGCCTTTCCCTTTGGAGTGGATAATCTTGTAATATTTCGCTCATATTCTTCTCGATAATACGTTACACTAAACTTCTTTTCTTTGGCCGTTTTTCCTAAACAGCTTTTGGCTAATGGACAATCCCTACAGGTTAAACTCGAGATGCGGTATTCCTTCTTTTTTGTTTTAGTGCGATAGTCTAAAAATACCTTTTTAAAAGGTACAATCTCATCATT
>NZ_CBFHZT010000082.1:142-7610 GCF_965660385.1 Polaribacter sp.
ACGATAGACCAAGTACCACCAGCAGGAGCACCTGTTAATGTTTTGGTATCACCTTCATTGATTGCAGCAGTTGTAGTAGTATTATCAGCAGTAACACAAATAGGAGTTACAGTAAAAGTAACGTCATCTGTAGTTTCCGCACAAGAACCATCAGCAGCGATTGTATAACGAATGGTTACATCAGTATTGGTGTTGATGTTATCAGGCGTATAAGTAGTTCCATTAATTGTTCCACCACCAGAAACGATAGACCAAGTACCACCAGCAGGAGCACCTGTTAATGTTTTGGTATCACCTTCATTGATTGCAGCAGTTGTAGTTGTATTATCAGCAGTAGTACAGATTATTGCAGAACAAAAAGAAGATAAATCACCTGTAAATGGGAAGTTATGTATTTCAGAGCCAGCACCACTATGTATTAAATTACCTCCTAAATAAATACGTCCATTAATATTTCCTTGGGTATCTAAATTAGCTAATGGAGCAATTAACGTTCCATTTAAATCAGTTAAATTTGAAATGTTTGTAGCTTCATAAAAATTCCAGATTACATTATAAACCAATGCATCTAAATCTGAATTTGCAGCTGAAGATGTTGGGTCATTTATTCTACCCGCTAACGTTTGTAATCTGTTAATTACAGAGGTTCCACTAACATTTATAACAATTGTTGCTCCAGGTTTAATAGTTCCGTCTTTAAACTCAAGTGTTCCTGAATAACCAGGATCAAGATCTTGGTTAGCTGTACCATCTATGTTAAAAACCTCTAGGTCATTGTTATTACCTATAAGTTCTCTTACTCCACCAGATAAATCGTTAAAAGAGCCTGTTACAGCAGTGGAAGACATAGAAGCACTGATTGAACTCATTTTAGAAATTATGCCTGCAATATCTACCCCAGAAGCAGTGTTGCTAATTTGGTTTGTAACTTCTAAATTTGCTGGGTTATTTATTGTTCCTCCAGCAATAGCAGTATATGAAGCAGGGTTTGCATTAAATCCAATCTGAATTTTGGCACTTCCGTTCATCACAATGTTTCCATCAACAGCTAAGCCATATGACCCAGGAGCACCTATTACATAACTACCTCCTCCTGACTGAGAAATTCCATACAAACTACCTGTTTTACTGTTTATAAAGTTTCCACCAACAGCCACTCTTCCTTCAGATTCAGAACCTCCAGAAGCTGGGATAGTATAGTTACCACCTACGACAACTGAATAAGCTGTATCAAAACCGCGATAACCTGATGCAGGAACATGTATTGGAGACATCTCTACATTGTTTAAAGGACTTGGGTAGGTTGCTGAACTACTAACATAAGATGAAGTTGTGCTAGGTGTACCATTTGTACCATCAAGCTGATTTAGAAAATCTGAACAAAGTGAAGGTATATTATTAACTGGAGTTACCGTAAACGTAACGTCATCTGTAGTTTCCGCACAAGAACCATCAGCAGCGATTGTATAACGAATCGTTACATCAGTATTGGTGTTGATGTTATCAGGCGTATAAGTAGTTCCATTAATAGTTCCACCCCCAGAAACGATAGACCAAGTACCACCAGCAGGAGCACCTGTCAATGTTTTGGTATCACCTTCAGTGATTGCAGCAGTTGTAGTTGTATTATCAGCAGTAACACAAATAGGAGTTACTGTAAAAGTAACGTCATCTGTAGTTTCCGCACACGAACCATCAGCAGCGATTGTATAACGAATGGTAACATCAGTATTAGTGTTGATATTATCAGGCGTATAAGTAGTTCCGTTAATAGTTCCCCCCCCAGAAACGATAGACCAAGTACCACCAGCAGGAGCACCTGTTAATGTTTTGGTATCACCTTCAGTGATTGCAGCAGTTGTAGTTGTATTATCGGCAGTAACACAAGCCGTTGTTAAAGTAGTTGTAAATGCTGCACAGTGCATTTCACCACCAGAATGTTTTATTGACTTCCCAATTACTTGCCCTTCAATATTAGATTGATTTACTGTTTTATCAATATCCGCAAAAGGTGCAAAAACAGTTCCTTCAATTGTTGGATTTCCTTGAATATTTAATTGAATAGTATTATAAAAGTTATATAAAATATAAGCTGCGTGTTGTTGTGATATGGCTGCTTGATTCCAAACATTCCAATTAAATGTACCTGATGCGTCTACATTTATTACTAAAACTTTAGATGCACTAGGCTGATTATTGAAAGTTATGCTACTTACGTTATTTAAATCTGAACCAGTTACATTCAAGTAGTTAATACCATTCTGTAAATTTATTTTTATTTGATTAGGTAAATTTGTGTTAGATATTGATTGACCATTTGGATTAGTAATTTGTGCATTATTTGCATTTTGAGAAATACTTGTAGATGAAGTTCTCATAGTTTGAAATGCAGCAGTAAAATCTATTAAATTCCCCTCAATTACAGGGTTGTTATTTGCACTTACATTTCCTAAAGTTGTTGCATTGGCTTGCAAATTTACCCTTGTTGAAGAATTGTAATTGTTTCCTTCTGTTATTCTAATTGGAGAAGTTGCGTTATTTTGATCTGTATACCAAACTTTTGTTCCTGTTCCATCTCCAATTTTAGCATAGTAATTACTATTAACATAAAGTTGGCCATTTGAGCTTGCTCCAAAATCAATTTTACCATCTACTAAAAGACCAATTTTAAGCCCGTTATTTGTGTATACTCCACAATCGTGAATAGAAACCCTGTAGTTTCCTTGAAGAATTAAATCTCCTCCAATAGCAACGGCTCCTTCAGACTCATTTGTATTTAATGTAGCATTGTTTTCTACAAATACATTAAAGCCTTGTGCAGGTGCAGTTGGACTTTGAGCAAAAGTATTGCAAGTAATAGTAGTAAATAAAACAGCTACTAGAAACGTTTTGAATGTACTTAATGTAAATTCTTTGCAAAAAAACAATTTTGTTTTTAGCTTTTTGCGTGGATATTCACTTTCAAGGTTCCGTGTTTGGGAAGTGTAATTCATGGTTAATAGAGGTTTAAAATGGTTGTTAAGTGTTTAAAGGTAATATATGGTTAAAATTTCTTGTTGATTAAATAAATTTTAGAGTGTATTTGATACACTTGTGCTTTAAAGTCAAATATAAATAATAAATAAATCTTAAAAATTTAATTTAGATGAGTACACCAAAAAAATCGATAATTAGATACTCCAAGAGTATAAATGGAATTTTTTAGACTATTCTATATTTTCAGTCACTAGATCTATAAAATGAATCTTTTTTATAATTTAGGGTTAATAAAAAATAGACGAGGGAAATCTACTAGCAAAAAATAAGTAAGGGGTTCTAAACCACAAAATTAATAATAATAAAATGATTTAATTGATATTCATTTCTGTTTTTTAAAAAAATACGATATCTATAATTTATTGAATGATAAATTATTGAAAATGTTTTAATTGTGAGGGTAAATGTGTTTTTTTAATAAAAGATAGTAAAAATGAATGTGTTCTTGGATTAATATTTTAATTTAATAATTCAAAAAATTAATCTAAAACCTTTAATTTTTTTTAAAAACTCGTACAACAGAATTTAATTCAAGGTGTGTTTCGTAAATAAGTGCTCTAACTTATTCATTTTTATTTATTTATCTGAATTGTATTTTGAGACTTTATAATTAGTTTCAGTTGGAATTATTTGTAACTCTATTATACCTGTTTTTAATTAAAAGTCGAACTCAATTATAATAGCTCCAAAAAACAAGTAACTTATTTTTTTAAATTGTGGTGAATGAATATCTCAAATTTAAACGAATAAATTTTGAAGTATTAAAAAAGAGAGCTGACAAAGCCAGCTCTCTTGGGGTCAACAGTTATAAATTAATACCCCTAAAAATTTATTTAAACCATTGACATATTTTATTTAAAACACCTTAATATAATTATTTATTAAGGTGTTCATTAATAAGTCCCCCAACTTATTAACATATTTTAATTTATCTAAAAATTATTTTAGAAGTTCCATAATTCGTTTCGGGTGAAGCTACTTTTAATATCATTACTCCCGTTTTTACTTTAAAGTCGAAATTCAATTCGTTTTTACCAGCATTCAATTGTACTTTTTGATTGTAAATTACTTTACCAGTTACATCAGATAAAGTTACAGTAGCCTCTGTAGCTGTTTCACTGAATAATAATAAGTTTACATTACCTTGAGATGGGTTTGGATATGCCATAAACTCATTTTCAAATTTCTCAATTTTTTGTACAATCTGATCTTCAACAGCGGTTTTAGTAAACTTAACATCAGAGATTTTTAAATCTAACTCTTTAGTTTGCGCTTCAACAGGCAAAAAGGTAAAGGTTAACGTTGTTAAATCGTTAGCGGTTAACTTCTCTTGAGTTGCACTAGAGCTAAAGATATCGAAAGGAACGTAATACGTTTGCTCTTCTTCAGAGAAATCTACCATAACTCTGTATTGTGCTTTCCAATCTTCGATTGATGATTTGATTAAGCCTAATTCCATCAATCCAGAACCTTTCGCTTTGAAAGATACATATTTGTATTCTGAGTAATCAGCAGACAATGTACCAGGTAATAAAGCTTTGTATAAGGTTAAGTAATCGTACTCGCTTACAGCTTTTACTTCAGGATTTCTATTGATGGTATATTCATCATCTTGATATTCTCTATCAAAATCATTCCATACAAAGTAGTTTTTGATTTCTGTATAACGTTTGTCATAATCTAAGCCCCAGTTACCATCTGCATGATAAAAAGCATCTTCTACTTCACCATCTACTTTTATTAAAGCATCATATTCATAACCGTCAGCAATATCTACAGATAGGCTTTGTTGTATTTCAGTTGCAATAGAATTGTATCTATGTTTAATATTATTAGCAGTTTCAGAATACAACTCAACCATTGAAATATCAGCGGTTTTACCTTCTTGAGTACTTCTTAATTTTACAATTAACTCTCCTTTATCTCTATAAATTTTAGAGGCATAAGTTTCAGGAATTTTTTGAGTTTCTATTTGTGCTATTGGCATAAATGTTTTTAAATTCTTTAAAACATCAGCCACTAATTTTTGGGTATCAGCAGGTTTAGTGGTCCAAACCTGAAAGTTATACATATCATTAAACTTGGTATAATTGTTTACATACCAGTTGGTTTGTATGGAATAGTTACCATCATTGTTGTTTTTAGCAACCGCAAAAGATACTGCGTATTCAATTTCTCCACTACGTTGTTTAATTCCTTGCATTAAGAAGTTGTAACCTTCAATTTGCAATGGCATAATATTTAAAATCTCAGCACCTCGCAATCTGTCACAAGATGCTTTGGTGTGGTTGTATACTTTATCTGAAGTTTTAATACCAAGTACAACCCCTTTAGTTTTTCCATTGATAGAGAAATCTACAGATAAAACTTCATCTGCAATTGTATAGTCTAAAATATCGGTAGGAGAGGTAACATTTGCTACATTACCAGCTACCAATTCTTCAGGAAACATATCTAATAAAGTCTGTCCCTTACCTTGATAAGGTTGTACAGCCTTCATTTTCTTTTTGTTGTATAGGTTTGCACTCGATTTTACGAATTCAGTAGGTACAGAATTCTTTTTTCTTCCTACATAAATTTTAGAGATAGCATCACCTAAAGATTCAGATTCGATACCACCAGAATTACCTCCTGATGTATTTCCAGAACTAATTCCGTATGCAAAATCTTGACTTAAATTATCTTCACCTCTTGATAAATTAATGGTACTTCTATTTGGTGTACCAACACTATCCCAGTCATACGTTTGTATAATATCAGCAGGAATTATTCCAACAGGAATTCCAGAAGTTACAGTACTAATATCAACTTGAACAGTGTAAGAACCTCTTGGTAAATCAGTAAATAAATAATTTCCATTAGCATCTGTTGTTAAAATTTGGTTAGGTTCAAAATTAGGTCTATTTGATATTAAAGTCACAGTAGCACCCCCTAAACCATTTTCAGTAGGATCTTTAATTCCATCTCCATCTTCATCAAACCAAACCATATCTCCTATAGATCCTAAATCTTCAGCGATAACACTAAAAGTTACATCATCAGTTGTTGCAGCACAATCGCCATCAGCAGGAATTGTATAACGAATTACCACAGTTGTATCTGTATTGATATTATCAGGTGTGTATGTTGTTCCGTTAATATTTCCACCACCAGAAACGATTGACCAAGTTCCTCCTACAGGCGAACCTGAAAGTGTTTTTGTTGCACTTTCGTTTATTGAAGCAGAAGAAGTTGTATTGTCAGCAACGACATCACAAACAGGAGTCACTGTAAAAGTTACATCATCAGTTGTCTCAGCACAATCACCATCAGCAGGAATTGTATACCTGATTACAACAGTAGTATTGGTGTTGATATTAGCAGGCGTATAATTATTTCCGTTAATATTTCCACCACCAGAAACGATGCTGAATGTTCCACCAGCTGGATTCCCCGAAAGTGTTTTCGTATCTCCCTCAGTTATTGAAGCAGAAGAAGTTGTATTGTCTGCAACCTCACAAATAGGCGTTACTGTAAAAGCTACATCATTTGCAGAAACTCCACAAGCTCCTTCAGCAGGAATTGTATAACGAATGATTACAGTTGTAACAGTGTTAATATTATCAGGTGTGTATGATGAACCGTTTATGGTTCCACCACCAGAAACAACTGAGAACGTTCCACCAACAGGCGAACCAGAAAGTGTTTTAGTATCTCCTTCAGTTATTAAGGCTGTAGAGGTTGTGTTGTTTGCGATATCACAAACTTGTGTAACTGTAATGTCAAATGCATCAACATCACTTAAGGCAGTATTACAGTTGTCTATAGATGTTATTGTTAAAGTATCTGTACCGTAAAAACCTGGATTTGGTGTGTATGATAATGTTGATAAATGAGAATTTACAACTCTTTCTGAACCTGTAATGGTGATATCACCAGGACCATTTACAGTGACAGGGTTTCTACTGCCAATTCTAACAATAACGTTAAGTGTACCATTGTTAACTTTTAATCTTACACTCGTTAAATCGTTATCAGAATCACTTACGCTTACACTATTAATATTTAGGGTTGTTCCTTCTTGAGTGATTTGAGTTCCTGGAACTGAATTTACAGGTTCATTACAAACCGGAGTCACTGTAAAAGTAACCTCATCAGTAGTTGCAGCACAATCCCCATCAGCAGGAATTGTATAACGAATGATTACAGTTGTATCTGTATTGATATCATCAGGTGTATATGTTGTTCCATTGATGTTTCCACCACCAGAAACGATTGACCAAGTTCCCCCAGCAGGATTACCAGAAAGTGTTTTTGTTTGTCCTTCTGTAATTGAAGCTGAAGACGTTGTATTATCAGCAACCACATCACACACAGGAGTCACTGTAAAAGTAACCTCATCAGTAGTTGCAGCACAATCCCCATCAGCAGGAATTGTATAACGAATGATTAC
>NZ_CBFHZT010000083.1:0-7416 GCF_965660385.1 Polaribacter sp.
ACTCTCTGTAAATTCACCTATAGGTAAAGGTTTGTTAGGTAAAAAAGTGGGTGAAATTGCAGAAATCCAGGTACCAAGTGGTATTATGAAATTTGAAATTGTTGAAATTACTAGATAACAATCCTAATTTGAGTTTTTGGTATTTACACCTTTAGCAAAAGTTAAAAGCAAAAAAATGAGCATATTCACAAAAATAATTAATGGAGAAATACCAAGTTATAAGGTTGCAGAAAATGATAAGTTTTTTGCTTTTTTAGACATTAATCCCAATGCAAAAGGGCATACTTTGGTAGTTCCTAAAAAAGAAGAAAATAAAATTTTTGACTTATCTAAAGAAGACTATTTAGAGTTGATGAATTTTTCTTACGATGTTGCAAAAGCTATTGAAAAAGCTGTGCCTTGCAAAAGAGTTGGTATGAGCGTTGTTGGCTTAGAAGTGCCTCATGTGCATGTGCATTTAATTCCGACTTCTATTATGGCTGATATGCAATTCACCAAAAAAGAGGAATTAACTAATGATGAGTTTGTGAAGATTGCCAATAGTATTGCAGCGAACTTTAACTAACTCGTATCTTTTTTAAACCCAAAAAGAGCAATTTAACCGTAAATTTTAGAGTGCATCACCCGTACTTTTATTTTTAATGTATGTAAAATGGTAGAAATTTTTGATTTTCTTTTTGGGCAATATAATGACTATTCTACTACAGATATTACTTTAGAAATTACAGCTGTAATTTTTGGTTTTCTTTCTGTTTGGTTTTCCAAACAAAATAAAATTTGGGTATTTCCAACAGGAATGATTAGCACCTCTATTTTTGTTTATCTTCTTTTAAAATGGGAGCTTTTAGGAGATATGATGATTAATGGTTATTATTTTGTAATGAGTATTTATGGTTGGTATATTTGGACAAGAAAGGTAGATGAAACCCATGTTACACCAATTGCTAAAACAACACTACAAGAAAAAAAGATAGCTGTTTTTATATTTTTAGCCACACTTTTATTTGTTTTTATTATTTATAAAAGTTTTGATAAATGGACTTCTTGGATGGCTTATGTAGATACAATTACAACTGCTATTTTCTTTGTAGGAATGTGGTTAATGGCAAAACGAAAAATAGAAAATTGGCTTTTTTGGATTTTAGGAGATATCATTTCTGTACCTTTATACTTCTATAAAGGATTTACGTTTACCAGTTTTCAATACTTAGGATTTACGTTTATTGCCATATTTGGTTATTTAGCATGGAAAAAAAGCTTAGACAAAAACCCATTAACCTTGTAAAGGTTGTTTTATTTGGTCCAGAATCAACAGGAAAAACAACACTTTCAAAACAATTAGCGCATCATTACCACACTGTTTGGGCGCCTGAATATGCACGCGAATATTTACAAAAAAAATGGAATAATAAACGTAAAACTTGTGAAGCCGAAGATTTAATACCCATTGCTATTGGGCAAATGAAACTAGAAAACACTCTTGCAAAAAAAGCAGACAAAGTATTAATTTGTGATACAGATTTGTTAGAAACTAAAGTATATTCTGAGGAGTTTTATGGTGGTTTTGTTGATGAAACTTTAAATAAAGCTGCAAATGAAAATCAATATGATTTATATTTACTTACTTATATAGATACGCCTTGGGAAGCTGATGATTTAAGAGATAGACCAGAACACCGTTTGGCAATGTTTACCGCTTTTGAAAATGCCTTAAAAAAACACAACAGGCCTTATATTCTTTTAAAAGGCGATAAAAAAACGCGCCTTGAAAATGCTACCAAAGCAATTGATAGTATACTTCTAGAAAAAGAAAATTTATATGCTTACACCAATAAAGATTAGTTAATGAATGCCAAAAACATACTCTTAGAACTAAAATTCAAAGCCATAAGAAGTTCTGGTGCTGGTGGACAACATGTAAATAAAACTTCCTCTAAAATAGAGTTAACTTTTGATGTGGCAAATTCAAACGCGCTTTCTGAGTATCAAAAAACGGTTGTAAAACAAAAACTATCCTCAAAATTAACCAAAGAACATGTTTTAATTTTGTTTTGCGAAGAAACACGCTCTCAGCATAAAAATAAAGAATTGGCTATTAAAAGATTTTTAAAGTTGATTGAAACGAGCTTGATTAGACCAAAAAAAAGGAAAGCTACAAAACCAAGTTTAAGCGCTTTAAAAAGAAAAGCAGAAAACAAACAACGCAATTCCGTTAAAAAAGCATTACGAAAAAAACCGAAGTTAGATTAAATGCTAAATGTGGGCAAAAGTGTTTAGCCGTGATTGAAACGACATCCTTTTTTTACGCTTCAAAACCTATCGTATTTTTATAACAGTATTTAGCTTCACTAAAAACTACTCGTTTGACAATAACGCTCTGTAAAAAAAGATATAGTGGAAAGCGCGAAATAGCTTCTTAAAAAAAAATCGTTTTTTTGTTTCTCATTAAAAAATTCCAACTTAATTTTGCAATGTTCTCATAAAGGGGTGCTAATTTTAGTTTTTGGTTTTTAGTTTTTGGTTTTTAGTCATACTCAGACTTTCAAACTTTTTAACTTTTAACTTTTAACTCTAAAAGGCTGAGATCATACCCATTGAACCTAGAACAGATAATGCTGTTTAGGAAAAAGGAATTACGAATGGTATAAAGTAATCTTATTTTGATTGCTGTATAAAGTCGTAATCACAAACATTTAATTATTCAATATTAATCACAAGAATAATTACCTCTTTTTATTCGTTTTAAAATTTTTTAAAATGAAAAAAATCACATTTTTTTTATTCTTGTTTGCAAGTATAGTTGCAAACGCCCAGTCATTTACAATTAAAGGAACTGTTTATGACGAAGACAAAACACCTTTACCCAATGCGAGTATCTTAATTAAAGAACTTAAGAAAGGAGTAACCACAGACAATCAAGGAAACTTTAGTGTTCAACTTAAAAAGGGAGTGTATACTTTTGAAATTTCTTTTTTAGGCTTCAAAACCATTGTTGACAAAATTACGGTAACTAAAGATGAAGCCTATGTTGTTCAACTTAACCTAGATACTACTAGCTTAGATGAAATTTTAGTATCTGCTGTTCGTGTAAATGCAGACATTCCTGTTACATTTTCCAATTTATCAAAAAAGGAAATTGCAAAACGTAATTTAGGGCAAGACATCCCTATTTTAATGAATTATTTACCAAACGTAGTGTCATCATCAGATGGTGGTGCTGGGGTTGGCTACACGTATATGAATGTACGTGGTTCTAACAGCGAAAGAATCAATGTTACAATTAATGGTATTCCTTATAACGATGCTGAAAGCCAAGGAACATTTTGGGTAAATTTAGGAGATTTTGCATCATCTACAGAAAACCTACAATTGCAGCGTGGTGTTGGAACCTCTACAAACGGTTCAGGAGCTTTTGGAGCAAGTTTAAATATTTTAACAGATGCTGTTTCTGAAGAAGCTTTTGGAGAAATTTCAAATTCATTTGGTTCTTTTAATACCAGAAAACATACTGTAAAGTTTAGTACAGGAAAACTAAATGAACATTTTGAAATTGCAGGACGATTGTCTAACATCGCTACAGATGGTTATATAGATAGGGCTTTTGTAGATTTAAAATCGTATTTTTTACAAGGTAGTTATGTAGATGATAACACCTTAATTAAAGCGGTTACTTTTGGAGGCGAAGAACAAACTTACCAAGCTTGGTATGGTACACCAGAAGTGAGATTAACTGGAGATACCCAAGGCATTGAAGATTTTATTATTAACGATGGTTTAAATGCTGAACAAGCCGAAAACATTAGAAATTCTGACAGAAGATACAATCATTATTTGTATGATAATGAAACCGATAACTATGCTCAAAATCATTATCAGTTGCATTGGAATGAAAAATGGAATGACAAATGGAGTACAAATCTTGGTTTAAACTACACCAAAGGTGCTGGATTTTTTGAGCAGTTTAAAGACGAAGAGGATGCTGTTGATTTTAACAATTTAATTGTAGACGGAACTGATGTGATTGTAAGACGCTGGTTAGATAACAATTTTTATGTTGCAAATTTTAATGCGAATTACAAAACCGATAACATTAACTTTATTACAGGAATTTCCTATTCAAATTATACAGGAGATCATTTTGGAGAAGTAATTTGGGGTGAAGATTTAGCTCCAAACACCAATATTAGAGATCGTTATTATTTTTCTGATGCCACTAAGAATGATTTCTCAATTTTTGCCAAAGCAAATTTCGACATTAGCGAAAAGCTCTCTGGTTATGTAGATTTACAAGGTCGTTTTGTAAGTTATCAAACAGCAGGATTAACATCTGACAGAGACCCAATAGATGTGGATAGAAAGTTCGATTTTTTTAACCCAAAATTTGGTTTTATGTTTAATGTTAATGACGATAATAATCTGTACGCGTCATTTGCAGTTGCTAACAGAGAACCAAATAGAAACGATTTTCAAAATGGCGTTGATAGTCCTGAGACCTTATTTGATTACGAATTTGGATGGCGTTATAAATCTGAAAATGTAAAACTAAATACTAACATTTATTATATGGATTATGAAAATCAGTTGGTATTAACTGGTGCTATTGATGATGTTGGGCAACCTATAAGAGCAACTTCTGGTAGTAGCTATAGATTGGGTTTAGAAATTGATGCAGAAATCACGTTATCTGATCAATTGTATTTAAGACCAAATACATCTTTCAGTCAAAATAAAAATAGAGATTTCTTTGTGGTTAGAGACGGAAATTCGAGCCCTACAGCTTTAGGAAACACAGATCTTTCTTTTTCGCCAAATGTAGTTATTGGAAACATGTTTACTTACGCACCATTAGAAAACCTTCAGTTTACCTTCTTAACAAAATATGTTGGAGAGCAACTAATGAGTAACCTAAGTAGTGCCATTTCTGATAATGATGTTATCGATAGTTTTTTTATAAATGATATAAACATTGTATATCAAATAAACCCTGACAAAATATTCAAATCAATTACATTTACTGCCTTAATAAATAATATTTTTAATGTTGAATATGTAGACCGAGGTTACTATTTTACCTATGATGACACTTGGTCTAATGCAGGAGTTACCACTACAGTTGATGGTGCTGGTTTTTACCCACAGGCCACAAGAAACTTTTTAGTAGGGGCAACACTACGTTTTTAAAATAGTATATTGCATAACAAAGCCGTTTCATTTTTTTTATGAAACGGCTTTTTATTTATTTTATGAATTGATTAAAAATTAACTATTTGTATAATCTTTAACGGTTTTATTTACATTTTCTTTTAACTCATTAAATTCATCATTTAATTCTCTGCAATTATCTCTAATTACTTGAGTTGATTGATTAAGTTCATTAATTAATTGATTAAATTCTCTTTCAACATCGTCAATTTCTTTGTTTATATCATTTGTTTTTAACCAATTAGGAATGGTTACAGACAAATTATTTATAAATTGTTTTAAATTTACAATTCTGTTTTTAGAGATTTTATACTCTTGATTTTCTATTAAAGACAATTGGGTATTTACCAAATTGTATGCATTCCAATTATCAAAAATAAAATCATCGTCATAATTTTTTCTTATAATTTCAGTATCGCCATTCTCTAATTCAATTCTAAATACATTTGGATTGTCTAAAAAAATAGCTTTTTTATCCTTTTTTGTAGTGCAAGAACTTATTAAGATAATAAATGTTACCAATACTAACGTTATTTGATTTTTGATATTCATTTGTTTTTAAGGTTAATTCAGTGCAAAATTATAATAGTAAAGCATTATTTTTTAACTCGAGTAGATCTATTCTTAGCTCTTTTAGTTTTTAAAATTACTTTTTTTGATTGTTATTTTTAATAGAGTTTACAAACAAAATTTTCATTACAAAACATCCTAAAAAAAGCAAAATTAAATCATTTTCATCTGTTTTTGGTTAAAAAAGAATTAAAATGGTCAATTTTTTAGCAAAACCGAGTTATTTTCTATAATTTTGCAAGCGATGAAAAAAACAAATGTATATCAGTTACGACTTTTAATTGCTCTTCAAAAGATTACTGATAACTTCTTAAATTTTGTTTTCTAATTTTTCTATCTGAACATTTCAATTATAACTCTTAAGCTTTGTTCATAAGTTTAATTGGTACAACTTACTCTTAAAATTTCAATTCTTAAATTCAAAATCTTACTATGAGACAACTTAAAATTACAAAACAAGTTACCAATCGCGATGCAAAATCTTTAGAAAAATATTTTCAAGAAATAAGTAAAATAGGTTTAATTACTGCTGATGAAGAAGTAGAATTAGCCATAAAAATTAAAAAAGGAAACCAAAGAGCACTAGACCAGCTAGTTCAAGCTAACTTAAGATTTGTTGTTTCTGTTGCAAAACAATATCAAGGGCAAGGTTTAAAACTATCTGACTTAATTAACGAGGGTAATTTAGGCTTAGTAAAAGCCGCAAAGCGTTTTGATGAAACTAGAGGTTTTAAATTTATATCATATGCAGTTTGGTGGATTCGCCAATCAATAATGTCTGCTCTTGCAGAACAATCAAGAATAGTTCGCTTGCCTTTAAATAAAATTGGAAGCATTAGCAAAATAAAAAAAGTATACTCTAAATTAGAGCAGCGAAATGAAAGAATACCTACTTATGTTGAGATTGCTAACGAATTAGATACTACAGTAAGCAATGTTGCCCAATCTATGAAAAATTCTGGAAAACATCTTTCTATGGATGCGCCTTTTAAAGAAGGTGAAGATTCTAATTTATACAATGTATTAAGATCTGATGAAGCACCAAGACCAGATAAAAATTTAATGAAAGAATCTTTAAGCACCGAAATTGATAGGGCTTTAGATAAACTTACACATAAAGAAGCAAAAGTAATTAAAATGTTTTATGGCTTAGGCAATCATTCGCCCTCAAGTTTAACAGAAATTGGTCAAACATTCGATTTAACCAGGGAACGCGTGCGCCAAGTAAAACAAAGAGCTATTAGACGTTTACAAAACAAATCTAAAAGTGAAGTTTTACGTTATTACTTAGGTTAATTTAACTTAGATGGCTTTATAAACTTTCTATAAAGTCATCTATAGAAGTTGCATTATTTACAGAAAAATCACCAATTTTTGTTCTTCTTAAGGTTGATAAATGCGCACCAGAGTTCAGTGCTTTTCCAAAATCGAAAGCCAAAGATCGAATGTAGGTACCTTTACTGCAAACCACTCTAAAATCTACTTTTGGTAGGTTTATGTTGGTGATTTCAAATTCTTGAATGGTAACTGTTCGTGATTTTATGGTGGTCGTTTCTCCTTTTCTAGCCAATTCATACAAACGTTTTCCATCTTTTTTTATAGCAGAAAAGATGGGCGGTTTTTGTTGAATATCACCTAAAAACT
>NZ_CBFHZT010000084.1:0-7285 GCF_965660385.1 Polaribacter sp.
AAATTTTTTCAATAGTAGATTTTATTTCAATACCATTCAATTTTATATAAGTCTGTATGTTATTTAATTCAGGCATTTGTTTTGGGTATGACACACAACTTGTATATATAATTACATTAATTCAGTATATAATACTTTTATGGATTTATATGCTGATGTTTGTATAATGTTTTTCTTCTTTAAATGTAGTACTTTTCTATAATTCATCAAACGGATTTTTAATATTATTTAAACTTGTATTTGTTACATGTGTGTAAATCATGGTGGTTTTAGGACTATTGTGACCTAATAATTCTTGAATATATCTAATGTCTGTTCCGTTTTCTAGCAAATGAGTTGCAAACGAGTGTCTTAAGGTGTGTAATGTTACTCTTTTTGTGATTTTTGTCTTTTTTAAAGCTTTCTTTAATACTGCTTGCGCACTTGCATTGCTGTATTGTTTTTTATTTTGGCCTTCAAATAAGTAAATTTTTGGCTTATAGGCCAAATAATATTCTCTTAAAAGCTTTAAAAAACTAACAGACAAAAGCGTATATCTATCTTTTTTTCCTTTGGCTTGCTTAACATGGATTAACATTCTTTTACTGTCAATATCTTCTACCCTTAAATTTAAAGCTTCACCAATTCTAAGGCCGCCAGAATACAGCAAACTTAAAAGTGTTTTATGTTTAAGATTGGTTAAATTGTTAAAAATGGCTTTTATTTCATCAATACTCAAAACTGCTGGCAACTGTTTTTCTTTCTTAGGTCTTTCAATAGAAAGAGGATTAATTTCTAGATTTTTAAAAAGAAGAAACTTTTTTACCCCATTAATACACTGATTTTGGTAAGAAACAGATCTATTAGCCTTGTAAATAAAATCATAATTAAACTGCTCAATGAGTTTAACAGAATAAGGCTCAACTTTCTTTAGTATTTTATATCGCAAAAAAAATGCAGTTACCTCAGTATACGTATTTACTGTATTTTCACTTAATCTTTTCTGTTGCAACCATTTTTTAAACCTAATCAATTCTGAATTTAATTCTTCGGATAATTGAGGCAATACTAATTTATAACGTTCTTTTAATGGTCTAGTAACTTCTTTACGTAATTTTTGATAATCAACCAACCACTTTTTTCGTCGAAAATGCGTAAATAATAAATGAAGATTGCCTTTACTACTTATAATATAAAAAGAGCTTAATGTTCTGCTCCATTTTACCTCTGGTAATAACTTTATATGCTGTTTAATTTCCTCATCAAAAGGAAAAACAATCATAATAACATTACAATTTCTATGTGTATTTGGAAGTAGCGTAATTGATTTCATAGCAAATGAAAAAGCTAAGATACTTAAAATATGTGAAAATATGGTGTAATTTTAACTGTTAATATTCACCATTTTTTGGGTGTACTATTGTCTGTATTTTTAAAAATACCTACTTGTGTTTTTTGTTATGTTTGCCAAAATATAGAGTACTTCTAGAAATTGTTTTATGGATTCTTAAAATCAAACAGTTGTATTTGTAAAAAACGACTGTGATGCTCAGAAATTTAATAAGTAAAGTTGTACTATTTTTTCTCTTTAATCAAATACATATATACAGGATAATGATCAGAATAACCACCTGTGTAACCACCATAAGAAAAGCTTCTAAAAGGATAACCTTTAAACTGCCCTTTTTTACCTGTTAAAAAGCGTTTGTTAAAAATATTTGCTTGGTACATTTTATAGGTAGAAAAATCTTTTTTTCCTTTATCTAATAAGGGTGATGAAATTAACACCATATCAAACAAATTAATGTTATCTCTATAACCCAACGTATTAAAACCCCTTCTATGCAAATCTTCATAAGGGTTGTAAATGTCTAACTCACCAACATTTTTCTTTTTCGCTTTGGTTTTTAAAACCTCTTTAAAACTAGAGTTGGTAGGGTCATCATTAAAATCGCCCATGATTAAAATTTTTGCATTAGGATCTTTCTCACGTACCTGAGCAATTATTTTTGTATTTTGGTATGCAGCTTTTTCACGCAAAGGCCTGCTTTTTGCTTCACCACCACTCCTCGAAGGCCAATGGTTTACAATGATATGAATCAATTCATCATCTAAATAACCAGAAACTAATAATTGGTCTCTAGTATACACCTTTCTGTTATTTCTGTATATATTTGGATTATAAGCCTCGTAAAAAACAGGTTTAAAATATCTTTTTTGATATAATAAGGCAACATCAATGCCTCGTTTGTCAGGAGAATCGTAATGAATTATGCCATATCTCTTAGTAATTAAGTGTTTATTTTTCACTAAATCTTCTAAAACACTTAAATTTTCAACCTCAGCAACCCCAATAATAGCTGGGCTTGTATTTGCTTTATCTTCACCAATTTGGGCAATAACACTGCCTAATTTATCAATTTTATCCCAATAAACTTTAGATCGGTTCGATTTTAGCTCCATCATGGGGCTAGCTTCATCGTTGATAGAAGTATCGTTAATCGTGTCAAATAAGTTTTCTAAATTATAAAACGCAATGGTTCTAATATTGTACTGTTTACCTTTCTTTTGGGCAGTAGTTAAAGAAATTCCTAATAAAAAAAGTATTAAAAAAGAGGTGTATTTTTTCATTGATTGTAATTTATATCGCAAACTTATAAAACAAAATGTAAGCCAAAGATGATATAATGTTATTTTAACATACGTGTTTGTTAAAAAATGTTAATTTTGCTGATATTATTTCGGTAAATTTAAAAAAAAAATCAATCAAACATTTATGAGAAAAATTGTTTTATCAATATTTCTAGTGTTATTTTTCTTTTTAGGAGTAAATGCACAGAATATTGTAAAAGGAATCGTTTCAGATAGCGATTCAGAAAATCCTCTGCAAAGTGTTTTGGTAAGTATTGTAAATACAAATCTGAGTCAAGAAACTGGTTCTGATGGTGTATTTATAATAAAAAACATACCAAATGGAAGCTATATTGTAGAGATTAAATTAGTGGGTTATGAAACTCAAAACTTTCCTGTAGAACTTTCTGGGGAAACTGTAGACCTGGGTACTATTCTTTTTTATAAAGATATAGCAGAAGATCAAGACTTAAGTTTAATTACTATTACTGATGATGAATTAAATGATGATGCTAGTGCTGCTGATAATATAGCAGGTTTGCTACAAGCCACTAGAGACATTTATTTAAGAACTGCAGCTTTTGAGTTTAGTTCTTCATTTTTTAGAATTAAAGGCTTAGATTCTGGTAATGGAAAAGTGCTTATCAATGGTATAGAAATGAATAAATTATACGATGGTAGAGCACAATGGAGTAACTGGGGTGGTTTAAATGATGTGTTGCGAAATCAAGAATTTAGCAACGGTTTATCACCATCAAACTATACATTTGGAGGCGTTTTAGGATCTACAAATATTGATACTCGAGCTTCAGGACAAAGAGCAGGTACAAGAATTTCGTATTCATCATCTAACAGAAGTTATGTGCATAGAGTTATGGCAACACACTCTACAGGTACTCTAGAAGGTGGTTGGTCTATGACCTTTTCTGGAAGTAGAAGAGCTGGTTTAGAAGGTTTTAATGAGGGTACAAGTTACAATGCTTATTCTTTATTTGCATCCATAGAAAAACAAATAGGCGAAAATCATAGTATTAATTTTACGTCTATTTTTACACCTAATAGAAGAGGTAAATCATCGCCAAATACTCAAGAAGTTTTCGATTTAAAAGGGATTGCTTACAATGATTATTGGGGATATTTAAATGGAAGAAAAACCAACTCTAGAATAAAAGAAGTGGAAGAGCCAATTTTAATGTTAAATCATTATTGGGATATTACAGATAACACCAATTTACAAACTAATGTTGCCTATCAATATGGTAAAATAGGGAATAGTCGTCTCGATTTTAATGGAGGTGCAAATCCAAGTCCAACCTATTATCAATATTTACCAAGTTTTTATGAAAGAAATGGTGATTTAGTTGGGGCGTACGAAGCAAGAAATCGTTTTGAAAATGATGGACAGTTAGATTGGAATAGAATTATTGATGCAAATGTTACCAATGCCAGCAATGGTATTGATAATGCTTACGTTTTGTATGAAGATAGAAGTGATGATAAACAACTAACCGTAAACAGTATTTTAAATGCAGAACTAACAAATAATATTATCTTAAATGCTAAGTTAGAGTATCGAAGACTGCGTTCTAACAACTTTGCAGAAGTTATAGATTTATTGGGAGGTACTGGTTATTTAGATATCAATCCGTTTGCAGATACAGAACAAAAACAACAAAACAATCTTTTAGAACCAAATAGAGTAGTAGGTGAAGGAGATATGTTTCGATATAATTTTCTTTTAAATTCTGATGTTATTGGTGCATTTACACAAGCGCAATTTAAATATAATAAAGTAGATTTTTATACGGCGTTTAATGTGTCTAGAACAACACATCAAAGAGAAGGATTGTACCAAAATGGTCGTTTCGAAAACAACTCATTAGGTTTGTCTAAAAAATTAGACTTTACCAATTTTGGTGTAAAAGGTGGTTTAACCTATAAAATTACAGGGCGTCATTTGTTAGATGTTAATGCAGCTTATGTAACCCAAGCACCAACTATTAGAAATTCTTTTTCTAACTCAAGAGAAAACAATAATGTGGTAGATGATTTACAAAGTGAAAAAATCTTTTCTTCAGATTTTAGTTACATAGTAAGAAGTCCAATTATTACCTCAAGATTAACAGCATATTACACCAATATTAAAGATGCAACAGAAATATCTTTTTATTTTGCTGATGGTGTTGGAGGTGATAATACCGCTTTTGTACAAGAAGTTTTATCGGGTATAGAAAAAGATCATATAGGTTTAGAACTGGGTATCGAAGCACAAGTTACACCTACTATTAAATTAAAAGGTGCAGCCTCAATTGGGCAATTTACCTATGCCAATAATCCAGATTTATACCTTACCTCAGATGTGGCAGATAATGGTGGTTTTGATAGTGATTTTAGATCTAAAGATTATGTGTCTTTATTAAAGAATTATAAATTAGCTTCTGGCCCACAAAATGCATATTCTGTTGGTTTTGAATATAGAGATCCAGATTATTGGTGGTTTGGTGCAACTGCAAACTTCTTTTCTAATATTTATGTAGATGTTGCTCCATTAAATCGTTCTGCAAATTTTTATGAAGATGCAGATGGTTTACCATTTTCTGATTATGATACAGAATTGGCAAGAGAATTATTACAACAAGAAAAATTTGACGACTATATGGTGGTCAATTTAATTGGTGGTAAATCTTGGAAAATTGGGGATAAATTTATCAGTGTATTTGCAACCGTAAATAACTTGTTAAATACAGAATACAAATCAGGAGGATTTGAACAAGGTAGAAACGCAAACTTCAGACAATTAAGAGACGATAAAGCGTTAGATAACCCAGTATTTGGTAATAGATATTGGTATGGTAGAGGTACAACCTACTTTTTAAACATAAACTTAAGATTTTAAATATTATAATTAAACGAATATGAAAACAAATAAAATAATCATCTTGGCTTTTGCCTTTATAATGGGAGTTTCTTTCAACTCTTGTGTAGAGGATGGAGATTATACAGTACCTAACGATTTAGGACTAGTTGAAAACGCAGAAGTTGAGAAAATTTTAGAAGAATTAAATGATCCAAATGGTAGTTTAGACCTTATTTCTATCACAAACCTTAAAAGCTTATTTACTGGGGTAGCTACAGAAATTACATCAGATTTAGTGGTAAAAGGGTACGTTACTTCTTCAGATAGAACAGGTAACTTTTTTAAAGAAATTTTTATTCAAGATGCTCCAGAGAATCCAACAGCCGCAATTAAACTGGTTTTAAATTTAAATGACACCTACAACAAATATAATTTAGGTAGAGAAATTTATATAAAATTAAACGGGTTATTGATTGGTGAAACAAGAACAGGAGATGGTGTAATTACCATAGGAGGTGTTGCTAATGGAGATGCAGTTGATGATTTATCTGTAAAACAAATTGAAGAAAATTTGTTTAGATCTTCTGTAACCGCAAATTTAGTACCTAAAACCATGAATTTATCTGAAGTTTCTTCAGCACATTTAGGAATGTTTATTCAAATAGAAAATGCACAATTCGATAAAGCTATTAAAGATTTAACTTTTGGTGATCCAGATGAACAATTCGATACACAACGTTTTTTAGAAAGTTGTGCAGATAGTGGTGCTATTTCTGTAGAAACCAGCTCATTTGCAACGTTTAAATTTGCGCCATTACCTGCAGGAAGTTTTACAATTAACAGTGTAGTTTCAAAAACTTTTGATGGGAGTAGCTTAATTTTAGTTTTAAATGATAAAAATGATATTACAGTTACAGGTGAAAGATGTGATCCACCAGAGTTAGACTGTGGTATTGCTAGTTCAGAAGGAACAACGATTCTTTTCGAAGATAATTTCGAAACTCAAAGTACTAACAGTCCAATTTCAGGTAATGGTTGGACAAACTACCAAGAAGCAGGTACAGAAACTTGGGAAGCTTACACTGCAACAGGTTCTAACGCTTCACAAGGAGTTTCGGCTGCAGTTGGTTCTTTTAGATCTGGAGATGATAGAACAGTAGCTTGGTTAATTACACCAGAAATTGATTTAGATGCCAATAGCAATGTTACCCTTTCTTTTGAAACTTCAAATAGTTTTGCAGATTCTAGTACTTTAGATTTATTGTTTTCAGAAAATTGGGATGGTACTACAGAAGGTATCTCTAAGGCAACTTGGGGTGTTGTTCCTGCAGCCTACATAACCCAAGATTCAGATTCTTTTTCTTCTTGGTTCGATTCAGGTATTGTAGATTTATCTTGTGGTTCAGGTACAATACATTTTGCTTTTAAATATACAGGAAGTGGAGAAACCGCTGCAGATGGTACTTATGAGCTAGACAATATAAAAATAGCTGCAGATTAATCTGTAACTATTTTAAAATACAAACCAGTAGATATTTTTCTGCTGGTTTTTTTATTTTTACAAAATGAATAAAATAGAACATATTGGTATTGCTGTAAAAGATTTAGAAAAATCGAATGCTCTTTTTGCATCTCTTTTTGATGAAGGGCATTATAAAATCGAAGAGGTACTTTCAGAAGGTGTAAAAACATCTTTCTTTAAAGCTGGACCTAATAAAATAGAATTATTGGAAGCAACAAACCCCAATAGTCCTATTGCAAAATTTATCGCTAAAAAAGGGGAAGGAATTCATCATATTGCTTTTGCTGTAAATGATA
>NZ_CBFHZT010000085.1:0-6919 GCF_965660385.1 Polaribacter sp.
GAAGAATATTGGAACGCTTTAATTAACGGAGTTAGTGGAGCAGCACCTATCACACACTTTGATGCTGCCAAGTTCAAAACTCGTTTTGCATGTGAATTAAAGAATTTTACGGTTACCGATTTTATAAATAGAAAGGATGCCCGTAAAATGGATAAATTTACACAATATGCAATGGTAGCTTCTGATGAAGCTATTGCTGATGCTGATTTAAATTTAGACGAGATTAACAAATTACGTGTTGGCGTAATTTGGGGAGCAGGAATTGGAGGATTGGAAACATTTCAAGATGAAGCCATTAATTTTGGCGCTGGTGATGGTACCCCAAGATTCAATCCATTCTTTATCCCAAAAATGATAGCAGATATCGCTCCCGGAAATATATCTATTAAAAATGGATTTATGGGGCCAAACTATACTACGGTTTCTGCTTGTGCATCTTCTGCAAATGCTATGATAGATGCGCTAAATTACATTCGATTAGGACATTGTGACATTATTGTTACAGGTGGTTCTGAAGCTGCGGTTACCCAAGCTGGCGTTGGTGGTTTTAATGCCATGAAAGCGCTTTCTGAAAGAAATGACAACTGTGAAACCGCCTCAAGACCTTTTGATGCAGAACGTGATGGTTTTGTTTTAGGTGAAGGTGCTGGTGCCATTGTTCTTGAAGAATATGAACATGCAAAAGCCAGAGGTGCAAAAATTTATGCGGAAGTAATTGGAGGAGGAATGTCTTCTGATGCATACCATATGACAGCTCCTCATCCTGATGGAATTGGTGTAATAGCAGTAATGAAAAACTGTTTAGAAAATGCGGGCATCAATCCAGAAGATGTAGACCATATTAACACTCATGGAACTTCTACCCCTCTTGGTGATGTTGCTGAATTAAAAGCCATTTCTGAAGTTTTTGGTGAGCACGCAAAAAACATCAACATTAATTCTACCAAGTCTATGACTGGTCACTTATTAGGTGCTGCTGGTGCTATTGAATCTATTGCCTCTATTTTAGCGATGGAAAACAGCATTGTACCCCCTACAATTAACCATGTAAATGTAGATGAAAACATTAATCCTGAATTAAACCTTACACTTAATAAGCCTCAAAAAAGAGCAATTAAAGTGGCAATGAGCAATACATTTGGCTTTGGTGGTCATAATGCTTGTGTTGCTTTTAAGAAGTTGGAGGAGTAAAAAAAATGAAGCTAATTCCTAAAATAGTTATAAAGCGACCACCTAAAAACAAAGAAGATAGGGCTTTATACTACGAATTAAAAGAGCTTTTAAACTTTACACCAAGAAACTTAAACAAATATAAAAAGGCTTTTACCCACAGATCAGTACAAATATCTGATGAAAAAGGCAATCCTATAAATTATGAACGTTTAGAGTTTTTAGGAGACTCTATTTTAGGAGCTGTAATTGCAGCATATTTGTATCAAAAAGTACCTTCTGGTTCTGAGGGCTATTTAACCAAAATGCGTTCTAAAATTGTTAGCAGAGATCATTTAAACAATTTAGGAAAAGATTTAGACCTAATACGTTTTGTTAACAGTAATGTTGATGAAGCTAATGTAGGTGAAAATATTCACGGTAATATTTTTGAAGCCTTAATTGGTGCTATTTATTTAGATAAAGGTTATAAATTTTCTCAAAAATTTATCTTTGAAAATGTAATTTTACCTTATGTTGATATTGAAAAACTAGAAGGTAAAATAACAAGTTATAAAGGTTTGATTATTGAATGGTGCCAAAAACAAAAAAAGAAGTACAAATTTGATACTTATGAAGATACTGGCAACGATCCAGTAAAACATTTTAGTGTTAAAGTAAGTATTGATGGTGAGCAAATTGCAAAAGGTAGAGCAACCTCTAAGAAAAAAGCAGAAGAACTAGCCTCTAAAAGAGTATATTACGCTTTTCAAAATCAAATTTCGATTAGCTAAACACGATAACGTTTTCGTTAAAATAACTTTAAAACTCGTAAACAATTAGTAAATTAGCACAATTAAATACTAAATTAGAGCTTATTACTATTTATGCAAATTCACTCATTAGGCCTAAATATATGTGAAGAAGAATTTTCTTTAATAGGAATTCATACCACATTAGAAGATTATAAACTTGCTTATGTATTGAATAAAAAATTAGCAACTCGTTTTTGTAAAAACAAAGAAGATTTAACATTTGGAAAAGAAAACAAACAAGCTTCTTTTTCAATATTTAATTATGTAAATAAAACCTATGATTTTGAGTGGTTTTTGATAGCGAATAGTTCTAGAAAAGAAAATCAAACAATATCTAAGGAACTTTTATTAAGTTCAGAAACAAAATCATATTTAATTCCAGAAAAGAAAAAAGTAGATTTTTTTATAAAAATTACAGGTAATATACAATATACTTATATTGTAGAAACCATACAAAAAATCAAAGCAATAGATCAAGTAATTACATCTTACTCAATAGATAAAAACACCTTAAAATCGAAAGATTTTTTAATATTTTAAAATATGCCACACAATAATAAAACAAAAATAGTTGCAACTTTAGGTCCAGCAATAGATACTAAAGAAAAAATGAAAGAACTTGCTGAAGCTGGTGTAAACGTTTTCAGAATTAATTTCTCTCATGCAAACTACGATATTGTAAAGAAAAATGTAGATAGAATTAGAGAGATAAATGAAGAAAATGGCTACAATATTGCTATTCTTGGAGATTTACAAGGACCAAAACTTAGAGTAGGCGTTATGGAAGATGGCGTTGAATTAAAAGATGGTGACACTTTTAAATTTACAACAGATGAATGTGTAGGTACCAAAGAAAAAGCTTATATGACCTATCAGCGCTTTCCTAAAGATGTTAAAGTAGGAGAACACATTTTAGTTGATGATGGTAAATTACTTTTCGAAGTAGAATCTACAAACAAAGAGAATGAAGTTGTTGTTAAAGTACTGGTTGGTGGGCCTTTAAAATCTAAAAAAGGAGTTAACTTACCTAATACTGCAATTTCTTTACCTGCACTAACTGAAAAAGATATGGGTGATGCTGTTTTTGCAATAGAACAACAGGTAGATTGGATAGCCTTATCTTTTGTTAGAACACCAGATGATTTAAGAATGTTAAGAGATTTAATTGCACAACATTCTGAATACAGAATTCCGGTAATTGCAAAAATAGAAAAACCAGAAGCCGTTAAGAATTTAGATGCTTTAATACCTTATTGTGATGGTTTAATGGTAGCTCGTGGAGATTTAGGGGTAGAAATACCAATGCAAGAAGTACCATTAATTCAGAAAAAATTAGTTAGAAGAGCTAAAAGAGCAAGAATTCCTGTAATTATTGCTACTCAAATGATGGAAACAATGATCGACAATTCTGTGCCTACTAGAGCAGAAGTGAATGATGTTGCGAACTCCATTATGGATGGTGCTGATGCAGTAATGCTATCTGGAGAAACTTCTGTAGGAAAACATCCTTTGCGTGTTATCCAAAAAATGACTGAAATTATTAGAAGCGTAGAAAACTCTAGAATGATTAAAGTACCTCAAGAGGCACCACATATTAGAACCAATAGGTTCATTACAAAATCAATTTGTCATCATGCAGCAATGATGGCAAACGACACTGGTGCAGCAGCAATTTCTACATTAACAAATAGTGGGTATACTGCGTTTCAAATTTCATCTTGGAGACCTAGAACTCATGTTTTAGCATTTTCTACAGAAAAAAGAATTTTAGGAAAATTAAACTTACTTTGGGGAGTTAGAGCTTATTATTATGACAAAAACTTAACCACAGATGATACTGTAGAAGATATTAATAGTATTGCTAGAGAAAAAGGCTTTGTAAAACCAGGTGATTTAATAATTAACTTAGCTTCAATGCCAGCAGAAGCAAAAGGTATGGTAAATACATTACGTGTTTCTGAGATTGAATAATTAAGAATAATAGAATTTAAAAAAAGCGTTTTGAAAATGTCAAAACGCTTTTTTTATGGAAAATTATCATCTTTAAAATTTGAATATAATTACCTATTACATAAAATTTGACATTATTTTTAATAATTTAAAAGATTGTTTTTTCATTTAATTAAATTTTAATAACTAAGGATTTTAAAAAAAATTAACGTTATTTTTGAATGAAACAGAAAAAACACTACATTTAAGCAGAATAAAATCAAACAATTATGGGAATTAAAAGCTTTCAAGGAAAAAGAGACGAGTCTCAAGGTAAAACAAAAGAACAAATTTTAGTTTCAGATTACATGACCACAAAGTTAGTTACTTTTAAAGCAGAAGACTCTTTAGATCATGTAATTAGCCAATTGATTAAATATAAAATTTCTGGAGGCCCTGTAACCAACGATAAAAACGAACTTGTTGGTATTATTTCTGAAACAGATTGCATAAAACATATCTCTGAAAGTAAATATTACAATATGCCTTCTGACACCAATAACACAGTAGGGAAATACATGGTTACAGATGTAGATACTATAGATAAAGATATGAATATATTTGATGCTGCTTTTAAGTTTATAAGTTCTCATAGAAGACGATTTCCTGTAGTTGAAAAAGGAAAATTAATAGGACAACTGAGTCAGAAAGATGTATTAAAAGCCGCCATTAAAGTAAAAGGAAACACTTGGAAATAAATTGTATAAAATATTATTTCCTAAAAATATTATTTTTTTAGAGCAACTTTGGTTAATGCAAATAGATAATGAAATTTTCATTTAGGGTGAATTTTTCAAACAATTACACCTTATCTTTAAAATCTATTGTGTCCTATATTCAGCACTTTAATATACTTTTTAATCTCTATAATGCCTTCCTTACAAGGTAGTTGTTTATTAAAAACAATAAGAACAAATTCATCATTTTGATAAATTCGACATTCTTGAAATGTTTCTTTATCAACTAAGTTTTTTCAACAAAATAAATTTTATCTCTAATGTCCTACTCTGTTTTAAATTGATAAAACATAGTTTTTTTCCTTCAAAAAGGCACTAAAAATGATTCTTTTATACATTTTTGGCACACTAACTATACCAAAAATTTGATCGTTTTTTAAAATTGTTATCTTTTGGTTTGTATAGAAAAACCAATCAATTACAGTTATGGAAAAAGTTTCAAAACCCTTTACCTTGAATAAAATTATTAATCTCTTTTAATCAATAAAAAAGTTTCATTTTCTAAAGCTAAATAGCCTTGATCGTAAATATAAAAATAAGTGTTTCCTGTTTTGGTTGTGTAGATAGATGTAAAGAACTGGAAATCGAAACCTTTATCAAATAACTTTCTTCTAGATACTTTTGTTTTACCTGAAACATTAAGTTTTGATAAGATATTATAGTTTTTTCGAAGTCTATTGTTGGTATTTCTAATTAAGTTTTTACTTTCTTTATTTACTTTGTTATTATAGGCATTTCTGCAATAGTCCGAACAAAATTTTTTGTCGATTCTACCTACAAGCTTTTCTGAACATTCTAAACAATTTCTTTCCTCCAAAAAATATCAATTTTATTAAAACACTAACTTATTGAATACAAATATATTAAAAATATTTAAACGTTTACATTCGTTTACAAACGAAAACAAATGATTAACAACCGTTTTTAATTTATGTATTGCTACACCTTTGCAGTGTTGAAAATACAGAACTTATATTGGTATTTCATCAACAAAATTAAATTATAAACCTGCGTTAAATAATACGCACAAAAACTTATCTTATGAATACGTTAAGAAACAAAGTACAATTAATTGGAAATTTAGGAAATGATCCTGAAATCATCAAATTAGAATCTGGTAAAAAATTGGCAAAGTTTTCATTGGCAACCAATGAAAGCTACACAAATACTTCAGGACAAAAAATTGATAAAGTAGCATGGCATAATCTTGTTGCTTGGGGAAAAACCTGTGATATTATAGAAAAATATGTAACCAAAGGAAAAGAGGTGGCTATAGAGGGTAAACTAACTTCACGATCTTACGAAACTAAAGAAGGTGAAAAACGTTATGTTACAGAAGTTGTTGTTAGTGAACTTTTGATGTTGGGAAAAAACTAATGAAATAAAACTGAGAGAATTAATGGATGAATCTCAAAAGTTGTGTATGAATTGAAATAAGAAATCTAATTATTGAAATTGTTCATTAAATATTGATTTTCAATGTTTTGAATCCAATAAAAAAGCCTTATCATAAAATGATAAGGCTTTTTGCTCCCCCTCATGCGCTACTATCGAACCAATTGTATTTGATTATCAAAGAGTTAGTGTAGTTTAGAACCACTTTTAAACATCGAACCACCCTATTTTTGAGAGTACTTTTCGAATTTTCGAAAAGGCTAAAAAAATGAAAATTGAACTGATTTTTATTAAAAAATCATCTTTTTTTGTAAAATGAAAAAGTACAATCCTTATCATTCTTCTGTAAAAATTTGTTATGCTTTGGGTGTACAGAGGAAGCGTATTTCAACAAGAGCAAATATTCACAATGAAATCTGGCATATGGATGTTACTTATTATAAAACGATTGATAATATTCAGTACTATATTTATACTATTGTAGATAATTTCTCAAGAAAGATTATTGCTTATGACGTTTCAAAAAAGTTATCAGCGAGTATTAGATTAGAAAGTTTAAAGCGAGCAATTAAAAATGAGTTTGATATTTCAGTAGGGAAGTCGAATGTTGATTTAATAGTTGATGGAGGTTCCGAAAATAACAATCAAACTATTCACGAATTCATCAAAAATCAGCAAGTACAAATAACAAAGAAGATTGCATTGAAAGATGTGAAATTCTCAAATTCAATAATAGAAGGAACATATAGAATTTTGAAAAGTAAATATTTCCAAGATAGACCGATATTATCAACTTCAATAAACCAAGAAGTAGATTTCTTTGTGAATGATTAT
>NZ_CBFHZT010000086.1:0-326 GCF_965660385.1 Polaribacter sp.
AAATGGAGTACCATTAATGCTTAAATTAAAACTATTATCTAAACTTGTAACATCTAGTACAAAACCATTACCAACTGGCGCTAACGTAAAAGTCTTTACATCATTAGGGTCATCTAATTCAAAAGACGTTTCACCAATTAAAGTTTGACATTCAACTGAATCTAAAATCCCATCGTTATCATCGTCTAAGTCACAAATATCAGAAATATTATCACCATCTGTATCTAAATTGCCTGAAGCAGCAGCATCACAAGGGTTAACAACTGGAGTCACTGTAAAAGTAACATCATCTGAAGTTTCAGCACATGATCCAACAGCAGCAATTG
>NZ_CBFHZT010000086.1:336-6732 GCF_965660385.1 Polaribacter sp.
GAGAATGTTCCGCCTGCTGGAGTACCAGTTAACGTTTTTGTTTCATTTTCTGTAATTGATGCATTTGCTGTTGTATTATCTGCAACATCACAACTAACACAAACAATAACCTCCACAGCATCTATTTCATAATCAGTTGTACTAGAATTTCCTTTATCAAAAGCAAGATATCTAAAATTAGAATTTGCAGTAACAGTTGTAGTTGTAAAACTTCCTGTAGTCGCAGTTTGAGGTGATGTAGGATGATTCGTAAAACCTGAATTTGCCGAAGTTGATTCTGATAAATCAATTATAGCGGTTCCGTTTTCACCACTTCTTTTTCGCCAAGTAATATTGTATTCTGTTCCAGAGGGGAAAACCTGGCCAAAGTCTAAAACTAATTGATCATCATTACTATGGATATTAGCTACACTACCATCAGGTGCCCCTTCAGCATTGTATTCATTATCTACACCATTTTCGCTTTGAAATTCAGCATAAGTACTTGTACAACTTAATCCTGAATCAGGAACAGTAACTGTATAATCTGTAAAGCAACCATCTATATTTGTAAATACTCTTACAATATAAGTTCCTCCATTTTGAGGTGCATTTGAAAGTATTGTAGTTGGTAAGGTATTAGGTATTTGCGTTGCAGTGGCAATAGTTGTAGCACCATTGTAGTTGCCAGCATTTAAGGAACTGATTCCATAATATTGCGCTCCAGAAACCGAATTTATTTTTATTTGACCATTATTACTTGATGTAGGAGTAATTGTAGTTGTTGTAATTGAAGGAGGTATTGGACAACAATTAGAAGATGTATTTGTGTTCAATAATACCTCTGGTTGTCTACTACTATTTTCAGGAATTAACCAAATTGCATCAGCAGCTTGTAATGTGCCGTTATTAACCCATTGTATTAAATTGTTTACAGAATAACTGTTTCCATTTGCTGCTGTCCAAGTATAATTATAATTACTAGTATTTAAATTATCAGTGTAATGCCAGATTGTAACAGCAATGGCTTTATAAAAATCTGAAAATAATGATGATGGTGCTGAACTTGGAGCATAATTTACATGATGCATTACAGAAACCGTTCTACGAACTTTATCTATAATTTGTGCATTAGTTAAATTACCATTGTTAAAGTTTATGTCAGCTGATGGAGTTAATGTTGTATTAAAAATGTCATTTTCTTTAGGAGCTTCATCAGGTAATCTCAAACAAAAAGATGGTAAACCACTATTATTTATTGTAGATCTTGAAATACCCCAAGAGCTATCTTCTGTAATAATGAGTGAACTTTCTGGAGAACAAATACTTGTGTTATTGGATGAAGCGTAAGATTTTAAACTTGTAAAAAGATCAATGTTGCTTTTTGTTTTTGTTTTTGCATTTGCACCAAAATTTTGTCTTATACTTATTTTACCATTGCTATCATCAGCAGTGATATTTTGACTTTGGGCTTGAAAATGAATTAAGCTAAAAAAAGCAACTACAATAAATGTAGTTAATTTTTGTACATTTAATTTTTGTACTAAAGTACAAAAGTAAAATGCTAGGGTTTGGATATGTTTGATTTTTTTCATGACTTGAAAAATGTTGTAGTTAGACTTGAACTTATATTTTTTTAAAGTGAATAATTGATACTTTTAAAAAATTAATTAATTCAAAATCTAATGTAAATGCAATGAATAAAGTGTTGATTTTCTAATAACTGAAAATGTTAGTAGATGTACTATGTTAAGGTGTGAATTTTTATTCATTTGCAAAGTTTTAATTAGGGTTAACAACTTTAAACTATATCAAAATTATAATATTTTGATTTTAGGGGTGATTTTTTTCGATTAATAACAGTTTTCTTTCGATTAACTGTGTAAAAGCTAACCAATTAAATTAGAGAAATTTAAATAAAATAACTCACTGATTTAAGCGCACAAATTTAATTAATTATCTTAAGATAATAGTCTAAAATACAATCAATTGAGCTTTTATTTAGTAAAATAAGATTAAAACACTATTAATCAGTGGTTTGTGATTTTATTTTTTTATTTGATTTTTAGGTTCAAAACCTAAATATTAATTAATTTTTAAGCTTATTTGTTTTTTTTATAAAATATAGACCTGAAAAAGTAACTAAACCGTTAACAATCAGTAAAGCAAAACCAAAATTAAAACTGAAATAATTGATGCAAAATATATGTAAGAAATAAGTTGTTATTGGTGATGAAACACAAATTAATGGCACCCATTTGTCTTTTAACTTAAGTTTTGTAAATAATCCAAAAGCGTATAAACCTAATAAAGGTCCGTAAGTGTAATTTGCAAACGTAAATATCTTTGCAATAACACTTTCATCAGCAATAAAATATTTAAAAATTAAAATAGTGGCAATTAGTATCAATGAAAATAAAATATGAATTTTCTTTCTGGTTTTTTCTTGATTTTCTTCATTTTTCTTTTTGTTAATTTCTAAAATATCAATGCTAAAAGAGGTTGTTAATGAGGTTAGTGCTGAATCTGCACTTGAATATGCAGCAGCAATTAAACCTAGTAAAAAGAAAATAGCTGTTGCCAAACCTAAGCTACCTTTGGTTGCAATAACAGGAAATAGTTCGTCTTTATTTGCATCAATTCCATTTTTCTGTGCGTAATCTGTAAGCAAAACACCTAATGCTAAAAAGAAAAAGTTTACAATTACTAATACAAAAGTAAACCAAAACATGTTTTTTTGTGCATCCTTTAAGTTTCTACAAGTAAGATTTTTTTGCATCATGTCTTGATCTAACCCTGTCATCACAATTGCTACAAAAGCACCTGCTAAAAATCGTTTCCAGAAATAATCTCCAGATTTCCAATCATCAAAAAAAAAGGTTTTAGAGAGTTTGCTATCTGCTATATAAGAAAATAGATTGTTTATTTGCATCTCGTCAGAAATAGTGTAAATACACACTCCCACAGCAATTAACATAAACAAGGTTTGCAAAGTGTCTGTCCAAACTATTGTTTTAATTCCGCCTTTAAAGGTGTATAACCAAATCAATAAAATTGTAATGCTTACTGTAATCCAAAACGGAATTCCATAGGCATCAAATAATAATAATTGCAACACATTTGCCACTAAGAATAATCGAAAAGCAGCACCAATGGTTCTAGATAACAAGAAAAATGATGCTCCAGTTTTGTAGGTGTAATCTCCAAATCGATCTTGTAAATAGGTGTATATAGAGGTTAAATTTAAGCGATAATAGAGGGGGAGCAGTACCAAGCCAATTACAGCATAACCTAAAACATAACCAAGCACCATTTGCATATAGCTCATACTTTGAGACTCTACCCAGCCAGGAACAGAAATAAATGTAACTCCAGAAAGTGAAGCGCCAATCATACCAAAAGCTACCAAGTACCAAGGTGATGAATTGTTTGCTTTAAAAAAAGTAGTATTGTTTGCGGTTTTTCCTGTGAAATAAGAAATTAAAATTAACACAGAAAAATAACCAATAATTAAAAGTAAAATATGGATTGGTTGCATAAATAATTACGAATTATGGAGTACGAATATATGTTTAAAAAAATTATTAGAAAACTCATAATTCAAAATTCATAATTCATAATTTTGCCTCATGGAATTTTCATCAAGAATTTTAGAAAACGCAGTAAATGAGGTATCACGTTTGCCAGGTATTGGAAAACGAACGGCTTTGCGTTTGGTGTTACATTTATTAAAACAACCTGCAGAGCATACCAAATACTTATCTGAAGCTTTATTACATTTAAGAAACGATGTTAAAAGTTGCGAAAAATGCCATAATATTTCTGATACTGTTTTGTGTGATATTTGCCAAAACCCAAAAAGAAACTCCGAAATTGTTTGTGTTGTAGAAGATATTAGAGATGTAATGGCTATTGAGAGTACCTCTCAATTTAATGGATTGTATCATGTTTTAGGAGGGAAAATATCACCAATTGAAGGTATTGGACCACAAAATTTAAAAATAGATGCGCTTATTAAAAAAGTAGCCAGTGGCGAAATTAAAGAGTTAATTTTTGCTTTAAGTTCAACTATGGAAGGTGATACCACTAACTTCTATATTTATAAGCAACTACAAGAATTTGAGATTACAACATCAACCATAGCAAGAGGTATTGCAGTTGGTGATGAATTAGAATTCGCAGATGAAGTTACCTTAGGAAGATCTATCATTAATAGAATACCTTTTGAACAGAGTATAAGAGGATAGCTTTAAAGAGAGTTGCTTTGATTGTAGCGTATTGATTATGATTTAAATAAGGATGTTCTATGATGTCGTAACCGCATTTTTTTTCTCAATTTAATACATTGTAACTTCTTTTGCAATAGAAATAAAAGGTTATTTAAAACTTTTGAAAAACTGATATAGTAGTAATATTAGTATTAGGGTCTGTTTCTGAGGTTGTAAATTTATTATTTCCATCAGAAAACAATAAATCAATAACCAATCTAGATCCACTAGCTCCGTTTATTCTGTATGATGAATTACCTAAATTAAACCAACTACTAATAATTTCAGAACCTTCTATACAAGTATTATTTTCTGTTCTAAAAAACTTTTGCCTTAATACACGGCTATCTTCAAAAATAAAAGTGGTTTGTTGTCTACATTGATCTGCAGTTTCTACACCATTTACTTTTTGAGAAATTAATTTCCAGTTTCCAATAACACTATCAAAAGTAACATCAGTAGTATCACTACTAGAACTACACGAACCAAAAATGCTTACAGCAATCAATAAAAATAGAATTTTCTTCATTGTTAAATCAAAAGTATTTCTCAAACAAAAGGAGTAGGTATTACTTAAACTTTAATAGTAAGTATAGGTTTCAATGCCTTTTTAGACAATGTTTTTGTAACGCTTGCTGCAAACAAATGCGACAATCCACTTCTACCATGTGTACTTAATGCAATTAAATCTGCATTAATATCTTTAGAAAAATTTAATATTCCTTTTTCAATAGAAGCGTCATTGTAAATGTTTATAGAATATTTGGGTAAATCAAACTCTTTGATAAATAGTTTTACTTTTTGAGTTGATTCTTGTGTGCTTTCAAAACGAGAAGGTGTATTCACTTTTAATAAATGAATTTCACTATTAAAGTGATTTGCAAAGGCTAAAAATTTTCTAAAAACTTCTTTTTTATCTTCATTTTTAAAGCTAGAAGCAAAAACTAAATTTCGCAATCTAAATTTTTTCTTGTCTTTTTTTACAACAAGCACAGGTGCTTTAGAGGTTCTTACTACTTTTTCAGTATTAGAGCCAATTAAAATTTCTTCAAAGTCAGAGTGTCCTTTAGAACCCATTATAATTAAATCAGCTTTTATTTTATCAGCATATTTTAAAATACCTTCATGTGGATGTTGAAAACGAATAGCATGCTGAACTTCTGTTTTTTTATGAAAAAAAAGTTTTTTAAATTCTAACATACGTTCTTTAACTTTTCGTAAATACAACATGCTCTCAGGAATGCTAAAATTTGTTCCAGCACCCATATCCATAATTCCAGTTGGTAACTCTATCATATGCAAAAGGTATACTTTACTTTTCGATTCTTTAGCAATTCTTGCTGCCATTTTAGAAGCAAATTCAGATTTTTCAGAAAAATCTATAGGTACAAGTATTTTTTTCATATTTAATGAATTTTAATTTATGTATTTAAAGTTACAAAAATAATTGGATATGATTCACTTTGTTAAGTGATAAACAATTTGTATATTTGCACCGATTTTAACAATAAATGGTAAATGAAGGGGACTTAAAGTCCCCTCTTTTTATACTCAAAATCAATATTTTTTTGATAATTTTATAGTTTTAAAAAATGAATCAAACCAAAGTAAAAGATTTAGTAGAAGAAGCTTTAGCGTTAAATGAATCGTTGTTCTTGATAGATTTGTCAATATCAGTAAACAACAAAATTCAAATTACTGTTGATGGTGATCATGGCGTTCCTTTAAGTGAATGCATAAGAATCAGTAGAAATGTAGAGCATAATTTAGATAGGGAAGAAGAAGATTTTTCTTTAGAAGTTACTACACCAGACATTTCACATCCTTTAAAGGAAAAAAGACAGTATAAGAAAAACATCAACAGAATATTAAAAGTAAAAACTGCTGATGAAGAGTTAGAAGGTACCTTAACAGAAGCCGATAACGAAAAAATAGTGCTCAATTGGAAAGCAAGAGAGCCAAAACCCATTGGCAAAGGAAAAGTTACTGTACAAAAAACAGCAACAATAGTATATAAAGATATTAAAGAAGCAAAAGTGAAGATTGTATTTTAAGTAAAGATGTAATGGAAAATATAGCATTAATTGATTCGTTTTCAGAATTTAAAGATATAAAAAGCATAGACAGAGTAACATTAATGTCTATTTTA
>NZ_CBFHZT010000087.1:0-6649 GCF_965660385.1 Polaribacter sp.
TGATTAAAAGTTTGAAATAATTTTTTAATTAATAAATGTATAAATAATAAAAAAAAATGGATCAAGTTTCCTAAACCTTAGAATGTAGAAATTCAATAATTAAAAAGACCATGAACTCTATAAAGCATTTTTTTTAATAAAGATCATATAGTTCTTTATCGGTTATTATTTCCTCAAAACACAAAATTCTTCAAAGCTAAGTTACATAATGCGCAGTTATAGGTACATTCATTCACTTTCTGCCCTATAACGCCATTATGTAAAATAGCGGCGCACGCGGCTTAAATCTGTACTTCCAAATCTAATTCGCCGCTATTCATGAACTCCCGTAAAAATAAAAAAGTCGTGAACTAAATAGCCGCTTTCCAACGCTCAGATAGGTGCTTTCAATATTATTTTAGATTTATATATAAATAGTGATATAATTCAAAAAACATAAAACGTAAATCCTTTCTTTCAAAGCTGAAATCCGTAAGTAAAATCTATTACTTATCTCATTCAAGCTGCACAAAACCATCGCTAAGTCCAAGTGTTCCTTATCTCAAGTATTTGTTTGTTTCATTTCGCTAAGCAATAGATTTTTATTAAAAAACGAACGAACAACCCAATCACCATAAAATTCTGGATGAGAGTATTTATAGATTAAAATTCACATCGTAAAATTATAAAGTGTAGTTACAATCTAACCTGACCTATTTTGTTTTTTGTAAGAATTTAATTTTTATGAAACGGCAAGAATCCAAAGAGCTTGCGGTCTGGATTCGTTAGTGGAATAGAAAGTAAAATTCAAAAAAAAGAAAAGTGAGTCTTGATTTTTTGTTTCGTTTTTCATCAAGGAAAAATGAAAAGAATAAAAAGAGTATTCCATTTATCTCAGGTATTTGTTTGTTTCATTTCGCTAAGCAATAGATTTTAGTCCACTTTCCCCACCGGATCGAACGTTAAGAAACAGTCTAGTAGACTGTTTTAGTGAAGAGGCCAGCTTGTCGCGTTGTTTAGGTGTAGGTTACAGCAATTAGCAATGTTTGCCATGTGTCTGTGGTAGTTTCATTCCATTCTTTCAAGACACCTCAATGCTTCCTTGCATCCAGCAACTTCGGTTTCCTTTCTCTCATTCCATTCAACCACCTCAACACCGCGCATAAAAAAAGAGTATTTTTTCCACTTTACGTGCAAATGAGCGTAGAGTAGCACTAGTGCTAACTATACCGTGTGCAGCCGTAAAGCAATTTTAATTAAAATACCCTTTATTTATTTTTTCCACATACCAGTTAAAGCATATAATTTTAGGAAGTATTTTAGAATTAATTTGCCAAGATTAAGATAAAAAACAGAGGCATAATTGTTTTAAGTCGAGTATTTTTAACGCTAATATTGGCAAATTAAAATGAAAGAGGAGTAACATTATATGCTTTAAATGGTATTCTTACAACATCACTAATTACCTCCACCTACGCACTTTTCCCCTGAAAGTTAGGTTGTATTATACTATTTTTTGATATCTATTTTCTAAAACAGTTTTATAAGCTGTTTTCATTTCATCTGATAAAAAAGAATCGTTTATGAGTTGTAATGCTTTCGTTTTATTTTTCAACATTCTTTTAAAAACACCTTTAATTTGTTTGTCTGTTAAAGCTAAAAGTTGTCCTAGTTTTTCAAAGTGTTCCTTTTGTAGCTTTCTTTTTTTTCCTGATAGGGTAAGCGCTAATTCTTCTGTGTCTTCTGGTAAAACAATGCTAACGTTTAACAAATCATATGCAGGTGCCAAAATCCATCCAGAAACACTTTCTATCAAAGAAAAGTTCTTTAAGTGCATGTCATTATTACCTGTTAAAAAACTGAATAAACTCAATTCAAAAAAGAAGATTTTATCAAGTAAAGTATTCGTAGAATATTGACCAATGGCTTTACCCACTTTTTCCATTGAGCCTTTGTATTTATCATAGGCTTCTGTAACTTGAAATAGATCCAACATATGTATTTTTTCTCCTTCAGTAGTTCTATCAATTCTTTTGGTAATATAGGCAAGTTCTCCAGAAGCAAGTCGTATCAAACTAGAAGGTACAGTGTTTAAACCAAAAGCCTCAGCAATACGCATCGTCAAATGCTCATTTTCGGGCATTTCTCTAAATTGTGGCGTAGGTGGTTTAAAAATATAATGTCCTCCCAAAGCACCAACGACTGTAAGTCTTGGTGTGTCTTTAGTTTCAGAACCTTTTACTAAAGACATGGATAGTTTGGGTTGCACTCCTGGTACTGCAATACTTCTTTCTACTACATTTTTAGCTAAAGTTCCCATGTCTTCAAGACTATAGGGAATCTTTGGTACTTCTTTGGTTCCAAAGAATTCTAAGGCACATTTTTCATGAAAATCAGCTTCAGTAGTCAATGTTTTGTAACAATACAAACAGTTTTTTTTAGACATCATCATTTTCTTTTATAGGTACAACACTAACGGCTCCAATACAATTTTGACAACAGGCTAACAATAACCCCATTCTGTCATTGGCTTTTATTTTCCAATTTTTAGTAGCTATATCTAATAGCCATCCTTCTGGTATCAATCCTTCAAAAAAAGGAAACAATCGATCAGAAATATATGGTTCAGTTCTTACAGGCATACTAAACGTTATAAATTGCTTAGGGTATTGGGTTACATAAGTAATATCATAAGTAAAAACATAATCTCCTTCTGCAGTTTCTATAATGTTACCTGCAAGTGTGTCCTTATAATATACCTTACCTTGTCTCATCGTCTATGTTTTTTCTTTCTACAGGTGCCAATTCATGACCAAACATTGCCAAAACCAAATTCACTTTTTCTAAGTTCAAATTGGTTTTTCCTTGTTCTATTTTACGCACTACTGTTAAAGCTACACCTGCACGTTCTGCAAACTCTTCTTGGGTAAGATGTACTTCTTTTCTGCGTTTTTTTACAAACTCTGATAATAGTTTCATTATATGCTTTTAAATATAAATATAAGCAAATATACTAATTTATATGTTTTTAGATATAATATAGTTGAATAATAATGTTTTATATGCTTTTAAATATAATATTTATGTCAAAAAGGATCAAATTAATAAGAACAAGGGTAAATTTTAACTAAAATTACCTTCGTTTTTCATATAGAGGTAAATGCTACTCTTAATTTTTACACTTTAGAAGTAGAATAAAATAAAAAAAGATAGCAAATATAAGTGCCTCACTTCATCCAACGCTAAAAGGCTATAAAGGTCAAGCCCTTCGGGTTTTAAATAAAACTTTTTTTAATAGCATTTTTCTTTTTAAATCAACATTTGTATAACAAAACTTTTATTCAAAAACCTTGACAGCCTATCCAAGGCACTTTTATATAGGCATATCTCTTTTTAGTTCCAAAAAAATTATGTGCGAAGCGCAGCGAAGCATAATTTTAAATTGGATACCCATGTCAACTTTTCAGATCAAGACGCACCAACCAGGGCGCACGTACACAAAACCTCATTTTTTCATACTTAACAAAGGGCTAAATAGCGGAAAACCGCTAGATAAACCTTGCCCAAATTGCTTTGTAATTACCACAACCACAAGAGCAGAAAGAGAATCCCTGTATTACCTGTGCTTATCCTTAAAGGTAGGGCAATTCTTTGCTTATTATTTAAAAGGTTCTGTGATTCCTTTTATAGGCATCTCAGATGCTAAAAAAGTAATCAATATAGCACTGCAAAATTACGAAGCGCAGCAATGTCAAATGAAAGTTGAAAAACTCAAAAAAAATAACAGCTTTCGAAGAAAATTTGCAACAACAATTGTCAACTATTTCAAAGCTAAAAATCGCTTTACTAAGATCATAAACAGCAAAATGTCATTCCCAAACGACCTATTTTATTTTTTGTAGAAATTCAATTTTTATGGAATTCAGAGAACCCAAAAAGCTTGCGGTCTGGGTTCGAAAATGGAATAAAAAGTAGAATTCAAGTAAAATAAAAGTAAGTCTTGATTTTTTGTTTCGTTTTTTATCAAGAAAAAATGAAAAGAAATAAAACCAACATATGAAAGTAATAATAGCCGGAAGTAGAAACTTTTCAGATTATCAAAAATTAAAAAAAGAATGCGACCAATTCCTCCAGGATCAAAAAAATATTGAAATTGTATCTGGGTGTCATTATAAAGGAGCTGACAAATTAGGAATGCAGTATGCATATGAAAAAGGTTTCAACCTAATAAAATTTCCTGCAGAATGGAATAAATTCGGGAAAGCTGAAGGACCCATCAGAAATAATAAAATGGCAATATTTTCGGATGCGTTAATAGCTTTTTGGGATGGAAAGAGTAGAGGTACTCAAAATATGATTCGATTAGCAAATCAAAAGGGATTAAGAGTCAAAGTTGTAATGGATTAAATGAAAAAAAGTCCAATCAAATGATCGGACTTTAATTTCCTGAAGCTTGTCCTGAATTTATTTCAGGATCTCACAGGATCTATTCAGTAAAGGTTACCACATCAAAACTGAATTTATCTTTTACGCTTAGTAATCTTTTTTAAGAAATAGGAAACCATAAAACTTACGGTAGCTCCAATCATTGCTAAAATAATAGTTTTTACAATATCTTGTGTAAATATTCCTGGACTAATACTTAACAGAGTACCAGAGGCAGTTCCTATTTTTAATTGGATGTTGCTGTTCATGGTCCTTGATCTTTTTTTGCTTTAGAGTCTTCAACTGTAACTTGACTGACTGCTGAAATAACGCCTCCAACAACAGCAACATATCCTGCCACTGTAACTACTGCAGCTGGTAATGCAATGGGTGCAGCCAAAAGACTTCCACTAACCGCTAATAAGGACAAACCAATGGTTCTTAAAACTTTGAAGAATTTAGGTGTAGGTGCTTTTGCACGTTCTTGAATGTTCATGATAAAATATTTTTAATTGTAATATTGACTTTTAAAATAGGAGAGGGAAGAGGTAATTCGCAATTGCACGGGTGTATTTTTAGCAAGTGCTGGTAAAGCTAAACTTGTTAATTTATGGAATGCTTTTCTTGACGAATTTCCTTTTCCTATTCCTGTATGATAACTTACGGGTGCAATACAGCCTTCTAATTCTTTTTTAGCATCATTGGCTGGATGAATTAAAATCAAGCTTCTACCAATAACATTTTTCAAATGCAAATGATACTTGAATTTAGAGCTGTATCTTTTTTGTAAAGTATATAAACCTTCAGGAACACAAGAAATGTTTCGTTTATTTTGAATCCAAGGTAGTTCAATCGTGTAGCAAATAAACTGTCCATCCAAAAGTAGCATTCCTTGTGTACCTTCAGGAAAATAGGTTCTATGTAAAACGAAGATCATTATACACCTCCATCAACTTTTACCAAAGAAAGTGCATTGTATGCACCATTTTTCAACGGATACATATTTCCATTGACTTCTTGGTAAAATTCAACTCCCAGTGCTAAAAATAATGGATGTGTACTGTTTGCAGTGACTGCATTACTCAAATTAATCGCTGCAGTAGCATTGGCATCCCAAGGTAAAATTGCAGTTTCAGAAGATTCAACGACTGATACCTCATTTTCAAAATCAATTTCTGCCCCACCAGAAATTACTTTAAAGTGAGTAGTTCCTCCAGGAGCTGCAATCATATTACTAGGAATAAATGATGGAATATCAATATCCAATGTTCCTGCAACACGATCAATTGTTGATGTATAAGCAGCAAACAAACTAGTGCCTAGTTTTCCATTGATATTGAACTCAAATCCAGTCAATAATTCTGCTTCTCCATCAATAACATTTCGTAATCCACGCTCACTAACAGTGTCCGCTTGAATTACTTTCACCATAGATTGATGCAATCGACTCACCACTCTATTGTCAGATGCGTTTAATAAAAGCAAACGTAAAGCAACTCTTAATACTTTACCGGCTTTTCCTGCGCGTCCAAATTCAGAACCATTTTCACGAGTTCTTTGAAACGCAGGATCAGTTGCAATTCGTTTTGCATCAATACCTCCTTTTTCTCTAGCCAAATGACCATCTTTTGTTTTGTAAAAAGTAATATCTCCTATAGTACCTTTTAGTTTAATAATTCCTTTTTGTCTTGCCATAATTTCTAATTTTTAATGATTATACACTCAAATATTAGAGCTTTTAATCAATAAAAAAAGGAGGAGCAGTTCCAGATGTCATCCAATGGAATAAATGACGTTCAGTGTCATAAATAGTTAGGGTAAGTTCACTAAAAATCAGTATATTGATGAGGTAGCGTTACACCATAGCAAAAGCATAGATAGTATATGAAAAAAGAGATGCAAAGAGTGTGCATCTATCCAAAAGACGTTCAGATCATTACTGGTAAAAGTTATCGTCAAAGTGTTAGATTTGTACACAAAATCAAAACAGAGCTTAACAAAACCACAAAAGAGTTCCTAACCATTGATGAGTTTTGTGAGTACACAGGCATAAAATATGAACAAGTGGCTCACTTAATCATCAATTAAACTTGATTTATTGTCTAATATTTAGTTATGTATATTTCTTTAACTAGTTCAATTTTTAGTATTGTGTAATTATTATTTGTTAGTAAAAACTGTCTTTAAGTTAAGTTATTGCTTTTAATGATAGTAAAAACTATCATATATTATTGTTGTTTTATAT
>NZ_CBFHZT010000088.1:0-6547 GCF_965660385.1 Polaribacter sp.
GCAAATGGCAAATTAAAAAGAGCTGCAAGATTAATGTATTTTGATGAGAATGTTACCAAAGGTTTTGACTGGGGTTATGAAGGTAAAACTTTTACTGGTGTTAAATCTAAAATGGAGGTTTTTACACATATTTTAGAAAATAATATTGGTGAATCTTACCAAGTACAATCATTACCTAAAAATGAAATGGAAACTATGATTGTACCTGTTGGAATTACAGCAGATGCTGGTAAAATAACATTCTCTGCAGAAGCAACGAATTTACCTAATGGTTTAAAAGTATTTTTAGAAGATAGAGAAAATGGTACGTTTACTAGATTAGATGAAACTAATACTGATTACACTGTAACTTTAACTGAAAAAACAGATGGTGTTGGACGTTTCTATTTACATACTAAATCATCAGCATTAAGTACGGAATCTTTTAAAATGGATAATATTAGCATGTACCCAACAAATACCACTAACTTAAGAATAGTAGGTTTATCTCAAGGTAAAGCCAACATAAAATTATTCAACATTTTAGGAAAACAAGTGGTAAACAAAAGCTTCAGCTCTAATGGTGCATATGATGTTACACTTCCAAAATTAACTACTGGAGTTTATATTGCGCAACTAGAAAATGAAAATGGAAAAATTAGTAAGAAAATTATACTAGAATAATTAATAGCTTAAAGAATTAGATCATGAAAAATACTAAAGAATCTCAAGAAATTACTCGTAAAGAAGCCATTAAAAAAATAGGAAACTATGGTAAATATGCAGCATTAACTGCATTAGGTACTTATATGATATTAAATCCTCAAAAATCTCAAGCTGCATCTGTACCTCAGGATCCAGGAGAAGGATTTTAAACTTACATGATAATGTTTACTTAAAACGAGCTACTTTTTTAAAGTAGCTCGTTTTTTTTCAGTGCTATAATCTACTTAAATTTTTAGAATGAATTAAAAAAAAATCGCCTAAAAAAATGATTTTAAGACGACTTTTTTGATGGACTGCTAAAATTTTATTTAGCTCTTATTATTACATCACCATTAAAGTTTTTAAATAGTATTTCTGGTCCTCCACCATTAATGGAACCTGTAATCCATTTTTCAACTTTTACTCTATACGCATCGCCTCTGCTATCACTACCTTTTGTTATTTTTGCGCGAGATGGTTTTGCTTTCAAATCAAAATCGGTATAAATTTCTCCACGATCTGATTTAACTTTTATATCTGCTTTTAACGATTTTGGAAAAGTAATGTCAATATCGCCATTTAAACTACTAAATGCCATGGCTACCTCTGGTGTAACCTCAATAAAATTGATAGTTATATCTTTATTTAAAGCATCTGCACTTACAGAACCACTAATATCTTTTAACGTAATTGAACCATTAATGTTACTTACATCCATGGTACCATTAACATTTTCAACATAAATATTTCCTTTATTAATTGTAGATATTTTTAGCGAAAAATTCTTTGGCACTTCAATTTCAAAATCAGTAGTTCCTTGAGGTGTACTTTCAATATGTATCACATTATCATACTCTTCAGCACTAAATTCTAATGAATTATTTGAAATTCTTTTTAATCCGTTTACATCATTTTTACTTGTTTTTCTTCCACTATAATAAGGTTTCTTGCCCTCTCTTTTAATTCCCTTAACAATTACCTCTTTGGTATCTGTACCTTTTACACTGATAGATCCATTTATAATACCCATTTTTAAAAACCCTTCTTTTGCAGTATCTGTTAAAGGTATTTTTACAGTTTCTTGTGCTGTTACTTGCATACAGCATATAAAAAGTAAAATTAATGCTGCTTGTTGTATATTTTGTAGTGTCATAATTATATTCTTTTTAAGATTGCATCACCATTTAACTGATTAAAATGTAGATGTACATTTCCTTTACCTATTTTAAAATGCTTGTTTGAGTTTACTTTATACTTGGTTCCTTTATTTTTTCTTTCTGATGTTGTTTTTATAATTGGTTTTGTTTTTTCAACATCAAAATTGGTGTAAAAATTACCATTCATTGTTTTGTAGCTGATGCTTGCATCTAAATCATTTTTAAATAAAATATTAATATCTCCATTTAATGAATTATAAAAACTTTCCTCTGTTGGGTTTTTACTATATGTAATGTTAATATCTTTATTTAAAGCATTAACATCTGTTTTTCCTGATACATTTTTCATATCAATAGCCCCATTAATATTACGAACAAGCAATAATTTTCCATGAACATTTGTAATGTAGATATTTCCATTATTTACAGTTTTTACATCTAAACCAGTATTTTTCGGAACTTTAATTTTAAAATCTAAATTATAACTATACATCCTTTTTTTTCTATGAGGATAACTTTTACGGTAATTATAACCAAATTCTCTATAATCAAACTTACCCGTCTTTGTATCGAAATGAGTAAAAGGAGAATCTAAATACACATATATTGCATCTCTATTTTGGTTAGATTTTATTCCGATTTCATCTTTACCCATTTGTAAATCTTCTTGTGTATTTGCAGTAACTATTTTTGTAACTTCAACTTGGATGGTGATACCATTATAACCTTCTACATCAATAGAACCAAAGACGTTATCAACCACTAAGATGTTGTCTGGTGAATTGGAGTTAACTTGATATTCTTTGATAATTTTTTCTATCGATTTTAGTTTTTTGTCTTCCTGATATTTTTGTGCATTTACTTTTGATATTAAACAAAATAATGCCACTGTTATCATTAATTGTATTGTTTTCATTTGTGTTTATTTTGATGTTTGACTATTGTTTTCTTTGTAAAAAGCTTGCCTAGGATATGCCAGTTACATCAAAAATTTATTTATATGATACTTTGAATACTTTCTTTTATTTTTTCTTTAGCACTAGAATTCACATCCTTTTTTTGAATTAAATTCTCGAACGATTTCACGGCTTTTTTTTCTTGTAATATCACCATTAAATCTGCCAATTCCATTTGTACTAAAGGTGAGGATTGATTGGCAATTGAAGCTATTAAACCCTCTCTAACTATTGGAATTTCTGTATACTTTTTTAAAGCTTGTAGTGCTGATAATCTTACATTTACATTCTCGTCTTTATTTAAAGTTGAAAATAACGCGTTAATAATTTTTTCAGTAACCGAACTTAATTTATTCACCTCGCTTACAGCCTGTAAACGTTTGGTTGCAGAAGATTGATTTAACAGTGTTAAAACCAATTGAGAGCGCACAATTTCCGTTTCTTTTTGTGCAACTTCTATGGTTTGTATTGATGAATTTGTATTAACCTTAAAACCATTACCCACAAAAAAACCAACCGTTAAAATAGCGAATGTATACGCAAATTGTTTTACTGGTTTTAAAGTGAAAAAATGTTGCAATTTTTCAAAAAAAGAAATCTTGTTCGCTTTTTCTTCTTCGGCTTTAAGCATGCTGAAAAAATTCATATCCATTGAGGTGGAATGCAATGGAACGTTTTCGGTACTTTGATTCCATAAGAATTTTGCGGTTTCAAACGCTTCATTAAATTCGGGTTTTTTCTTTAAAAAAACTTCGAAATCAATTCTTTTATCTTCGGATAAATTTTCTGATAAATAATCTACAATACTATTTTCAAATTCTTTATAATCCATTGTTATGCATTTTCTAAGGTTAGATAAATTTGTTTTAAATCTTGCAGTGCTCTATGCACTTTAGTTCTTGCTGCACCTTCTGTACAACCTACAATTTCACCTACTTCTTTATATTTTAATTCTTTTAGTTTGCTTAAAACAATCAACTCTTTTTTTGCATGAGGCAATTTGGCTATGGCTCTTTTTAAATTGATTTTATTTTCGCTGATTTCTAATTCATTTTCAAAATTTTTATCGCTCTCTATATAAAATGAAACATCTTCTATGTCTTTATGATTTTCTTTTTTTACTTTTTTAAATTCGTCATACATTTCATTTCTAGCAATCTGGAAAATCCATGTAATGAATTTACTATCTTCAGAAAATGTGTGCTTATATTTTAGTATCCTGATAAAAACATTTTGTACTAAATCTTCACTTACACTTGCGTTTTTATTCATTTGATAAAAGAAACCAAACAATCGTTTTTTGTAACGTTTATAGAGCAAACCCAATTGATGGATTTCACCATTTTTTACTTTAAGCATTAATACGTTATCTGATAATGAATTCAATTTTTATGGTTTGGTTGGTGTTCTGAACAGATATACTCTTTATTTTTTTAAACGTTACAAAAGTTACCATAAAATTTTTTAAAAGATTAAAAAAAAAGAGATCCCATTTCTGAAATCTCTTTTTTATTATAAAAAATGTAACATTGTTACTACTCTAAAGCACCTAAATAACGTTCAGCATCTAAAGCAGCCATACAGCCTGTACCTGCAGCAGTTACTGCTTGTCTGTATTCTTTATCTTGTATATCACCAGCAGCAAAAACTCCAGGTAAATTTGTTTTTGTTGTTTTTCCTTTGGTGATTAAATATCCTGTTTCGTCCATATCTAAAGCACCTTTAAATAAATCTGAATTTGGAGTATGCCCAATAGCTATAAAAACTCCTGTTACAGGTATTTCAAACTTTTCTTTTGTTTGATTATTTACAGCTCGCACACCTTCAACAACATTTCCACCTAAAACCTCATCTACTTCAGTGTTATATAACAACTCAATATTTTCTGTTTTATCTACTCTATGTTGCATAGCTTTAGAAGCTTTCATGTAATCTTTACGTACTAAAAGGTATACTTTTTTACAAATATTTGCCAAATACGTTGCTTCTTCAGCTGCAGTGTCTCCACCACCAACAACTACAACATCTTGTCCTTTATAAAAGAAACCATCGCAAGTAGCACACGCAGAAACTCCACCACCAATTAAACGTTGTTCACTCTCTAAACCTAAATATTTTGCAGTTGCTCCAGTACTAATAATAATAGTTTCTGCTTCTATATGTTTAGATTCATCAACTACAACCTTATGAATTCCACCAACTTCTTTGCTTAAATCAACAGAAGTTACCATTCCGAATCGCACGTCAGTTCCAAAACGTTCTGCCTGATGTTTTAAATCCATCATCATTGCAGTACCATCAGTTCCATCTTTATAGCCAGGAAAATTATCAACCTCTGTAGTGGTAGTTAACTGGCCTCCCATTTGCATACCTGTATACATTATTGGTTTCATGTCTGCCCTAGCTGCATAAATGGCTGCTGTATAACCTGCTGGACCAGAACCAATAATTAAACATTTAATTTTTTCAATAGTATCTGACATAGTCTTTCTTAAAATTTAGAGTACAAATGTATTTTTTTTGATTGATTTACCATACAATTATGAATGAATAATCTTAATTTGTGAATAACAAAAATTGATGAAAGTTTTGAAAAGAAACCTGGTTTATTTTTTTTCAATTTTTATAACCTCTTCTTCAGTTATCATTTTTGGATTTTTATTTCCCCAAGAATTGGTAATATAGTTCATAACATCTGCAACTTCATCTTCATACAAGCCCAAACTAGCCATTATACCTTTATATTCTACATCATTCACAACTATTTTGCCACGAATACCGTATTTTACAGCTCTTATACTTTCTTCTCGATTCTGCATTAAATAATCAGATTTCGCTAAGGGAGGATACACTTTTGGAACTCCTTCTCCATTTGGTAAATGACAGGTAGCACACATATCAGAGTATACCTCTTTACCTCTTTTCATACTTTTTTGAAGCTCAGTTTCTTGATTTACAGTATTATAAATTTCACTATCATTGTTTGTTGATAGAAAAAATATATTTAAAACGATTAATAAACTTAAAATCTTCATATTAATTAGGTATTATTTTTACGATTCCTGTACCTTCTATACCAACATACAAATAGCCATCTTTTCCTTGTTCTATAGAACGAACTCTTCCTAAACCTTCTACGATTTTTTCTTCTTTAACAACTTTACCTTTTTCTAAATAACAATTGGCAACATATTTAAATTTTAAAGATCCTATTAATACATTTCCTTTCCATTCTGGGTATTTATCAGAATTTACAAAAGCCATTCCACTAGGTGCAATTGATGGGTCCCAATAATGAAGTGGTTGCTCCATACCTTCTTTTTCAGTAATGTCTGTAAATTTTGTTCCAGAATAATTAATTCCATAACTAATTACTGGCCAACCGTAATTTTTTCCTTTTTGAATAATGTTAATCTCATCTCCTCCTTTTGGTCCATGTTCATGCGCCCAAATTTCACCTGTAAAAGGATTTGTTTCCATACCTTGTGGATTTCGATTTCCGTACGTAAAAATAGCTTCTTTTGCATTTTCTACTCCAACAAAAGGATTATCATTTGGAATACTACCATCATCATTTAATCTATAAATTTTACCACAATCTCTGGTAATATCTTGCGGATTTTCATCTCTACTTCCTCTATCACCTATTGAAAAATAGATTCTATTTTCTGAATCAAAAGCAATTCTTGAACCAAAATGTTGCCCTTTTCTGCTATTTGGATATGCTTTGTATAATACTTTTTGATCTGA
>NZ_CBFHZT010000089.1:0-6342 GCF_965660385.1 Polaribacter sp.
ACTCTGAAATTTTAAAGCTTCTTGTTGTGTTAAATCACTTCCTTCTCTTTTCTTTTTAAAGATGGCTTTTACTTCACTTTCTGTAAAGTTTTCGAAATAAATTTGATCTAATCCATGATCACAAACGCTACATCCGTTTTTATCAAAAAAGTCGATTCTGTTTTTTAACGCATCACATAAATCATAATACGTATTTATTGTTACATCAGCAGCTTTAGCTAAATCATTAATGTAATCATTATAACCATCATTGGATATTAAAATAGCTTTATCAGGTCTAAAAGATGTACCTACTTTAATATCTAAATTATTTTTTTTGATTTGTTGATGATATGCTAGCGTATCTGTAGGATCTTCTGTAGTACACACATACTCTGCATTTACCTTGCGTAGTAAATTTTGCGCACTGTATTCTTTCGTATTTACTTTTGCTGAAACTTCTTCATAAATTTTTTCAGCAGACTTTTCATTTAACAAATCGTACACATCAAAATAACGTGCCAATTCTAAATGTGTCCAGTGATATAAAGGATTACGCATGGTATAAGGCACTGTTTTTGCCCACTGCTTAAACTTATCTTTATCATTAGCATCACCAGTAATAAATTTCTCATTAATACCTAATGTCCGCATTGCACGCCATTTGTAATGGTCGCCATTAATCCAAACTTGTGTTAGGTTATCAAACACTTTATCTTCTGCAATTAATTGAGGTGATAAGTGATTATGATAATCTATAATTGGTTGCTGTTTTGAGTAATTATGATATAATTCTTCAGCATATTTATTTTCTAACAGAAAATTATCGTGTATAAAGTGTTTCATTATTATTAAAATTTATCTGCCCATCCAGCCACCATCAACGGTTAAAATTGAACCACTCATGTAGTTACTTGCTTTGGAAGCTAAAAAAACAATAGGACCTTTAAAATCTTCTGGTTGTCCCCATCTACCAGCTGGAATTCTACCTAATATAGAATTACTTCTGTCTTCATCATTACGTAACGCTTCAGTATTATCAGTAGCAATATAACCTGGTGCTATGGCATTAACTTGTACGTTTTTTGAAGCCCACTCATTAGATAAAGCCATAGTTAATTGACCTATTGCACCTTTAGAAGCTGCATAACCAGGAACTGTAATTCCTCCTTGAAACGTAAGTAACGATGCTGTAAAAATAATTTTACCAGAACCATTTTCAATCATACGTTTGCCAATTTCTCTGCTTAAAATAAATTGTGCATTTAAGTTAACTTCAATTACTTTGTCCCAATATTCATCAGGATGTTCAGCTGCTGGTTTTCTTAAAATAGTACCTGCATTATTTACCAGAATATCTATTTTAGAATGATTTTGTTTTACATCTGTTATGAAACTGTATAATGATTCTCTGTTAGATAGATCGCATTGGTATGCAGTAAATTTTTTACCTATTTCAGAAATTCTATTACCTATATCAGAATTTTCTTTTTCAAGTGAAGCCGAAACACCAATTATATCTGCACCAGCTTCTGCTAAAGCTTCAGCCATTGCAAAACCAATACCTCTTTTACATCCAGTTACTAATGCTGTTTTACCTGTTAAATCAAACATAATATGATTTATCTTAATTCGTTTATTTTACATACATCCATATCTCCATAATCTAGGTTTTCTCCTGCCATTCCCCAAATAAATGAGTAATTAGAAGTCCCTGATCCTGAGTGAATAGACCATGGTGGAGAAATCACTGCTTCACCATCTGCCATCCAAATATGACGTGTTTCTTGTGGTTCTCCCATAAAATGACAAACTGCTTGATCTTCTGGTACTTCAAAATAGAAATACACTTCCATACGTCTATCATGAACGTGAGCAGGCATTGTGTTCCAGCTACTTCCTGTTTTTATACTAGTCATTCCCATTTGTAACTGACAAACATCTACAACACTATTCACAATATATTTTCTTAATGTTCTAGCGTTCGCAGTTTCTGGTGAACCTAATTCAATCACTTCAACATCATCAGTTCCTATTTTTTTAACAGGAAATGCTTTATGAGCAGGTGTTGAGTTTAAATAAAATTGAGCAGGATTTTTTGAATCCTCACTCTCAAAAATTACCTCTTTATTTCCTTGACCTACATATAATGCTTCCTTATGAGCCAATGTGTATTTTTCTCCATCTACAGATACAGACCCTGAGCCACCAATATTAATGATACCCAACTCTCTTCTTTCTAAAAAATAAGTTGCTTTTAACGGATCTATTGTTTCTAATGATACAGATGATTCAACTGGCACAACACCAGCAACCATAAACCTATCATAATGAGAATATGCCCATTCTATTTTGTCTTGTTTTAGTACATTTTCAATTAAGAATTCACTACGTAACTCTTCTGTGTTATAGCTTTTTACTGACTGCGGACTTGACGCGTATCTTGTTTTGTAATTTGACATATATATTCTATATTTGTGTAATCGATTGCACAAATATATGCAAATATTCTAAAATATTAGAATTGATATATATTAATTTATAAAAACATTAGTTTATTTTTCTTTAAATCAGTTATTTAATTATTATTGAATAATGACACCCAAAAACAATAAGTAAATGAAAAAAATTTTCATCATTGCTATTATACTTACTTTTTTCATAGAAAACACCATACAAGGTCAAATTATTGATAAATCTTGGAAGAAAATTATAAATAACAAAGAAGATGCTTGGTTTGCATCCAGCGAAGCTAAAGAAATTGCAGAAAATGTGTTACTTTATCAAAGAAACATAGGCGGTTGGCCAAAAAACATTCAAATGCACCAACCAATTTCTAAAGAAAAAAAAGCAAAATTAATTCAGTTAAAAAAAAGTAATAAAGATGTAACTACAGATAATGGTGCCACGTGCCAAGAAATGCTCTTTTTATCTAAAGTAAATAAGTTTCAAAAAAATGAAAAGTATAAAAAGGCATTTTTAAAAGGATTTGATTATTTGTTAGAAGCTCAATTTGACAATGGAGGTTGGCCACAGTTTTATCCTTTAAAAAAAGGATATTATTCTCATATTACTTACAATGATGATTCTATGGTTCATATTCTAAATGTTCTTAAAAACATCAAAGAGAAAAACAATTATTTTTCAATTCAACCTTCAGATGAAGTCATTAAAAAAGTGGAAATTGCTTTCAACAAAGGAATTGATTGTATTTTAAAAACGCAGTATAAACAAAATGGTGTTTTAACAGCATGGTGCGCTCAACATAATAGAAAAACTTTAGAACCTGCAAAAGCTAGAGCTTATGAATTGCCTTCTTTAAGTGGTGCTGAATCTGCAAATATTGTTTTGTTATTGATGCGTATTGAAAATCCTTCAAAAGAAATAATCAAAGCTGTAAATAGTGCTATGTATTGGTTTGAAAAAACAAAAATAAACGGTTTACGTGAAGATAGATTATATAATAACAAAGGACAGGTAATCAGTAAAAAAATGGTTTCAGATACAAATGCACCACCAATTTGGGCACGTTTTATGGAATTAGATGATAACACTCCTTTTTTCTGTGATAGAGATGGAATTAAAAAAGCAACACTTGCTGAAATAGGTGAAGAACGCAGAAATGGTTATGCTTGGTATAAAACAGCTCCACAAGAGGTTTTAGATAAATATCCATTATGGAGAAAAAAGCATATAAAGAAAATAAAACCTAAAGATTCTTTTAATGTTGTGGTTGCAAAAGATGGAAGTGGAGATTATTATAGTATCCAGGAAGCGATCAATAACTCCAAATCTTTTCCTTACGAAAGAATTACAATTTTTATAAAAAATGGAGTTTATAATGAAAAAGTAAAAGTTCACAAATGGAATCCACACATTTCTTTAATAGGAGAAAGTAAAGAAAATACGATTATTACTTATAATGATTATTTTGATAAAATTAACTTAGGAAGAAATAGCACTTTTTACACACAAACACTTTTAGCGGAAGCAGACAATACAATTTTAAAAAATTTAACCATTGAAAATACTGCTGGAGAAGTTGGTCAAGCAATTGCGTTAACCGTAAATTCTAATCAAGTAGCTATAATTAATTGCAAACTTTTAGGAAATCAAGATACATTATATACATCTGGAAATGGAAAACAATATTATAAGGATTGTTACATAGAAGGTACAACAGATTTTATTTTTGGGAATGCCACTGTTTTTTTTAGCAATTGCCAAATACATAGCAAAAAAGGCTCATATATCACTGCAGCTTCAACAAAAGAAAACACAGCATTTGGTTATGTTTTTAAGAACTGTAATATTACTGCAGATGAAAATGTAACTAAAGTTTACCTAGGAAGACCTTGGCGTATTCATGCCAAAACTGTTTTTTTATATTGCAAACTAGGCAAACATATTTTACCAGAAGGATGGCATAATTGGTCTAAAAAAGAAGCTGAAAAAACATCATTTTATGCCGAATATAAAAACACAGGAAACGGTTTTAATCCTGATAAAAGAGTAAAATGGTCTCATCAATTAGAAGCATCAACAGCAAAACAATTCACATTAAAAAACGTTTTAGGAGAACATAAAAATTCATCAAAAAAAGAATGGTATGAAATACTTTAAAATTATAATTGCAGTTTGTTTAATCTCTATTATTTCATGTAAAGAAAAAGAAGTTAAAGAGCAGAAATCCGAAATAAAAAATATCACAATACATACAATTGGAGATTCTACAATGGCAAACAAACCAAAACCAGATGAAAATCCAGAACGTGGTTGGTGTCAAGTTTTTCCAAAATTTTTAAACGATAATGTGACCTTAGAAAATCATGCAGTAAATGGCAGAAGTACGCGTAGTTTTATCGATGAAAAAAAATGGGAAAAAGTGCACAATAAATTAAAAGAAGGCGATTATGTTTTTATCCAATTTGGACACAATGATCAAAAAGAAAACTCACCAAAAAGATATACGAATCCCTATACAGCTTACAGAAATAATTTAATTCGATTTGTAAAAGAATCAAGAGAAAAAGGTGCAAAACCAATATTATTTACATCTATTGTTAGAAGAAACTTTAATGCAGATAGTACTTTGGTAGATACGCATGGTGTATATCCTTTACAAGTAAGGTTGGTAGCCAACGAATATGAGGTACCTTTAATTGATTTACAATATTTAACCGAAAAATTAGAAGAATCTTATGGTTATGAAGGTTCTAAAAAACTACACTTACATTATGCTCCAAATGAAATTCCATATTATCCAAAAGGGAAAGAAGACGATACACATTTGTCTGTTTTAGGAGCTACTGAAGTTGCCAAACTTGCAGTGAAGAATTTAAAAGAAAAAGTAATATCTTTTGATAAAATCTTAAAGTAAATAGAATATTACAACTTATTTCGCATTTAAACACCTGTATTTGTTAAATATGTTATTGATTTATTAAAATAATTTCGTTATTATTGTAATCGATTACAATAACATATTAATTTTAAAAACTATTTAACATGAAAAAAAAATTACTTCTTTTAACATTAACATTTGCAGTGTTTTGCTTAACACAAAATGCGCAAACAAAGGTCTGGGATTTTGGAGGAGATTCCAATTACACTAGCGCAGACCAAATTACTATGTGGCCAGTGGTATCATTTAATGCAGCAGAAGCTACTACTGTAGAAAAAGACGGATTGTTTTTAGTAGGAGACAGCGATGGAGACAAATTTGGACAAGTTGAAAATTCAGGAGGCAAAACTTGGGACGAAGGCACTGCAGATGAATACAAAGCAATAAATCGCTTTAAATTTAATGGGGGTTCAAACCCAGATGATAATAATCTAAATCCAACACATAGCTATATGTATTTTCCTGTTTCAGGGCCAGTTTCTGTAAAAGTTTGGTATAGATCTGGAGGTAGCTCTGAGCGTACACTATATATTTCTGATGAAACTAGTGTGCTATCAGAAGTTACAAAAACTGATGATACTGAAGCATATACAATTACTGCAGACTATGCAGGAACAGGTGAAAACATCAAGATATACTGCTCAAACTCTTTTAATCTATATAAAATAGAAGTTACTGGTGCTGGTGCTGCTACTCTTAGTTTAACACCAATTCAAGAGACCATAAAAACAAAAGTAAAAGCTTATAATAATAGAATTTATATTTCTAACGTAAACACTAAAACTGAAGTAAAAATCTACAGTATAACAGGGGCCTTAGTTAAAACTATAAACACCACGAGAAATACAAATATTGGTATTAAAAATGGTTTATGGGTTGCTAAAATCAAAACTGACAAAGGTAAAAAAACACTTAAACTTCTTGCTCATTAAATAGTTTTCAACTTTAAAATTTTTTAA
>NZ_CBFHZT010000090.1:0-6229 GCF_965660385.1 Polaribacter sp.
TTCATAACTTTCTTAATATACTTTGCATCGTTTGTTTTGATAAACTTTTTTAATGGCATGAACATTTTAAATACACCTAGAATTGGGTTTCCATTCACGATATAAACTGGTGCTATTAAACAGGCTTGTTTAATAGGAGTTTCGTTAAACTCTAAAGCTTTTAAACTGATAAAGCCCCCAAAAGAAAAGCCTACTAAGGTTACATTTTTTAGACGCAATTTTATGATCACTTCAATAAGCCATTTCCCATAATCCAAAGATTTCATATCTAATCTGTTCTCTGCACTTTTATTGGGTTGCGCTAACACATCTACTGCATATACACAGTATTTTGAAGCTAGATTTGGGAAAGAATCTAAAATTTGTGGTGCACAACCCCCTGTGCCGTGAATCAGTACAAGAGGTGGGTTTTTAGTATTACCAGTAATGATAACATTTGTGACTCCAAACTTTGTTTCTACAATTTTTTCAAAATATGCAATATTCAGTTCCTTTAACTTTTGATTGTAAAGGGTTAAGATTTTATCTTTTCCTTCTTTTGATTTGAAAAACATTCTTTATTCGTTTTTTGATTGATTATTTCTATAATTGTTATTTTATTAAGCCTTAGTCTATTTTTCAATGATTAAGTTTTCCACATATCTAAGCCCTGTAGCTATTAGATTTTTTCTATTCTTTGCCTTTTCATTAAAAGAATCCAACGTCTTTCTATTTAATTTTCGCCCCTTTATAAACACATAGGTTGGATTTTCAAGAGTGGTTAAATTTGTAAGTGGGTTTTCATCCACTAATAATAAATTAGCAACTTTGCCTTCTTCAATAGTACCCAATTGCTTCATAATTGCATGCGTTTGAGAAGCATTTACGGTAGCTGTTTTCAACACTTCGTAATTAGAAAGGCCAGCTTCTTTGTAAAATGCCAATTCTTTATGAATTGAAAAACCCGGAAGCGTAACCCCAATACCGCCATCAGTTCCACAAATTATTGGTACACCTGCTTCGTGTAATTTTTTAACAATGGTTAAATGAAAATCGTGCTGTTTTTTTATCCGATCAGCAGTAGAAGGATCTTCTTGTTTGGCATTATACCAACGCTCAAATTGTCTTTTGCTATCGTCCATTTTAATGAGTGGATTCATATATTGCAATGCTTCTGAATCTAAAATCGAATCGTCCATCATCATTTGATAGATATTATGAAACACCGTAATTGTAGGACTATAACTCGTGTGATTTGACTGTGAAATGGAATCAATTATGGGTTGCAGTTTAAGCGTATCTAAATCAAACTGTAAAGGTTGCTGCACAATTTCTTCAGCATGTTCAATGGATTTGATTTGAGTGTTTAAATGATATAAAAATGGCACTTTTTGAGAAGGATGAGCCACAATATCCATTTCAGAAATTTGGGCTTGTTCAATCACCGCATCAAAAAGCGCTTTATCTAGTCCGTAGTAGGTTTTAATGAAATCGTATCCTCTTTCTTTATATGAAATTACAGCTTCTTCAGCCTCTTTAGGGTTTGTTAGATTCAAATTATCATCACCAATAAATTCTGACCCTGTAAGTTTAGGCCCTGTTGTAAAAAACGATGGTGAGAAAATACTTTCTTCAACTACATCTTCTTTAATCCTTAAATGCAAGGGCATCCCCCAAAGATTTCTAACCGCAGTTACGCCATTAGACAGATACAGTCCTAGTTCATATCTATCCCATACATGCACGTGCATATCGATTAGCCCTGGAGTGAGGTATTTATGCTCTCCGTCAAAAACTTCAATGTCACTGACTTCTATAGAATCCTCAATTTTTTTAATAACTCCGTCATTTATATATACCATTTTATCAACTAACATTGTGTCTTGGTACATTGGGATTATATTGACGTTCTTAATGAGATACGAATTGTTAGATGCTGATACGCTCTTATTGATATCCAAATAATTTGTGCTTGATGCATCCACCCAAAGTGTAATAATGCCCATGAGTAAAACAACTCCAAGCAGCGCAACGATAAATTTTAAAAGTGATTTTAGTATTTTCATCTGTATGTATTTAAATCCAATTCGTACCACTAGATCGTAAGAATTACATTTCCTCTTTTATGCCCTAGCTCTACATATTTATGCGCTTCAGCTATTTTTTCTAAAGGATATATTCGATCAATAATAGGTCTGATCTTCTCTTGTTTTGCTAAAATTTGTAAATTTAAAAAAGCTTCTTTTGGTGTTAAAGGGACCCCATCATCTATGGATATGTATTTTCCATTTGGAGTCAATGCTTTTTTGCTTTTTTCTTTAAGTATTGATGATTTTGAATTGCCTACAGCATCAATTACATATTTATATGTTTTTAAGTGTTTTTCAGCATTTTCTATGGTGTAATCAATCACCTTATCACTACCTAAAGAGGTTACCAATTGGAAGTTTTTTTGACTACAAACACTAGTGACATGCGCACCCATATGTTTTGCCAATTGTATCGCCATTGTACCTATACTTCCAGATGCCCCGTAAATTAAAACTTTATCGCCTGTATTTATACTCGTCTTTTTTAATACATGAGAAGCCAGCAACCCCCCATATGGCAACGCTGCAGCTTCCTCGAAACTAAGGTTTTTAGGTTTAAGGGCTAGATTCCATTCTTCAGGTAGACAAATGTATTCTGCATAAGAACCAAAACGACGCTTGGTAGCTGACATGGAACCATATCCAAAAACCTCATCTCCAATTTCAAATAATGATACATTTTTACCTTTAGCCTCCACAATTCCTGCTGTTACCATTCCCAAAATAGGGTTTCTTGGTCGACCAAACCCGAATATAAGTTGAAGTATACATCTGGTAATTAATGGTTCATTCATTTTCCGAATTAGTACATCACTTGTAGTTACTGAAGTAGCCTGTATCCTGATGAGGACTTCATTATCTTTTGGTGTTGGTTTTTCAACATTACTTAACACCAGGTTTTCTACCTCCCCATACTTTAGACATTCTATAGCTTTCATAATTGTTTTTGTTCACAGCAAAGTTGGTACATATTTGAGCTTTAAACGTTCGTCTTTGGAAATTGGAACCTATTTGATAAACTCTATTTAACTTCCTTCCTATTTTTTTAATTTAAATTCTAGTTGAGGGTATTACTAGTATATTTTCATATTCATCGCTTCAGTAACCTCTAATAATGTTTCTTTGGCTGTTTCTCTAGCCTTTCCTATTCCTTGCATTAAAATATTCCTCACATAATCCCTATCTTCTTCAAGTTCTTTTCTTTTTTTTCTAACAGGGTCGAAATATGTGTTTATAGCTTCTGATGTTAGTTCTTTAAGTTTTCCAGATCCTTGGTCACCAATTTCATCAGCAATATCTTTTGGGCTTTTATCTGAGCACAAGGAAGCTAGTTTAAGTAGGTTGGAAACTTCTGGTCTATTTTCCGGATCATACGTTATGTAACGGTTTGAATCAGTTTTGGCCGATTTTATTAGTTTTACTGTTTCGTCAGCTGTTGACTTTATCATAATTGAATTATTACGACTTTTACTCATTTTTTGAATACCATCTAACCCAAGAATAGTAGGGGTATCCGTAAAAAGAGCAACTGGTTCTGTAAAGATATTTTTATTGAATTTGGCATTAAAACGCCTTGCTATTTTCCGAGTTAATTCTATATGTGGTAATTGGTCTTTCCCAACAGGAACAACATTACTTTTACAAAACAAAATGTCTGCAGCTTGGTGAACTGGATAGATATACATTCCTGCATTAATAGTGTTCATTCCTGAAGCTGTAATCTCTTCTTTAACCGTAGGATTTTTGTTTAATTCTGAACTAGACACCAATGTCAGAAACGGAATCGTTAATTGGTTTAATTCAGGAATATAACTATGTGGAAAAATATGAGTTTTATAATTTTCAGGGTCTAAGCCACAGGCTAAATAGTCCAAAGTCAGTTCATAGGTGAATCTTGAAATTTCATTAAAAACGTTTCTATCTGTCAACACTTGATAATCAGCAATTAAAATATAAGTCTCAATTCCTGAATTCTGTAATTTTACTCGGTTTATAATAGAGCCAAAATAGTGTCCAAGATGTAAATTACCTGTAGGTCTATCTCCCGTTAGTACTCGGTATTTTTGAGGGTTTTGGTACAAATCATTTTTCAATAATTTGCTTTGTGCTTTTGATTTTTCAAAACTTTTATTTGTCATTTTTTATTTGGTTGTTACCTTGGTTCTTTGTATGTAAACAATTTATGTGGGTTACGAATCATTGCTATTCCAATCCATATAAACCAAACAATCTGACTAATTCCAAAAATTTCTTTGAATATGTCGAAAGGTAAAATAGTTAGCATACCTGCAAGCGCCACAAGCAGGCCTAAAAGGTTCAATGGTTTTGAGAACAACGAATATTTTAAAGCTGCTATACTTAAAAGTAAAACCCAAACTCCGCCAACAATTTCATTTCCTCCGCCAAGACCTTCTGAAACAATACCAACACTTGTCCAGATTGCTATAGCCTTTTGTGGTTCCGCAATTCCAATTTCAATAACGGAATTAAGTGCAATATTTGCAATCATACCACTGGCTATAACCAATCCAACCCAGATTATTCCAAAAACAGAGGCTAGTATTGAAAGATTAGGCAAATGATTTTTTATTTTTTGGTGTATTGAAATTACTAATACAGCTAGCAAAATTCCAAATAAGACGTAACTTATCAAGTTAGCGGTATATAGAATTAAATAGTTGTCAGACAAGAAATTTAATCTTTCAATTTCCGTTGCGTCTGCTTTTGGATACTCTATTATACCACCATAAACGATGAATGCTATGATGTAGATTAATCCAAGTGAAATCGAACATAATCCACCAAGTTTTTGTATCTTTTTTGTATTCATATATATAAAGGTTTTCTTAAGTGACTGTTATTTTTTAAGAGCAAGTGATCCTGTAAGCCAGTCAATAAGTAATAAATTGCTCTTATTGAATTTACAATAGTTAAGTCCTATGGTAATTACTAAACTTGTTATAATTGCACCTATAGACCACCCTGTTAAATAAGTAAAAAACACAAAACCATAAAACAGCGTTGTAGTGAAAAATGATCGCATCGCAATCTGGTAGGCTTGTTTTATATTTCGTCTAAATCCAATATATTTTATTCTCACAATAAAATCACCAAAAGTCCTATTTTTCCAAATGCATAAAGCGAAAATATTTAGAAAAATATGACCAGCCCAGAGACTGGCAAAGATTACTAATATGTTGTTTATTATGAAGAGATTAAGTACCACAAAATGGAAAAAAAGATAGCTTGTATAAAATGTGATTAACAAAGCTATCGCTCTTCTAAAAAATAATCTAGGATTACTTTCAGTTGTCATATCAGTTATAAAACTGTATTTTTCATTGTAATTCATCATTTTATAGCTTTGTTTACTATTTATTTCAGTTGATAGCATCTTCCACTAAATACTAATTGATAGTGAAAAAACTATTTTCTTCTTTTTACTATGTTCAGTACTTTTCTTTTTGATTTTATAGAAACCATTATGACAATTTCTATTAAAACTTTACTTTAAAACCAGCTAAAGCCTAACCCTTAATTATTGATTAAAAAATCATATCAACGAATGCAATTTTAATCAAATCACAGAGTATCGTTTTTGTTTATGCTAAAATCTATACCCTATTCGCAAGTGCATATTTAATTCCATTTCACTTTTGTTTTTTGAATAACCTGCTCGTTCAGCAAATGTGTAACTAAACCCTGCTCCTAGACCTGCTTCATAATTAAAATGTTTTCCTAAATTTCTTCTAATTCCCCAAGTGGGAATAATAGAAAAATCACTTACTATAGGAGCATTATCTTTATTGAATAAGACAAACCAATCTGGATGATATCCAATTTTTAGAGCAATAAAATTGCCACTATTCCCATCAATTCTTTTTGAGTTCTCAGAACGTTTTTTGAGGTTGTAATAAAATCTTGGTTCAACGACTATTACAGGTGTTAGCAGAAATGGAGAGTCATAATCATCATAAAAAGTAGTTTCCCAAATACCAAAATCAAAACCAAGCTCTGTTCTCAGTGCTATGTTATTTGATAGTTTTGTTTCATTATATGCCCAGATTCCTAGAACTCCAGTTTGTAATCCGAAAGTTGATTTTTCTACACTTGGGTTTTGTGATTTTGCGATGAATGTTAGTCCGCAAAAAATTAATGTA
>NZ_CBFHZT010000091.1:0-6164 GCF_965660385.1 Polaribacter sp.
CATACCATCTGTACTTTCTACTGCTCTTAATGCCACTACTTTTTCATAGGTTCTTTCATCACCCATAACTCCTACAGAGTTTACAGGTAATAGCATTGCACCTGCTTGCCAAACCCTATCGTACAAACCATCTTCTTTTAAACCGTTTATAAAAATCGCATCAACTTCTTGTAAAATACGAACTTTTTCTGCGGTAATATCTCCTAATATTCTAATTCCTAAACCTGGCCCAGGAAATGGATGACGCCCCAATAACTCTTTATTAATGCCTAAGGATGCTCCTACTCTACGTACTTCATCCTTAAAAATCATGCGCAAAGGCTCTACAATTTTTAATTTCATAAAATCTGGTAAGCCCCCAACATTATGATGACTTTTAATAGTTGCAGACGGTCCACCATTTACAGAAACTGACTCAATAACATCAGGATAAATAGTACCTTGTGCCAACCATTTTACATCTTCTATTTGATGTGCTTCATCATCAAAAACATCGATAAACGTATTGCCAATAGCTTTTCTTTTTCCTTCAGGATCTGTTATTCCTTCCAATTTTTTCAAGAATCTATCAGAAGCATCTACACCTTTAACGTTTAAACCCATACCTTCGTATTGATTTAATACACTTTCGAACTCATTTTTGCGTAATAAACCATTATTTACAAAAATGCAATATAAGTTTTTACCAATGGCCTTGTGTAATAATACTGCTGCAACAGATGAATCTACACCACCAGAAAGCCCTAAAACTACTTTGTCATTACCCACTTTTGCTTTAATAGCTTCAACTGTGCTTTCTACAAAAGAATCTGGAGTCCAGCTTTGCGATACTTCAGCAATATCAACTAAAAAATTTGATAATAATTGTTTACCATCTTTAGAGTGATATACTTCTGGATGAAATTGAATGGCAAATGTAAGTTCTCCATTAATTTTATAGGCTGCATTTTGTACATCCTTTGTACTCGCTAATAAAACGGAATTAGTAGGCAATTCTTTAATGGTATCTGAATGACTCATCCAAACTTGGCTGCCTTCGGAAATATTTTTAAAGAAAGCTTCGTATTTTTTTATAAACGATAAGTTGGCTCTACCATATTCTCTTGTGTTTGATTCTGCTACTTTACCTCCAGAAAAATGCGCTAAATACTGAGCTCCATAACATACTGCTAATAAAGGTTTTTTGCCTCTAATTTCAGATAAATCTGGATGTAAAACATTCTCACCTCTTACAGAATTTGGACTTCCTGATAAAATCACGGCTTTGAAAGAATCTAAACTTTCTGGGATTTTGTTGTATGGATGAATTTCGCAGTAAATATTTAGTTCTCTTACTCTTCTTGCAATGAGTTGCGTGTACTGAGAACCAAAATCTAATATAAGTACGTTGTGTTGTTGCATGCGCAAAAATAATATTTTGATATTAGATTTACGATATAAGAAGTTAGATTTTTTTCATGAATTAGAATTCGTGAATTATAAGGAGTATCCGTTGTTAAATTTACTAAATAAATGATACTTAAACAGGCACTAACTTTTTTTTTGAATGACAAATTTTGCCCTACAACTAACAATTTAGAATAAAAATAAACTTAATATTTATAAATAATTGCATTAATATTCATTCCTGCTCCTACAGATGCTAACATAATCACATCTCCTTTGTTTACTTCTTGGCCTTCTATCTTTCCTTTTAGCACTAAATCTAACAACGTTGGTACTGTAGCAACTGAACTATTCCCTAATTTGTGAATGCTCATAGGCATTATTGCCTTTGGAACTGGTTTTTTGTACAATCTATAAAAACGTTTAATGATTGCTTCATCCATTTTTTCATTAGCTTGGTGAATAAAAATCTTTTTTAAATCATCAATTTCAACACCACTTTTATCTAATGCCAATTGCATAGCTTTTGGTACGTTACTTATCGCAAATTCATAAATTTTACGCCCAAACATTTTAATATATCTTACATTTTGATCTTCACTTTTGTTAAAAGATCCTCCATAGTGCAAAAAATAAGCTTCTTCTTTTGCAAATGTTTGGGTGGCATGACTTAAAATACCAGACTCAGAGTCTTCTGTTTTTTCTACAATACATGCGCCTGCTCCATCACTATAAATCATTGAATCTCTATCATATTTATCAACAACTCTAGATAACGTTTCTGCACCAATTACCAAACACTTTTTTGCAATACCTGCTTTTATAAAAGCCTGCGCTTGTATTACACCTTGAACCCAACCTGGGCAACCAAACAAAATATCGTAAGCCACACAATTTGGGTTTTCTATGCCTAATTTATATTTTACTCTTGTTGCTAAACTTGGCAAGGTATCACCCTGTATTGTACCTGGTTTAACATCTCCAAAATTATGTGCTATGATGATGTAGTCTAATTCTTCTGCATTTAAATTCGCATCATTTATGGCATTTTGGGCAGCAAAAAAAGCTAAGTCTGAGGTAGTGTATTCATCACTTGCATAACGTCTTGACTCGATTCCAGTAATGCCTTTAAATTTTTCAACAATAACATTATTTTCAGCAGAAAATGTAGAACCATCTGCATTTAAAAAATCATGATTTAAAAAATCGGAATTTTCAATTTTCTGGGAAGGTATAAATGTTCCAGTACCTGTTATTTTTGATGAAATCATAATACGAATGTTTGTTACACAAATTTAAAAAATCTAACACAAATTATTTACTATGCATGCATAATAACATTACATTCAAAGTATTAAAAAATATCTATAAAATAACACAAACAGTTTTGGTACTATTGATAAAGTTTCATCTTAAGTTGCATTACTGTTGCTATTGACTGAGCTCTTGACTTCATTCTTTCTGAATTCTCTACACTAAAATAAGTAGTTATTGTTGCATTAAAATACGATATCCAAATACTAAAATGCGCTTTATTAAAGGGTCTTAAAAAATTACTCGCTAAATGTTTTTGCATCACATTATTTTGATACAAATTTTTATCAAATAAAACATCTTGCCAAAAATTGGTGATTATTTCTAAGTGATGCTCTAGCTTATTTTGAGCTACAATTTCTTGAAAAAAAGGAAACATATTTTTATCTTTTAGCAATTTATCATAAAACTTTGTAATGATTCTTTTAATGTCTTTTCTTGATGAAATATCTGGTTTCACAATTACTTTTTTTTTGTCCATAAAGGCTTAGAAGCCTTATTAAAGATAAGAACTATCAAATGAAAAAGGCAGCAACGCTTTTAAAGATTCAGTCTTAACAATTTCACCAACTTCACCCATAAATAAAATTTTGAATGGCTGATTTTGTTTGAACTCATATTCATATAAAGATTGCCTACATGCGCCACAAGGCCCCACAGGTTTGTTTACTTTAGTTACAGAAGAACTTGCTGAAATGGCCAATTTTAATATTTTAAAATTTGGGTACTCTGAACTTGCTTTCCAAATTGCGACTCTTTCTGCACACATTCCTGATGGATATGCTGCATTTTCTTGATTATTGCCTAAAACAATTTTATTATTTTCTAATAGCAAAGCAGCACCAACACTAAATTTTGAATAAGGAGCATAAGCATTATTTCTTGCTTCAATTGCTTTGTTCATCAATATTTTATCTTCTGTAGAAAGGGCTGAAATATCTTTGTAAACTGTTGCTGATGTTTTTATTTCAATTTTTTTCATAAATAAAGCAGTCAAAAAAAGCAGCCTTTTTTGACTGCTTTAATAATTTTATAAATCTACTAAAAATTTATGGTTTTTAATAATTGTCATAAATTTCGCCTAAATCAAAAGATAAAGAAAAACGTAACGAGTTTTCTAAAGGATTATTAACATCAGAAGAATTGATTAAATAAGATAAATCGATATTTAATGCGTTGGTTTTGAATCCGCCTCCTAATGTAAAATATTGTCTGTTTCCTTTATCTGGGCTTTCGTGAAAATATCCTGCTCTTAAAGCAAATGCTTGGTTATACAAATATTCTGCTCCTAAAGCATAGGTAAATTCACTTAATTCTTCACTAAAACCATCTGGTGCATCACCAAAAGAACCAAAAATACCTTGAATCCAACCTTTTTCTTCATCAGAACCATCTAATTGTGGTGTTGGTACTAATAGTTTAGTAAACTCAATATTGGTAGAAATGATATTATAATCGTCTAAAATAAAGTCGAAACCACCACCAAATTTTAAATTTGTAGGTATAAAATCTTCTTCTCCTGGCGTGTATGAAACTTTTGGGCCAATATTTGCAATATTAAATCCGATTCTATATCGTCCATTAAAATTACCATAATTTTCTTCATAAGATTGGTAATATCCTGAAACATCTACTGCGAAAGAGTTTATAGGTTGTAAAGCATTACTTTGCGTGTTATTAAACGCCAAATTAGATCGTAAATATTTTAAAGAAACTCCCATAGAAAACGTTTCACTCAATTTTAAAGCGTAAGAACCTGTAAATACAAATTCGTTAGGATTAATACTTCCTAAAGATTCTCCAGAATTATCTGTTAATTGAATTTCACCTAAAGAGAAATATTTAAAATCTGCACCCCAAGCTGCGTTTTCACTAAATCTATTGATATAAGATCCACTACCTACAAAAATATCATCTGTTAAATTTCTTAACCATGGCGAATACGTAATTCCTGTTTTTACTTGTCTATCACTAAAGGCAATTTTTGATGGGTTATGAAATAAAGACCAAGCGTCTGCAGAAGTAGCAACTCCCATGTCTCCCATACCTCCTGCCCTAGCATCAGGAACAATTAACATAAAAGGTGCTGCTGTAGTAATTGCTCTGTTTTGAGCATTAAATTTTAAGCTTACTAAAGCACAAAGTGCCAAACATAATCCTATTTTTTTCATTGTTTATTGTGTTGTTTGTTTTGCAAATATCTTACTTTTATTGAAGTATTACTAATTTTTCGTACTTCTCTGCAACTAAATTACTGGCTGTTGACGTTACTTTTAGTTTATAAACATAAACGCCTTTACCAATTTTGTTACCAAAATCATCTAAACCATTCCAAGTAATATTTCTTGACAAATTACCTGTAGTTTGCACATTTTGGTTAATGGTTTTTACTAATTTACCTGAAACCGTAAAAATTTGTACCTGCACCTCTAAAGGTTCATTAGGTTTATTATGGTTGAACCAAAATTCTGTATAATTTACAAAAGGGTTTGGATAGTTTAATACATTTTCTAAATTTAAAACAGCATCACTCACAACCACAAAATTTAACGTGGTTTCTGAAGAGTTATTGTAAGTATCCCATGCTTTAATTTTTAAAGTGTGTGGACCAACATCTAAATCTCTTAAAGTATAATTTACTTTTCCTTTTGTAAAGTCATCTAGCTCTGTTTGATAAAAATCATTTAAAATAATAGGATTTGATGTATCACCATCTAAAACTCCAACAATATCATGATCTACAGCTGTAATGGAAGTATTGATTCCGCTTGCATCAGACAACACTGCAATTAAATTTGGTGATGAGTTGGTATTTCCACCATCAATAAATGATTCATCATTCATAAATACATTTATTTGTGGGCCAAGCGTATCATCTGGAGCATTGGCGTCAATACCACCAACCTCAACATCAAAATTTGCGCCTGCTTTATCAATTTCATCATTTTCTGCATAAAAACTTAATTTGGCTTTTCCGTAAGCTACTTTAATATCTTTTGGTACAATAAATTCAAAATTAAAGGCACCATTGGTCACTGTAGCTTTTCCTCTAAATATTTTACTGTCTTGCGAATCAAACGTCATGTTTATTCCAAAACCATCATTATCTAAGGTGTTTTTATCAAGAGATTTATCAAAAATTGTAGTGGAGAGCGTACCATTAAAATCGTTTAAAACAGTGTTTGTATCGTCTGTAATTACGCCTTCAAATTTCACTTTTGAAAGTGCTTTAATCGTATCTAAAGATTGGGTAACATCAACATCATTCATTTTTGTAATTCGAATGTTGGGTTTAGGCACAGCTAGTTTCATTGCAGGATCACCAAAATGATATATGAAGAATTTCTGTGTACTCGAAAAATTATTTTTTGTTTTCGCCAAAGCTTCTGCAATGGTAAAATCTTCATTATTAAACTCTAATAATATTCTTATCAATTGTTCATTAAAACGTTGACCTGTAGAAA
>NZ_CBFHZT010000092.1:0-5741 GCF_965660385.1 Polaribacter sp.
GCTGGTGCTGTAGATGCTGGTTGGGGATGGGATTCTCCAGTAGAATTGGTTTTACAAGGAAAAACTTGGTCTGGTAACATTAACTTATCTCCAGATAATGGTGGTAACTTTAGATTTTTTACTGATGCATCTTTAACTTGGGATTCACCTAGTTTTAACTTTCCTTACTTTTCAGATAGAAACTACACAATAGATAGCAACTTTGAAGACGCTATGGATGGTGATAACAACTTCTTATTTACAGGAGCAGCTGGAGAATATTTTATCGAAATTGATACTCAAAATAAAGTTATAACGTTAGGCCCTCCTGTTGTTGGTCCAAATTGTAACTTTGATCAACTTTGGGTAGTTGGTGCTGGTGCTGTAGACGCTGGTTGGGGATGGGGTTCTCCAGTTAAAATTAGTTGTACAGGAACTGGAAAATATGAAGGTAATATCAACCTTACCAATGATTCTTTTAGATTCTTTACTGTTGAAGGAGATTGGGGCTCTGGTAGAAACTTCCCTTTTTATGGAAATGATGGTTATACTATAGACAGTAGACTTGAAGATGCTTTAGATGGAGACAACAACTTTAAATTTAATGGAACTCCTGGAGAATATGGCTTAACGATAGATACTGTTGCCAAGACAATTACACTAACTGATCCAATTTCATTTTGTGCATTTGACCAATTATGGTTAGTTGGTGCTGCTACTCCAGGAGGCTGGGGTTGGGATGCTCCAACAGCTTTACCTTGTGTTGGTGCAGGACTATATTCAGGAGAAGTTACATTTACAAACGAAGCTTTCAGATTTTTTACAGCTGAAGGTGATTGGGGTTCTGGACTAAATTTCCCTTATTATGTTGGAGAAGGTTATACCATAGATGGCAATTTTGAAGATGCAATGGATGGAGATAACAACTTTAGTTATATTGGAACTCCAGGAACAGTTACTCTTACAATTGATACAAATAAAAAATCTATTTATATTGGATCAGAGAAAAACTGTGAAAATGACCAACTTTGGTTAGTAGGTGCTGCAACTCCAGGAGGTTGGGGTTGGGATGCTCCAACAGCACTTCCTTGTTCTGGAAATGGAGTTTATTCTGGAGAAGTTACATTAACTAATGAAGCTTTTAGATTCTTTACTGTAGAAGGTGATTGGGGAACAGGTTTAAATTTCCCTTATTACGTTGGAGAAGGTTATACCATTGATAGTAATTTTGAAGACGCAATGGATGGTGATAATAATTTCAGCTTTATAGGTACTGCTGGTACTTTCGCGTTAACAGTAGATACTGTAAATAAAACAATTACAATAAATTAAATAATTAGAATTAATCAAAAAGGTCATAGAATTTTTTTCTATGGCCTTTTTTAAAAAAATACATATATGCTAAAAAAAATACTTCTTTTTAGTTTATTTCTAATTCCCTTAACCTCAATAGCTCAAGTTACTTTTGATGTTAATGCCATAGAAATGAATGAACCTGTAACTTTTACAGTAGACATTAATGCTTCAAGCAGTTGTAATGGATTAAGTAATCCTGCAAAAGTATATATGCATGCAGGTATTGGAAACAATGCCAATGCTTTTGGCTTTAATGTTATTGGTAATTGGGGGCAAGATGATGAAGTTGGAGAAATGACATCAAATGGAGATGGAACTTATAGTATTACAATTACTCCACAGAACTATTTTACCTTAACGCAAACTCAAATTGAAACTGCCACACAAATAGGTATGGTTTTTAGAAACGAAGATGGCAGCCAAGAATTAAAGTTAAATGATGGCGGTTCTTGTGAGGACTTTATTTTCCCTATTGGTTCTGTACAGGTTAATATAACAACACCCTCTACAGAATTGGTTGTTGTAAATTCAGGTGATAATTTATCTGTTAATGCTACCGTAATTTTTCAAGGTAATCCTATACCTATGAGTACTATTGAAGTATTTTACAATGATGTTTCAGTAGCTACAACAACTTGTGGTTTTCCTGCATGTTTAGCTAATATAACTAACATTACAGAAAGTGGTGAAGTAAAAATCGTTGGGACACCAAATGGCTCAACAGAAACAGGTGATGCTAAATTTAATGTTATTGTTGTGCCTAATGTTGTAAATGAAGCAATGCCAGCTGGTATGGTAGATGGTATCAATTATTTAGCTGATGCAACAAAAGCTGTGTTAGTTTTAAATGCTCCTGGTAAAGATTTTATACAAGTTGCAGGTAGTTTTAACAACTATGCTCCAACAGATGATTACAACATGAAAAAAGATCCTGCTACAGGAAAATTTTGGTTAGAGTTGTCAAATTTAACATCAGGACAGATTGAAACTTATCAATATTGGGTATTTGATCAATCGCCTGCAGCAAACTCTCCTAGTTTAGTAAAAACTGCTGATCCTTTTTCTTTTTTAGTTTTATCTCCTTATGATGATCCTTGGATATCTGAAGAAACATATCCAAATATGCCTGCTTATCCTACTGGACAAGAAAGAGAAGTCACTGTTTTACAAACCGGACAATCTGAATATAATTGGCAAGTTACCGACTTTCAAAAACCTAAAAAAGAAGATTTAATTGTTTATGAAGTGCTTGTAAGAGATTTTGACCAAGACCGAAACTATCAAGATTTAATTGATAAAATTGACTATTTTAAAGACCTGAACATCAATGCTATTCATTTGATGCCTGTTATGGAATTTGAAGGTAATGAAAGTTGGGGATACAATACTTCATTTCATACAGCATTAGATAAATTTTACGGAACCGAAGATAAATTAAAAGAATTTATTGACCTATGCCATCAAAATGGTATTGCCATAATCTTAGATGTAGTTTTAAATCATGCTTTTGGTAGAAGCCCATTAGTTAGAATGTGGATGAATGATCCTGATAATGATGGTTGGGGTGAACCAAATTCTGAAAACCCATATTTTAATGAGTTTTCTAGACATAGCTACAATGTAGGTTCAGACTTTAATCATCAAAGTTTACTAACTCAAGAATATTCAAAACGTGTTATTAAACATTGGATTGAAGATTTTAAAATTGATGGTTTTCGTTGGGATTTAACCAAAGGATTTACTCAAAACTGTTCTGGCAGTGATGAAGGGTGTACAAACGCTTATCAACAAGATAGAGTTGATGTTTTAAAATCTTACGCAGATTACTCATGGAGTTTAGACAATGATCATTATGTAATTTTTGAACACTTAGGTTCTGATAATGAAGAACAACAATGGGCAAATTACAAAGATGGAATAATGTTATGGGGTAAAATGACAAATGAGTACAATGAACTTACCATGGGTACCTCTGGCAATAAGAACTTTAATAGAATGGGGCATAAAAGTAGAGGCTTTAATCAGCCAAGACTTTTAGGTTATGCAGAAAGCCATGATGAAGAACGTTTAATGTATAAAAATTTAGCATTTGGTAATAATTCTACAGCTTCACACAATGTAAGAGATTTAAACACTTCCTTATCTAGAATGTCTGCTTTAGGAGCTGTTACCTTAACTATTCCAGGTCCAAAAATGATTTGGCATTTTGGTGATTTAGGAATGGAAAATTCTATTTTTACTTGTGATGATGGAACTGTAAACGAACCTGGAGGTACAGATGGAGACTGTAAATTAGCTACAAAACCACAACCTCAATGGGCTAATAATTGGCTTACAAATGCCAACAGAAAAATGGTTTATGATGATTGGGCTAGAATAAACTTATTAAAAACTTCTTTACCTGTTTTTGAAGGTGATTACACCATCTCTTCTGGTACTTTAACACCTAGAATAGATATTTATAATACAAATATTCCAGAAACTGAATTAAGAAACATTATTGTTTTAGCAAACTTTGATGTTGTAGCACAGACCATAGACACCAACTTTCCTTTAACAGGTGATTGGGTTGACTTAATGGACCCAACTGGAAACACCACCTATTCTGCAGCAAGTATAACTTTACAACCTGGTGAGTTTAGGATTTTTGGTAACCAAAAAGCAACACTTTCTACTGATGCATTGATATCTGAAAGCAGTGTACGCATTTATCCAAACCCAACAACACAATCTTTTTCGATTTCTAAAGCAATTAAAAACCTAAGTGTTTACGACATTACAGGTAAAAAAGTAAAACAGTTTTCAAAAAGCGATATCATCAGAAATGTATTTTCTGTAACTAATTTAAAATCGGGTGTTTATTTTGTTAGAATAAAAAATGACATGAATAAAATGATAACCCAAAAATTAATTATTAACTAATCTTAAAAAAGAACACATGAAAAAAAATTATTTTATTAAAGGATTGAGTATTTTATTTTTATCGCTTTTTGTAAGTGCTACTAACTATGCTCAATTAGGTACAGACACTTTTAATATTGCATCAGATAGTGGTAGTGATTATACCTCTGGAACATGGTTAGATGGAAGCAATTTAGGAACTGGATTTGGAAATTGGACACTCACTCAAAGTGCTAATAACGCTGGTAGATATATTGGAGGAACAGGACAAGGTACGGATAGCTTTGGGCTTTTTTCTGAAAATGCAGGTAATTTTTCAGCTGCTGAAAGAACCTTTTTGTCAGATTTAAAAAGAGGGGAAACAATTTCTGTAAATATTGGACATACTACTACAATCAATGGTGAAGTATTTCTTCAACTTTTAGACGACGGCGTTGTTGTGTTTACATTAAAATTTGTTGGTGGCACCTCTGATTGGCAATTAAATGACGGTGGAAGTGATTTTGCTATTGCCCAGCCTTATGCTGCAAATACTAGTTTAGCTTTTAGCTTTACTTACAACGAAGATGGCACATATTCTTATACTTTTGGTTCTGCTAGTGGAAATAATTTTAGTCCAAATAATACAATTTCTGGAATAAATAGTATAAAATTTCAGTCGACCAATCAAGGTGGTGGACAAAATTTTGGTTTTAATAACTTAAATATAGAAAGTAAATATACTATTACAGGGAATAGCACAGTTGCTTCTAACTCTGATATAACCATTCCTTATTTAGATGTTCATTCAGGTAGTACTGTTAATATTGAGAATAATGTGAGTATTACAAATGACTTAAAAGTAAGCGGAACAATAAACATTAGCTCAGGATCTTCTATGATTGTTGGAGGCACATCAACAGGAAATGTTACTTACAACAGAACACTAAATTTTGTTTCTGGAAATACTAATGGATGGCATTTAGTAAGTTCTCCTGTTGCTGGTGAAACCTTTGATAATACATTTGCAACAAATAATGATATTGCTTCTGGAACTAGCACTAATTTAGGAGTGGCTTCCTATAATACTACTGGAAATACTTGGACTTACCTTCAATCACCTAGTGGAAGTATTTCTTCTACTTCTGGTACGGGATATTCAATGAAAAGAGCTTCCACTGGTACTGTTTCTTTTACAGGAACTATAAATACTAGTGATGTAAATGGTGTATCTGTAGGTACTGATGATGGTGGATTTAATTTATTAGGTAACCCTTATACTGCTTACATGAGTAGCCAAACTTTTTTAAATGCAAATACAAATACTACTGGACAAATATGGACTTGGACTGATGGAGCAGGTTATACAGCAAGAACTGCAGAAGACAACTTTACAATAGCTCCTGGACAAGGTTTCTTTGTAAGTGTAACTAGTGGTTCAACAGTAGATTTTGCAGCATCTAATCAGGCATCTGGAACAGATAACTTTCAGAAAAATGATAAAACTGAAATTTCTTTGTCAATTG
>NZ_CBFHZT010000093.1:0-5550 GCF_965660385.1 Polaribacter sp.
GCATTAGAAGCGTTAATAATAAAAGTTTGATTACCTGGCTCTTCATTTTGATAGGTTATTTCAACTTCTATTTTGTAGTAATAATTATCCTCGCTCATATCCTCTTCTTTTAAATCTAAAGATATTAACGTGCTATATTCAAGTTCTTTTATTCCTATAAACTTAAAATTACCTTCATATTTTTGTTCCACAAAATCAATACAGATAGTTTTAGCTAACTCTAAAGAGTTTGAATATAGATAGATGTTTTTCTTTTTTCCGTTTAATTTGATTGAGCATAGCCATATTGTAGAATCTCCTTGTACCATATTACAACCCCTTTTTTGGTTGCTTACAGAAACTTCTTTAATATCATTCGATTGTAAAAAGAAACTTATTTCTGATATTTCTTTAGAACTTAAATAAGTACCTTTGTCCATTATCACTTCATTTCTATCTACAGAAACAACTTCTCCTGTATCTTCATCAGCAAAATCTTCTTTCCAAGTTCTTACTAATTTTTCTGCAAGATACATTCCTTGCATTTTAGAAATTTCAGATGTTCTTACTACAATCTCGTTTTTTTTTGATTCCATTTTTAAATTTTAAAGGTTAAGTAATCGGTGTCGTAAATATCTAATTCTACGTTTATTTTATTTCTTTTTTGTATTCTTTCTTTAGGAGATAGGACTTCTAAATTCTTTTCTAAATCTAACACTATTTTCTGCGCTTTTTCTTTAATTTCTATTAATTGTGGTTTTCTTAACTGTATTGACCTATGAGAATTTAATCCCTCAATAAAATCTAAATACTCTTCTCCAAAAATCCTTATTAATGATGCTCTGTATTTTTTATCATCACCACCTTTCCAACTATTAGAAGCAAAACTCTGAATAAAAATGTTATGCAGGTTTAAACAAATTGTTCTATTTGCACCAACACTTGTGTAATGACCTCCTGCCATTTTACCTTCGTAATTACCTGTAGGCACACAAGGGTTTCCGTAATCTATAAATCTTGCAATTTTGTTGATTAAAGGTTGTACGTAAGTGGCTCTGTATTTATCTGGAGACATAGAATCGATTTTCATTTGCTTTAATCGTTCTTTATCTTCTTTGTTTTTTTGTTTCTCAACTTTCTTTTTAGCTACTAAAGTCGCTTTTGATAAGATTTTCATTCCTTCATCAGAAGAAGATAACCATTTATTATAGCATTTACATTTTTTTCCTAAACCATATTTTGCATCGTAGGTTTTAATACCATTTCTTTCTGAATACTGTAATGGTTTACCACATCCAAATCCTTTTGCTTTTCCTGTACCTCTGCAAACTTTTACCGCCATTGTTATTTTTTATTTTGAATCCTATCAATAAAACTTGCTTTTTTAATTAGTAAGTAAACAATATTATCAATGAATTTTTCATCTACCTTTTCTTTAGTTGGTAATTTTCCTAAATCCAAATCATTAGTCATATCCTCAATAGATATTTCGTGCTTTAAAAGAAAACCATCTAATAGTTTTTCTCTAGTAGTATTCTTTTTTCTTGCACCAACCTCAAAGTTATGTAAAGGGTTGTTATTCCTTACATACTCTTTACCTTTTATTAATAAAGTTTCTCTTACTTTTTTTAAAGTAGCATCTATCTCCTTTTCAAATGATTAAAGTCCATATCTACACTAATTTAATTAAAACAATTCTATTAAAATCTTTTGGATCTAAAAAATCTGTATTTGGTCTAACGATATTAAGCCTTGAAACTCTATTTTGTTTAATTTTAAAGTTAATACTACCCACGTTAAAAGAATCTATATCTACATTTCTACTTCTTTTTGCGTTAGCAAAAGAACGTAACTGTCTTCTAATATAAATTGATATTTTTTGATTAACAAAATAAACGTATTCTAAGTTTTTAGAATCTTTATTAACCGACGATAAAATATCTGCAATATCTCTTATAAAATCATCGTTTTTTAAAGATAAATCTAAATTATAAGTAATTGCTTTATTTTCTAATTCTTCTTCAAATCTCATTCTCTAAATATCTTTATAAGTTATAACACTATTTCCCGCTAAAATATCATCTAATTTAAATCCATTCCAGAAAACCATAAATTTAGGAATTTCGGTTTTTTTGTAGTAAAACTTATAACCCTTAGAAGCAAAATGAAACTCTCTGTATCTTGTGTTTTTTACACTCATAGTTTTTTGTTTTTTTTAAAGTTTTTTTCATAAAACCCACCACTTGCATCAGAGGTGGTGGGAAAATTGCTATGAAAAAGAAATGAAGGTTTACCTAAGCACCTACAGGATATTGTAGCAGTACAATTAAAACAATCCCCCTAACTATTGTTTTTTAACCAATTGCACTGCTCTATTTTATAAACCCACCTATCTTTAAAAGTAATAACTAGCGACTAAATTAATTATTAATTAATAGTTTAAGGTGGGTTTTTTTCTTTAATGTTTTTGTTTTAATTTTTCTAAAGATAATTTAATACTTTCCCAATAATCGTGATATTCTTTTTTTCGTTGATTAGGATTTACGGGACAAGGATTATATCTTAACATAAAATCTACTTTATCTAAACAAATATCAATAGCTTTTCTTTGGCTAACATTAAGAGATAACTCTGTATCAAAAACCATTTCAAGTGCTTTTAAATCAGATTCTCCTTTTGGAGTTAATATTCTTTTAGGAAATTCATCTTCTAAGACTGTCTTTAATAAACCACAAGCTATTAAATTATTGTAATTTAACCTAGTACTTTCTTCTAAAGATTGCCTCAACTCATCATTTAATTTATCTAAATCAAAATCTTGGTCTACAATAGATTTATTTGAATCGACTTCATTTTTATGTAAGGTATATCCATCTAAAGAAATTAAATCATCTTTAACATCATATCTTTTACCTTTGTAACCTATAACAAATCCTTTCTTATTAAATTCAACACCTATTTTATTTCCGTTTTTAGACTCTAAAATAATATGGTCTTTTACTTTTTTTATTTTAACTATTCCTTCTTTTGTGGTTTCTATTTCCATAATTCTTTTTTAAACTTTCTAAAATGGCATTTCATCGTCATCTTCATCTCCAATACCGCTTGTTGGTTCAAATTGATCTAAAGGAGATTGTTCTTGTACAGGTACTTGCGCTATACTTTCTATTTTCCAACCCGTTACAGAATTAAAAAACTTATCTACGCCTTGTGGGTCTGTCCATATCCTACCACCTAAATTTATAAAAACTTTAACTTCTTGACCTACTACATAGTTATTTAGTAAATCCCCTTTATCTTTTAAGAAATCAATAGAAATGTATTGAGGGTATTGGTCAGTAGTTTTTATTACTAAATTTCTTTTTGAAAACCCCGAAGAAAAAACTTCTCGGTCATTTATTAAATGTATTAAACCTTGTACTTCCATAATATTTATTTTTTTAAAAACTTTTCAATTAACTTAACACATAGTACTCCAAAAGATACTACAAGAAAAAAACTACAAACTACAAAAAACGCATTCATATTATTTTAATATTTCTGTAAAATTAGGTTCACTAAAATTCTTACTTTTAATCACTTTACCTAAAGGTCTAGTTTCATCAAAAACACCATTCTTTCCATTAATTAATGGTTTTCCATTATTATCTAATTTACTCATATTACTCCTATGCACTTCGTTATACAATTCCTCTAACTTAAAAATCATTCCGTGTTCTGCAAACATACCCAAAAGTATCTCTTGCATATCTATTAAAGAATCAGCTATCTCTGTTATAGATTTTTTTTCTCTTGATTGAGCTAATTGATACTCCTCTAACTCTTCCTTCATCATATCAAACTGTAATTCTGCTCTGTCTAAACTTATAGAAGTTGGTTTTTCTGATACAGGCAAATTAAAGGCTTTATTAAATCTTAATCTTTTTAAGATTATATTGTCAATTACATTTACCTCTCTCAAATAAAAAACCCTTTCTTTTAATCCAAAAATCTTATTCACTAAATCAACCTCATTACTTAATTGACTATAATCACCATCATCACGAAGTTTCTTATAGCTACCCAAGTATTTATTCAGTAATTCAATTTGCTTTTCCAGTTCTTTAATCATAATATTTCTTTTTAGTTACTTCTTTTTTTGTTGTTGAACTTTTCTCCCCTCAATATTCATTGAACCCAATATATTTGGCTTATCTTGAAACTTAGTGTAAGAAGCGATAACAGCCACTCTGTTTAAGTTTTTTAAAACAGTATATATATTTCCATCAGAATCCGTTAAAACGTCTTTAATTTGAAGATTATGGCTACCTGTGTAGTTTATATTAAAGATATAAGTGTAATGAAACGCAGGTCTTACTCTTATTAATTTGCATATAAATAATTGAAACTTATTATATCCTAAAAACTTTTCTCTACGGATAACATCCGCTTTTCTTACTGATATTTTTTTACCAGTTACTTTTTTTACTTTGTCAGCCATTATTTTTTATTAAATTTTTCTAAAATCTTATCTTCTTTTGTTTCCCCTAAATCTTTATCTACAAGATGCTGAATGTATTTAGAACGACTAACGTATTTGTCTTTGTTATTCTTAATTTTTTCATCCATACCCTCTATTTGTTTAAAATAAAGATAAAAATTTACATTTTCTCCCTTACGTGCCATAGATATCTATTGATGATTCAAAGATAATATAATATATTATATAAACAAGATTTATTTACAATATATTTGTTATTAATCTTAAAAATCAGTCGTAATGAATGAAAAAATCAAAAGACTTAAAGCGTCTATAAAAGAAAAAGAATCTTTAGTGAGTCAAATAAAGGCTATTGGAGATGATAACAGGGCTTTTAAATTATTCTGTGAGGTACAAAAACTAAAAACAGAATTAAGTCTTGCGAACAAGTATCTAAAATTAAAATAGATATGAATCCAAAAAATCAAATAAAATATGGTTTTTTGATTAGTAAAAAGAAGATTTTCGACACTAAAATCCAATCTTATCAGTTGAAAAAAGAAATAGTAGATAATTTGGTAATCTATAGAATGATGCCAAACAGATACAAAAGATTAAGGGTGTTTGAGAATCTTCTTTCTACAATGACTAACGATGCTGTTTTTGATATTTTAAAGAACGATGCAGATGTTAAAAAGAAAAGAAGTAGTAATATAGTTATAAGTGAAAAAACGCTGTTAAACGCTTCTAATATGGCTATGGTTTATAATTATCCACCTAAGTATTTAACACAAAAAAGATTTTACCTCTATAAATCTTGTCAAACACTAAAGAAAAGAATTGATAATGAGTAGTTCTGAACAAAAAGACATTTTAGTAGAAGATTTAAGAATACCTTTAATAGCGACTGAAATACATTTCACTAATTTTTCTATTTACTATAAGGTAAAAATTGATTCTGATAGAAATTTCTCTGGAGTTGTTTCTTGTGCAAACGATATTAAAGAAAAAGACTTGATATTAAACCCAACTTTTGTAAGTAAAGAAAATAATGAAGTTTGTTTTTCTGTAAATATGGTTATGCCACACTTTTATAAAGATATTTTAGATCG
>NZ_CBFHZT010000094.1:0-5434 GCF_965660385.1 Polaribacter sp.
TTAAATATTTCAATAGCAGCAGCAAAATCAATTGCGGTATTAAAATCCATTTCTGTTAATAATTCTACTGCATAATTACCATGTTTCATTCTACCAGCTGCATTAATTCTTGGAGCAATAATAAAAACTACATCAGTAATAGTGAGTTCTTTTTTTTTGATTTGATGAATGATCGCTTTAATTCCGTTTCGCGGTTTTTGATTAATGACTTGCAATCCAAAATAGGTGAACACTCTATTTTCATCAATAATTGGTACGATATCAGCTGCTATTGCAGTGGCTACCAAATCTAAATAAGGTATAAAATCTTCAATAGTCTGATTTCGTTTTTCACCTAGCGCTTGAATCAATTTAAAACCAACTCCACAGCCACAAAGTTCATCAAAAGGATAGGTGCAATCTTTTCTTTTTGGGTTTAAAACAGCTATTGCATCAGGAATTTCTTCACCTGGCTTATGATGATCGCAAATAATAAAGTCGATGTTCTTTTTATTAGCGTAAGCAACTTTTTCTATCGCTTTAATACCACAATCTAAAGCTATGATTAGGGAAAAGTTATTGTCTTCTGCAAAATCAATTCCTGCATAGGAAATACCATAACCTTCGGTATATCTATCAGGAATATAAGTTGCGACATTTGTTGTTAAGGTTTTTAAATACGAATAAACCAAAGAAACTGCAGTTGTACCATCTACATCATAATCGCCATATATCAAGATATTTTCATTGTTTTCTATGGCAATTTCAATTCTATTTATAGCAATATCCATATCCTTCATTAAAAAAGGATTGTAAATATCTTTTAAAGTTGGTCGAAAAAATTTTTTAGCTTGCTCAAAAGTTTCGATATTACGTTGACATAAAATTGTAGCAATCGTTTCATCAACTTGTAAATCTTGTGCTAATTTTTCTACTTTTCTTTTATCGGGTTTGGGCTTCAATGTCCATCTCATAGCTTTTTAATGGTGTTGATTTTTTTTAGTTTATTGCTCTAAATTATGCAAATGAATCTCGATATCAACAGCTGCAAACTGGCGAAACATTTCCATAACACCACAATATTTAGTTACTGATAAATTTACCGCTTTTTGTATTTTTTTTGGCTGTAATTCAGCATCAGTAAAGTGATAATCTACTTTTACTTTGTTGTAAAATTTGGGGTGTTCATCTGTTAACTCTGCAGTTACTTCAATTTTAAAATCGGTAACCTCTGCATGCATTTTTTTTAACAAACTTACTACATCTAAACCAGAACAGCCAGCTAAAGAAGACAACATCAAAGCTTTTGGTCTAAAACCTTCACCTTTACCACCACTTTCTTCACCAGCATCCATAAATAAATTTAAACCACTTGGATTATCAGATTCAAATTGCATGTTTTCTTTCCAAACTGTAGTAACGATATTTTTAACCATATTTTATCTTTTTTTTATTATTGATGTCTTAACTTGTGCTTTAATACAAAAGTAAGAAATCACAAATAGATACTCATAAAAATGTATACATCTGTTAAGCTTTACATTAAATTAATTTATCTTCTTTTATTAATATCGACCTCTACCTTATGTTCTCAAGTTGATCAAGCACCAACTATTACAGCTGTTGGCAGGCAATCTTTTTGTATTGGCAGCCCTATAAATATAGTAACTGATTTTACCATAACAGACCCTGATGACAACAGTATTGACTCATTTTTTATTCAGATTTCTTCAGGCTATCAAGTTAATTTTGATTTTTTAGAGTTAACAGGAAATCATCCTTTTTTAGAAACTTCTTGGGATGTAACAGCAGGAAAACTAACATTAACTTCTGTTTTTAATGGTGGAGAAATTCCACTTGATGATTTAGAAAATGCCATAAAAGATATTGTTTTTACAACTTCTGCAAACAATGTAATTATAGAAAAAACATTCTCATTAAGTATAGGTGATGCAAATTATTTACCTTCAACAGATCACTTTTATGAATTTGTAAATTTTCCAAATATTACATGGAGTGCTGCAAAAACAGCTGCAGAAAATAGAACGTATTTTGGCAGAAAAGGATATTTAGCAACATTAACTAGCCAAGAGGAAGCAGATTTTGCAGGAAAACAAGCTGCAGGTGCTGGCTGGATTGGTGCAAGTGATGAAGAAACTGAAGGCGAATGGAAATGGGTGACAGGACCAGAAGCTGGCACTGTGTTTTGGCAAGGACAAATAAATGGTTCTACACCTAATTTTGCTTTTTGGAATAAAGGAGAGCCAAATAGCGACGGAGATGAAGATTATGCCCATATTACAGATCCAAATGTCGATGACGTTATTATTGGTTCTTGGAATGATTTAGCCAACGAAGGTGGAGGTGGATTATATCAAGCAAAAGGATACATTGTAGAATATGGCGTTCCTGCAGATCCACCTTTAAGTATTGTTGCAACAACTAGTATTTACATTCCGCAAATAACATCAACAACCAGTACAACTGTATGTGAATCTGACTCTGCTACCATAACTGCTATACCTAGTGAAGGCGAGATTTTATGGCATGACAATCCAAATCCTGGAACTCAGCCAGAATTGGCTCGTGGAAATAATTTTACCGTAAATAACATTACAGAAACAAAGACATATTACGCAACCGTAACTCTAAACAACTGTATTACTTTACCAAGAATCCCAGTGACGATTACAGTAATTCAGAAACCACAAATTGTAAGTGCTACAGGAGATGTAATTTGTTCTGGTAGCGCCTCTTTGAATGCACAAGCTTCAAGTGGTCAAGTATATTGGTATGAATCGCAAACAAGCAACACACCTATTTTTATTGGAAACACTTTTCAAACTCCAACTTTAACTGAAACCACCAGTTATTTTGTTGAAGCCAATAACTCTAGTTGTAATGCTTCAACAAGAACTGAGGTAATTGCTGAGGTTAATAATACCAAACCTGAATTTGATCTCATAAAAAATACTTTTATTTTATGTACAGATATAGGTAATGTGACTATAGAAACTGCTAATTCACAAGGAGATTACAGCTATATTTGGAAAAAAGACGGAGAACTTTTAGCTGACAATAATGCCTCTATAAACGTAAACTCATTAGGTAATTATTCAGTTAAGGCTGTTTCAGAAGCTGGCTGTGAATCTGCAGAACAAAATTTTACTGTGGTTAACTCAGAAAAAGCAACAATACGTTTTGAGGATGTGATTATCTCTGATGATTCCGATAATAATTCCATTGAAATAAAAACAGATAATGTAGGTAATGGTAATTATGAATTTGCCATTGATAATGCAACTGGCAATTATCAAAGAGAACCGTTTTTTGAAAATTTATCTCCAGGAATTCATACATTATTTATTAAAGATATTGGCGGTTGTGGCACTGAAAGCTTTGTGTTTTCTTTATTAAGTTACCCAAAATATTTCACTCCTGATAAAAATGGAAGTAACAATGTTTGGAATATTATTGGTTATGATCAAACATTTTACACTTCGTCAGATATATCAATCTATAACAGATTTGGTAAATTAATTTATAAAATTGATGAAAACAATCAAGGTTGGGATGGAAGTTATCAAGGCAAAAATCTACCTTCTAATACCTATTGGTTTAGAGCAACTTTAACGGATATTAATGGATTATCCATCGAAAAAACAGGAAATTTTAGTTTAATAAGAAAATAAAATATGGCATTAGTACAACCTTTAGCAGCAGAACACGATTTAGAAACCAAAGAATTAGCAACTTTTTTTAATGAAACTTTGGGTTTTTGTCCTAATTCAATATTAACAATGCAGCACAGACCACTAATTTCTAAAGCCTTTATTAATTTAAATAAAGCTGTGATGAACAATAAAGGGGGAGTAACCTCTGCATTAAAACGTATGATTGCCTGGGTTTCTAGCAACGCAACTGGGTGCAGGTATTGTCAAGCACACGCTATCAGAGCTGCTGAACGTTATGGAGCAGAACAAGAACAATTAGATAACATTTGGGAATATAAAACCCATGCTGCTTTTTCTGATGCAGAAAGAGCCGCTTTAGATTTTTCTTTGGCAGCTTCTATGGTACCAAATGCCGTAAACGCAGAAATCAAAAAAGAATTATACAAATATTGGAACGAAGGTGAAATCGTAGAAATGCTGGGTGTTATTTCTCTTTTTGGCTATTTGAATAGATGGAATGATTCTATGGGCACAACCTTAGAGGAAGATGCAATTCATAGCGGAAACCAATATTTAGGCAAGCATGGTTTTGAAGTTGGTAAACACGATGGCTCAGAATATTAAAATATTGATTAATCATTTTAGGAATTAGATAAAGCCTTTTTTAAATCGAATTGTAATTCAAAAAGAACTTTTACGACTTTATACATTTAAAAAACACGTGAAATTAATATGAATAAAAATATACAAATTGCTACTTTAGGTGGTGGCTGCTTTTGGTGTACAGAAGCTGTTTTCCAAGAAGTAAAAGGGGTAAAAAAAGTAGTTTCTGGTTATGCAGGTGGTAATGCTCCAGGCAAACCAACGTATAGAGAAATTTGTTCGGGATTAACAGGTCATGCAGAGGTGATTCAAATTACTTTTGATGCAAATATCATTGCTTTTAAAGATATTCTTGTTATTTTTATGACAACTCACGATCCAACAACTTTAAACAGACAAGGAGCAGATAGAGGTACACAGTACAGGTCTGTTATTTTTTTTCATGATGAACATCAAAAAGAAATTGCTGAAGAAGTATTGAAACAAATTCAACCTTATTTTGATGAAAAGATCGTAACCGAACTTAGCCCATTACCTATTTTTTACGAAGCTGAGCAAGAGCATCAAGATTTTTATAAAAACAATCAAGGCTTTGGATATTGCACCTTTGTTATAGAACCAAAACTAGCTAAATTAAGAAAGTTACACGCAGACAAATTAGCATGAAATTAAACTTAAAAAATACTTTTATAAACAATTTACCTTCTGATCCAATTCTTGAAAATTCAAGAAGACAAGTAACAGAAAGTGTTTTTTCTTATGTGGAACCCAAAAAAACAAAGGCTCCAAAAGTGCTGCATGTTTCACAAGAAATGGCTTCTGAATTAGGCATTTCTAAAGAAGAAACAAATTCTGAATTTTTTAAAAATATCGTTACTGGGAATGAGGTTTATCCAAATACAAAACCTTATGCAATGTGTTATGCAGGTCATCAATTTGGCAATTGGGCAGGACAATTAGGTGATGGTAGAGCTATTAATTTATTTGAAATTGAACATCAAAATACAAACTGGAAAATACAATTAAAAGGCGCAGGTGAAACTCCATATTCAAGATCTGCAGACGGTTTAGCTGTTTTACGTTCCTCAATTAGAGAATATTTGTGTAGTGAAGCTATGTATCACTTAGGCATTCCTACAACTCGTGCTTTGAGTTTAAGTTTAACTGGAGATGATGTT
>NZ_CBFHZT010000095.1:0-5252 GCF_965660385.1 Polaribacter sp.
TTTTTTAAACTACGGAAACAATAACTCAAAAAACTTATATTTGCTGCTCTTAGAAGATTTATAATATGCGCAACCTTCTTAAAAGAAGTTTTTCTGGAATTGTATACATTTTAATTTTTATTTCTGCGATTCTATATTCTAAAGAATCTTATATTGTTTTAATAACCATATTTGGTTTTTTATGTATTTGGGAGTTTTCTAAAATGGCTGGTTTAAAAAATTATGCTGCGTATATTTTTTTCCCTTTTCTGCTGTTTTTATTGATGAAGAGACAAGAGAGTTTTGCAACTACTTTAGTACTTGCTATAAATATACTATCATCTTTATCTTTATTATATCAACTATTTACTAATTCAGCTATTAAATTATTAAATCAAAGAGCTAAATTAGGAGTTACCATTCGATATGTAATTTTTTCGATGTGTTTTCTCATTTTATTGCCCTTTTATGGAGGTGATTTTCATCCTTATTTAATGATTAGTATTTTATCAATTATCTGGGTAAATGATTCTTTCGCCTTTTTAGTAGGTAAAAACTTTGGTAAAAATAAACTATTCCCTTCTGTATCGCCTAAAAAAACGATTGAAGGACTTTTAGGAGGATTAATATTTTCGTTATTAGCAGGCTTGTTAATTAGCAAATTAAACACAGACTTTTCTACATTAAATTGGTTGATTATTGCTGTTATTGTATCTTTAGTGGGTACTTTAGGAGATTTGGTAGAATCTAAATTTAAAAGACAAGCCAACATAAAAGACAGTGGAAATATTATGCCAGGTCATGGTGGTATTTTAGACAGGCTAGATAGTTTGTTGTTTGCTGCACCCTTTGTATATTTGTATATAAACTTTATTATTTAAGTATGATTCGATTTCATAAAGAAGGTTACAAAATTATAGCAATTACCTTAATTATAGTTTTAGCACTAATTTTATTAGCCGAAAATCTAATTGATATCATTTGGATTGTAAAAACCATTCAAATTTTAGCAATTGCACTTTTAATTATTGTACTCCAATTCTTTAGAAATCCGAAAAGGCTTACAATGCTTAGCGATAATACAATTATTGCTCCTGTAGATGGTAAAGTAGTTGTTATAGAAGAGGTAGAAGAACCAGAATATTTTAAAGATAAAAGAATACAAGTTTCTATTTTCATGTCGCCAATAAATGTACATGTTACAAGATATGCCATGAGTGGTCGTATTACTTATAGTAAATATCATCCAGGAAAGTATTTGGTAGCTTGGCATCCAAAAGCATCTACTGAAAACGAAAGAACTACAGTTGTAATTAAAAATAATACTGTTGGTGAAATTCTTTACAGACAAATTGCAGGAGCTTTGGCCAAACGAATTGTAAATTATGCTAAAGTAGGTGATGACATTGTACAAGGTACAGATGCAGGTTTTATAAAATTTGGTTCTAGGGTTGATGTATATTTACCATTAGGTACAGATATAAAAGTTAATTTAGGTGATAAAGTAAAAGGTGGTGTCCAAGTTATTGCAGAAAAATAATGATGATTACAATAATTTAGATAAAAAGTTTAAAGTTGCTTTTAACAAAATATCTGAATTAAGAAAAGCGCTAGCACCCGATGTTATGCTTAAGTTATACGCATATTACAAACAAGCTAGTTTTGGCAATAATTTTTCATTTAATAGCGATTTAGATGTTAGAAGCGCATTTAAGTTAAATGCTTGGATACAACTCAATGGCATGTCTGCAGAGGAAGCCAAAAAAGAATACATAAAATTAGCAAACACAATTTTAAAACAATAAAAACAAAACTCATGAAAAAACTAAATATCATTGCCTTGATGATAATTACAGCTGCTATTAATCTCACAGCCTGTAAATCGGAAGCTAAAAAAGAAGTAGTAAAAGAAACTCCAAAAGAAGTAGAAGTTAAGAAAAGTACTGCACCTTTTGCCGTTTTAAATGCAAAAAACGATATTAATTTTACTGCATACAAAACTACTGATAAAATAGCTGTGGGTGGAACTTTTAAAGAAATCGATGTACTTTCTGGAGGCGAAGGAAACTCTGTAAAAGAAGCGATTAACAATACCGAATTTTCTATACCTGTTAGTAGTTTAGCAACAAAAGATTCTAGTAGAGATTATAAAATTAGAAAGTTTTTCTTTGGTGTTATGGACAATACAAAATTATTATCTGGTAAGCTAATGTTAAACGATGACACAACAGGTACAGCAAAAATAACTATGAATGGAGAAACCAAAGATGTACCATTTACCTATACTATTGTAGATAAAACTTTTAATATGAAAGCTACTATTGATGTAAATACGTGGAATGCAAGTGCAGCTTTAGCTTCTTTAAATAAAGTTTGTGAAGCTTTACATACAGGGGGTGATGGAATCTCTAAAACTTGGAGTGAAGTAGGCTTAAATATTACTTCAACTTTTAAGTAAAACTATAAATTATTCAGCGCTTTTTTAAGTGTTTTAAATCGAAAAGAATACCCATTCTTTTCGATTTTTTTTGCAGAAATTCTACTACCTTCCAACAAGATTTTTGCCATATCACCAAAAACTAATTTCAGCATAAAACTCGGCACAGGTAAACCAACATAAGGCCTGTTAATACTTTTAGCTAAGGTTTTAGAAAATGACGTACTTGTATGATGTTCAGGGGAAACCGCATTAAAAACACCTGTAAAATCATCATCTATTGCTTTAAGATACATTTGGCATAAATCATCAATATGTATCCATGGCATATATTGCTTTCCAGATCCTAAAGGAGCTACAATTGGGGTACGCATTTTTTCTAAAGCACCTCCTTTTTTAGATAAAACAACGCTCGTTCTTAGAATAGTAACAGGAATATTTAATTTTTTAAATTGATGTGCTGCATTCTCCCATTGTACACAAACATCACCTAAAAAATCGTTTCCAGCATCATCTGTTTCTTTAAAGATTTTATTTGTAGTAATTGCACCATAATAACCGCTTCCAGAAGCAGAGATAAATTTTTTTAATTTAATATTTAATTCTTTAACTTTATCATAAATTAAATTCGCAGTTTTTACTCTACTATCAATAATTATTTTTTTTCTGTTTTCAGTCCATCTTTCATCTGCAATACCAGCACCTGCTAAATGAACAATATATGTTATACCTTCAAAGGCTTTATTATCGATATAATGCTCAGAAACATCCCATTTAAACTCATTATTATTTTTAGGATTTCTACTCAAAATAACCACTTCATGGTTGTTTGCAATAAGTAGTTCAGTGAGCTTTGTACCTACTAAACCTGTGCCCCCTGTAATTAAAATTTTTGCCATATCATAAAAATAAAAAACCAATATCACAAAGATTGTAGTTTTTAATAGATAGTTCTTATAACTTTATTTTTATCGCTTAAATACTATGTATATTTTATCTATCAAAATATTTTTTTCATTCTATTTACTACATTAATTTTAAGTTGTTTCTTCAATGAATTATAAATAGCACCCTATAATTGCTGTTAATTTTAGTACAATTAAAATGACTTAAGCATAAGCATTTTTACCTCAAAAAGGTATCAATATAAATAATAGAAACATTTATTAAAGCAATGTTAATTTTTTCAATACCATATTTTAAAGCCGTATTTTTATAGTGATGAAAAATAAAACTAGAAGAAAGGGTTTTGTATTTAAAACCTATGAAGCAAAAAATCAATCTCCTTTCGAGAAACTTTTTGAAATTTTTAAAGAGTTAATTACCTATACTTCTGGCGATTTTGATGAAGCTATAGATTGGTTGCGTTCTTTAGATAAAGAATATAAGTTAACTACACCAGCTTATACCATTGACGATTTTGTTGAAGATTTAAAAAAGAAAGGATACATTAAAGAAGAGATAGATGCTGATGGAATAGGAGGTACTAAAATAACTCCAAAAACAGAGCGTGCAATTCGCCAGCAAGCTTTGAATCATATTTTTGGGAAAATCAAAAGATCAGGTTCTGGAAGCCACAAAAGTAAGTCTCCAGGAATTGGGGATGAGCATACAGGCGACTTTAGAGCGTATCAATTTGGGGATAATTTAGATAAAGTTTCCATAACAGAGAGTATTAAAAATGCTCAAATTAACAACGGAATTGGCGATTTTACTTTATCTGAAAATGATTTAGTAGTTGAAGAAACCTTGCATAAAAGTCAAATGAGTACTGTTTTAATGATTGACATAAGTCACTCTATGATTTTATATGGTGAAGATCGTATTACACCTGCTAAAAAAGTAGCGATGGCTTTGGCTGAGTTAATTACTACTCGTTATCCAAAAGATACCTTAGATATTTTAGTTTTTGGGAATGATGCTTGGACCATTAAAATTAAAGATTTACCGTATTTACAAGTTGGTCCTTATCATACAAATACTGTTGCTGGCTTAAATTTGGCTATGGATTTGCTTCGTAGAAAAAAGAACACCAACAAACAAATTTTTATGATTACAGATGGTAAACCTAGTTGTTTGCGTTTGCCTGATGGACAATACTATAAAAATAGCAATGGTTTAGATAAACATATTGTAAATAAGTGTTACGCAATGGCGCAACAAGCAAGAAAATTGCACATTCCTATTACCACTTTTATGATTGCACAAGACCCCTATTTAATGCAATTTGTAAGAGCATTTACACAAGCAAACCAAGGAAAAGCATTTTATACCGGTTTAAAAGGTTTAGGTGAAATGATTTTTGAGGATTATGAAACGAATAGGAAAAAGAGGATTAAAGGGTAGAAGCCCATCAAACCTTCTCAAAGGGAAGGCTTTTAGTAAGTTTGAAAATAGAAATTTTAACATACAGATAAACACAATATTTTCTCTCTCCTTTGGAGAGAGCTAGAGAGAGGCTTATGAACATACAAACATTAGGAGAATTAAAAGAATCAGGATACCAATCAAAATCTATAAAAGATGAGTTGCGAGAAAACTTAATCAGTAAAATGATGAGTAAAGAAACCGTTTTTCAAGGCGTTCATGGTTATGAAAATACAGTTATTCCTGAATTAGAAAGAGCAATTTTAAGCAAACATAATATTAATTTACTGGGTTTACGAGGTCAAGCAAAAACACGTTTGGCTAGGTTAATGGTAAATTTATTAGATGAGTATATACCTGTTGTAAAAGGTTCTGAAATTAATGATGATCCTTTACAACCAATATCAAGATTTGCCATAGAAACGATTAAAGAGAAAGGAGATGAAACTCCGATTTTTTGGTTGCATAG
>NZ_CBFHZT010000096.1:0-1269 GCF_965660385.1 Polaribacter sp.
CTAAATGGTTAAAGATTCATAAAGTACAAAAATATTACTCTATTTTCCTTTATGGCTTATTAACTATTAATTGGGCAATTACTACCGATATTAAACAAATGCGTAGGTATTTAAAAAAGAAATTATCGTATGGTAAATTTCCAAACCCAACTACAGAATGGACTAAATTAGTAATCTCTAAAATTGCATATTATGCACTTTGGATTGTTTTACCAATTTTAGTTTTAGATGTTGCTTGGTGGAAAGTTTTAATTGGTTTTTTTGTAATGCACTATACTGCAGGTATGATTTTAAGCTTGGTTTTTCAGTTGGCACACATTGTACCCAACACAGAAATGCCTATACCAGATAAAAATGGAAATTTAGAACATACTTGGGCTATCCATCAACTATATACTACAAGTAACTTTGCACCAAGCAATTGGCTTGTAAATTTTTATACAGGAGGTTTAAATCATCAAGTTGAACATCATATTTTTCCACATATTTCTCATGTGCATTACAGCAAATTAGCTAAAATTGTAAAAGAAACAGCTAAAGAGTTTAATTTGCCTTATAATGAGTATCAAACTACAAGAAAAGCAATTATTGAGCATTTTAAACATTTGGGTGTTTTGGGTCAAAAACCTGAATTAGCATAACAAAAACTGAATAACTTAACGTAAAAATGACACATCCATTATCGGACAGAATTAACAGTTTGCCAGCGTCTGCGACCTTGGCAATGGCTGCAAAAGCAAGAGAATTAAGAGCAGAGGGTAAAGATATTATTGGTTTAAGTTTAGGTGAGCCAGACTTTAATACACCAGATTTTATTAAAGAAGCTGCCATAGCTGCCGTAAACGAAAATTACAATGCCTATACACCTGTAGATGGTTATGGAGAACTAAAAGAAGCAATTTGCGTAAAATTTAAGCGCGATAATGATTTGGATTACAAACCAAATCAAATTGTGGTTTCAACAGGAGCAAAACAATCTATTGCTAATGTAATGCAAGTATTGTTAAACCCAGGAGATGAGGTTTTATTGCCTTGCCCTTATTGGGTAAGTTATTCTGCTATTGCCACACTTTGTGAAGCAAAATCTGTTGAGATTCCTTCAACCATAGAAAATAATTTTAAAATTACACCAGCACAACTTGAAGCTGCCATTACACCAAAAACAAAACTAATTTTATTTAACTCGCCAAATAACCCAAGTGGTATTATTTATAGTGAGGCAGAATATAGAGCATTAGCTGAAGTTTTAGAAAAGTATCCGCAGATTTA
>NZ_CBFHZT010000096.1:1279-5070 GCF_965660385.1 Polaribacter sp.
ACGAAATTTATGAACACATTAATTACGATGTTAAACCATTTAGTTTAGCTGCTATTGATAGTTTATACGACAGAACAATTACCGTAAACGGTTTGGCAAAAGCATTTGCTATGACTGGTTGGAGAATTGGTTATATTGGTGCTCCAGAATGGATTGCAAAAGCGTGTACTAAAATGCAAGGGCAAATTACCTCTGGTACCAATTGTATTGCACAAAGAGCGGCTATAACAGCAGTTTTAGCGCCAATTAGCAAAATACAATACATGGTTGATGAATTTAAAACCAGAAGAGGTATTGTAATTGATTTATTGAAAGAAATTGACGGTTTTAAAGTAAATGTGCCAGATGGTGCTTTTTATGTTTTCCCAGATATTTCTGCGTATTTTGGCAAAACAATTCAAGGAATTACAATTAATAATGCAAGCGATTTTGCTTTATTTATCTTAGAAAAAGCAAATGTAGCTACAGTTACTGGAGACGCATTTGGTGCGCCTAACTGTATTAGAATTTCATATGCTGCATCAGAATTACAAATTCGTGAAGCTATAAAAAGAATTAAAGAAGCGTTAAGCTAAACTTCTAGCTTTATATAAATTATAAATCCATCTTTTTTTGAGATGGATTTTTTTTGTTCTTGTTTTTAGCGTGTCCTTTCAGGTCAGGCTTTTCGCACTCGCTTCCCGATTATAAATCGGGAGAGCTCAAACAATTGCTTCAATCCTTCACGCGTGCTTACTTGCTAAGTTATCGAAATCATAAAGTGCATTGCTTTTTAAGATACCATAATGATTATCGCTACCATAAAAAAGGAAACCTTTAAAATAGTACCAGCAGCACTCTGTGCATTTTCTTGATGCGCTTCTACCATCAATTTCATTTTTGATAATGTTTCTCTTTTACATTCAGAAATATTAGCTCTAATTTCTCTTTTATAAGCCGAATTTAAAATTCCTCTTTCTACAGTGTTTATGTATGTTGTTTTCATAATGTTTAGTTTATTTGATTACATACTTAAGACGAGATATAAAAAAATTTGTTACAAGCTAAACAACTACAAACCAGTGCTAAAATTCAATTTTTGTAGTATTTATAGTTTACGACAACGTGAAAAAAAGTTTAAAAAATGTATTAAAATGAAAAAGCCACACTTAAATGAAGTATGACTTTTATCGCTTTGGGGAACTTTAATCATGTAATTTTAAAAAAACCAGACCATTATTTTAAATAAGGTTTACTGATTTAATTATTCTATTTCTTACTGTCTCTTATAAATTATTTAATATCACTGTTCTTAATTTCTAATAAAAATTTAGTCGGTGGCCCCAAGCTTTTGTTGATTTTGAAAAAGTAAGTACCTCCCTACTTGAAGCCACACCCCCTAAATTATGAATTGATTTGAACTAATCTAATAACCTACCTCAAAAATACTACCTAAGTTGTAATCTAAAATATGTAAGTTAACAACTGATATTATACAGGCATAACTGGTTTTCTTTTGGAAATAAAATAACGGATTTTTCTCGTAGTTGCCAATAAAAATAAAACGTCATACTTACTTTCGCATTTACGACAAACAAATGATTTACTAAATGGATAAATCCTAAACTTAAATTGTGTACTACAAATTGGCTCAAGGATATCTTTATTTTTACAGACTAAACATTTCATTTTACAATCTATTTTAATATTTAACTTTAGTTTTCAGCACGTGCAAAACTTGGTATTTACCACATGTTTTGTACTAGTAATAATTAAATTTACTGAGTTAAAGCCAATGAATCTCTTAGTAAGTAGTAATTGGGTAAATAAGAGAATAGTTGATTTATATGAATTTTATTTAATGCAAAACTTATAAAGTTTATGGGGTATTGAAAACTTTCTGCACTAAGTGTGCTTTAAGTTTATCTCTTTTAAATATTTTATCTGTAAATATTTACGAGGTAGTCGAATAACTATATAAAAATTCACGTACACTCTTAAAGGATAAGTATACTTTAATGCAGTTAAAAATTAAACGTTTTTATTTGTTAAAAGTAATCTCAACTTATGTTAAAATAAACAGTAGCTATGAGCTAAGATATTTCCTCATTTTTTAAAAGCTTGCTTGATGCTTTTAATACTTGTATTACTTTTTTTGTATTCGATTTGAATTCATGGGTTATTGTTGATTCTAAATTGAATTTTAGAATTTCTGTTATATTGTTTTCTAAAGAGCCAATCCCCATAACTTCTATGTTTGGTTTTATTTTATGAATTATTCTTCTAATGGCTAAAACATTATTTACTTCTAATGCTTTTTCTAAAAGTAAACTGTTTTCATCAGCTAAACTAATAAACATTTTTACCATTTTTTTTATAAATTCATTGTCAATTCCATTTGTTTTTTTGTATTCACTAATATCAAATAACGGTTCTTCTTTACCCTTTAAAGTTTCATTATTAGGAGCATTATTGTTCAATTTTTTAACATCTTTAGACACCTCTAAAACTGCTTGAATATTTCTAAACAATACTTTTTCTGCAAAAGGTTTGGTAATGTATGCGTTCATTCCAATTTTTAAATATAAATCTATATCACGCTTAAATGCATTTGCAGTTAACGCGATAATAGGTGTTTGTATTTTAAGATTATTACGTATAATTCGAGTAGCTTCCACACCATCCATTATAGGCATTTGTATATCCATTAAAATTAAATCGAAATTTTGTTTTTTTATCAACTGTGTAGCAATTAAACCATTTTGTGCCTCTGTTGTTACAAAGCCTAAATAATCTAAACTTTTTATGGTTATAAACCTGTTCATTTCATTGTCTTCTACTAGAAGTACCTTGTGCCCTTTATAAGCACCTTGCTTAACTTGTTGAATATTTGAATTTAAACTATCCTGATTCCTCTTTTCAAGAGTTAAATCAAAATAGGAATTTGTTCCTTTATTTTTAACACTTCTTATAATTAATTCACTACCCATAAGTTTAATTAAATCGTTTGAAATTGGCATACCTAATCCACTGCCTTCATATTCTCTATTTGCTGTATTTTGTTCTTGAGAAAACTTTTCAAATATTTTAGCTATAAACTCATTCGACATTCCAATACCTGTATCAGCAACTTCAAAACGTAGTGTTTGGGATTGCTTGCTATTATTTATTAGTGCTACTTTTAAATGTATAAAACCTTTGTTTGTAAACTTTATTGAATTCCGCACAAGATTAATTAATACTTGTTTAATTCTAATATCATCACCAACAAGAGCATGATGAATATCTGGGTTAATATCTAGGATAAATTTTATGTTTTTTTCTTGAGCTTGAGAAGTTAAAATAGCATGTACATCGTAAATCATAGCACTCGGATTAAAAACTTTTTTTACAATTTCCATTTCCCCTGATTCTATTTTGGTAATATCAAGAATGTTATTTAATATCATTAATAAATGTTTTGCCGATTTTTCTGATTGGCTCACATAAAATTGCTGGTTTGATGTTAAATTTTCTTTATTTAATTCTCGAATCATACCAATAATAACGTTTAAAGGGGTTCTTATTTCATGACTCATGTTTGCCAAAAAAAGTTCTTTTGCTCTTGAAGCTGCACGCTCAGACAAAATTGCTTTTTCAATTTTATATTCTAATTTTTTTTGTTTGGTAATATCTAGGTGAATACGTATCCAACCAATTAACTCTCCATTATCATTATAATTTGCTGCAGAACTTACAAACAACCATTTTAAATCTCCGTTTTTGTCATTTACTTTAATTTCATAATTTCTAGAATCTTGATTGTTTTCTTT
>NZ_CBFHZT010000097.1:0-4795 GCF_965660385.1 Polaribacter sp.
TATGAGTTAGAAATTCGTAACATTATAGATTTAGACAAAACCTCAACGAGTACATTCGTATCTTTTTCTATAATTCATCCTTGGTATTTTAACACCACTGCTAAAATTACTTATATTTTATGCTTTATTTTCCTTTTTTATGGCTACAATCTTTACTTAAAGAAGAAAAACGATAAATATATTACTAAGTTAAAACAAATAGAACAACAACGTAGAGAACGCCAAAAAGAAAAGTTTGAATTAGAAAAACTATCCTCGGATAAAGAATTATTGTTATTAAAAGAAAAAAATTTACAATTAGAGGTAAAAAAGAAAAGTTCTGCTTTGGCTTCTTCTACCCTAAATAACATAAAAAAGAATGAATTACTTACTGACATTATCAGTGATATTAATAATATTGATAAAGAGTTGTTAAATAGTTCTTTACATTACCCCATAAAAAAAGTTATCAAAAAAATAAATGCACATTTAAAAGATAAAGAAGATTGGTTAACTTTTGAACTTCACTTTAGAAACTCACATGCACAATTTTTTGAAAATCTACGCAAAGCGCATCCAGACTTATCTTCTAATGAAATAAAACTAAGCGCTTATTTAAAACTTAATTTAAGTACAAAAGAAATTGCATCTTTAATGAATGTCGCAAAAACAAGCGTAGAACAAAGTAGATACAGACTTCGAAAAAGATTTCAATTAAGTAAGGACGATAACCTTATAAACTACATTCAGAAATTTTAATTGTTTAAAATACAGTTGTTTATATCTTTTTAACAAAGTTTTTGTAGAGGTGTTTTTTTTCTTTTTATAAACTTTGTAGAGGTATATTTATTTCTAAATACATCAATATACTACACATTTGCATTAATTCTGAGTACTTTCTCAGGGCTTATTTAATTAAACATTTTCACATTTAATTTTTAAGATAATTCAAATAATAAATAATTAAACATTTAAACATTATGAGACAAAAATTACTAATACTACTTATGCTCACTTTTGGAGTAATGACTGCTCAAGAAGTTACACACATCGATTTTGATGAAAACAATCCTAATATTGTTTTTAATAGTTGGAACACCTCATCAACTTTTGCTAAAATTACAAATCCAGCACCTGATGCCACAAATACTTCTGCTTTTGTAGGGCAATTTACTGCAGGTGGTGATAACGGAATAGGTATTGGGGTAATAGATCCAACTACAGTATTTCAAACTCCTTTTAATTTGATGTCTAATCCAATTTTTAAAATGAAAGTTTTTTCAACTGAAGAAATAGATGTTACTTTTCATTTAGAAAATTCTCCTGATTGGGGCAACAATATAGAAGTTACACAATCTGTAAATGCAGCAGATATTAATAAATGGGTAGAACTTACATTCGATTTTACAGACAATGCTTCGAACATTTATATGAATAATATTGTTATTATTATAGGAGGTAATAATACTACAGAAGGTGATACATATTTTTTTGATGATATTAAAGGACCAGAATTGTACAGTACTCCTGCTCAACAGTATAGCCCTAAAGCAAATGCAACAGATATTGCAATTAATACCAATTTAGTTATTGCTACTAATGGTAATTTTAGAAATATTGATGATTCTGAAATAACTGATTTATCATCAATTGTAGCTTTAAAAGAAGATAATGCAAATGGTGCAGATGTTGCTTTTACAGCATCTATTAATGGCGATAAAAATGAAATTAGTATAGATCCAATTAACGATTTGAATAATGCTACCACATATTGGTATGGTATTGTAGACAATAGCATTGAGTATACAGATGATGAATTGGTAACAGGCGTTGCTGCTACTTTTACAACAAAGGCAGCAGTAACAGGAGATATTAACGAAATGTTATTTGATTTTGATACTACAAATGCAGAGGTAGGTTTTGAATCTTGGGGAGGTACAGGTTTTGCAAAAGTGGCAAATCCAGATAAATCAGGAATTAATACTTCAGATAATGTTGCAGAATATACTCATGCAGGTAATGATTCTGGTTTAGAAAACAGTTTGGTAAATGATGTAACACCTTTAACACCTTTCGATTTTTCTGAAACACCATTTATTAAAGTAAAAGTTTGGGTAAGCAAGCCAGTAGGTGTATCAATTAAATTACAAAATTACCCAGATTATGGTCAAGGTCATGAACAAAAAATAGAGGTAACAGAAACCAATAAATGGGTAGAACTGGTTTTCAACTATGGTACAATTACAGCAACTAATTACGATAGAGTTCAAATTTACTTTGATAAAGACAGATCAGCTGGATCTGAGGCAGGTGATAAGTTTTATTTTGACGATTATTTAAAAAGTAATGTGGCACCAGAAGTAACAACCGAATTATCACCAATTAATGCAGCAGTAGATGTTTCTCAAACTGTGGTTCCAACAATTTCATCTAACTTTCAGTTTGTAAATTTAGACGGTTCTACAATTACAGATCTTTCTCCTTTTGTAGAACTAAGAGAAGGTGATGTTTCAGGTGATTTGGTTTCAGCCACAGCCTCAATTAATGATACTAAAACTAATATCTCAATAAAACCAACGGATTTATTAAAAGCTAATACTCAATATTGGTTTGGTATTAAAGATGGTGTAATTAAATACAAAGAAAATAATACAACAATTACAGGGGTTTCTGCAACTTTCACAACTCAAACAACAGGTATAAATTTTGTTACCTATAATGATTTTGATGGAAATTCTTTAACATCGGTTTCAGAATCTATGGGTGATGTAGCTGGCGATTACCAAACAGTTACAGACCCATCTGGAGGTACTAATATGGTTACCAAATGGACCAAAGGAGATACTTGGGGTGGATGGGAAAGAATCCACTTTCAATTAAACGCGCCTTATGATGCAACTAAAGATGATATTTTTTCTTTCAGAGTATATGCTTCTGTGGCCACAAATTTTATGTTTAAGTTGTCTGATGCAAAAGAAGATGGTGATCAAAACGCAAACCTTGAAGTTTGGGGAGATATTTTAGAAGCTAATAAATGGCAAACTATTTACATAGATGCTTCTGAATTGGCTGATGGTATAAATTTTGACCATATTTTTATCTTTATAGGACCTGGGAATTCTGGTATTACAGGAGACTTTTACATTGATGATTTAAAAGGACCTCAATTGCAAGGTACTGCTTCTGTAAATGATTTCGATAAAACCAAATTTAGTTTCTACCCAAATCCTGCAAACAACACTATTTATTTTTCAAAATTAGAGGAAGATAAAGAGGTAAAAGTATATGATATAAATTCTAAGCAAGTTTTAAGAGGTATGACAAGTAACAATGAGTTGTCAATACGCAACTTAAAATCAGGTTTTTACTTTGTAGAAATTGAAGGAACTTTCCAAAAACTAATTAAAAAATAAATTAAGCAAACAGCATAATTTTTTAACACTATTATGCTGTTTCTTTTTTAAAATAAGAAGTATGATACAACCAAAAAACCTACTTTTAAGGTTACTTCGGCTCTCACTAGTTTTCTTTACATGTTCAATTTTTGCACAATCTGTTGTAAAAGGAGAAATTTACGACAATCTTGGCAATCCTTTACCTGGAGTTGCTGTAATAGTTGAAGGTACGACTAATGGTACTCAAACAGATTTTGATGGAAATTACGTTATCAATGTAAAAAAAGAGAATGCCACTTTAGTGATCTCATATCTAGGATTTGAGACCAAAAAAATAAAAATTGGAGACCAAAAAATTATAAATATTATTTTAAAAGAAAGTGCAGATGAATTGGAAGAAATTAGAATTGTTGCATTTTCTAAACAAAAAAAGAGTAGTGTTATTGGTTCTGTAACCTCAATGAAAGTAGCAGACATAAAACAACCCACAGCCAATATAACAAACTCTTTAGCTGGTCAAATTTCTGGTTTAATTTCATACCAAAGGTCAGGAGAACCTGGAGCAGATAATGCAGCATTTTTTATTCGAGGTGTAACCACTTTTGGTTTTAACAATAGCCCATTAATTTTATTAGATGGTTTACAAATAACTACAGATGATTTAGCACGTTTAGAGCCAGATAATATTGCTTCTTTCTCAATTATGAAAGATGCAACAGCAACTTCTTTATATGGTGCCAGAGGTGCAAACGGTGTTGTTTTAGTTACCACTAAAGAAGGTAAAAAAGGAAAAGCAAAAGTATCTGTACGTTACGAGAATTCTATGTCTGCACCTTCTAAAGTTAATAGCTTTTTAGGAGCAGTAGATTATATGGAGTTGTACAATAGAGCGCAAAGAATGAGAGATCCATCAGCAACATTACTGTATTCGAAACCAAAAATTGAAGGTACAAGAAATGGATTAAATCCGAATATTTATCCAGACGTTAACTGGCACAATGAGTTGTTTAAAGATTTTACACTAAATAGAAGATTTAACGCAAATATTAATGGTGGTGGAGAAGTTGCACAATATTATTTATCTGTTACAAGTGCAAAAGAAACTGGTTTGTTAAGAGTAGATCCTTTAAATAACTTTAATAATAATATCGATATCAGTAGATCTAACTTAAGAGCAAACATTAATATCAATTTAACAAAAACAACAAAAGTTGCTGCTAAGTTTTATTCTTTATTCGAAAGGTATAATGGCCCAGTAGTAAGTGCTTCAGATATTTTTTATCAAGTTTCACAGGCAAACCCTGCAAATTTTCCAAAAGCATACGAACCTGATGAAGCAACTCAAAATTTTAACCATACACTATTTGGTAATAAAGGTAATGGAGGATTTCCAAATCCTTATGCAGAAAGTGTAAAAGGCT
>NZ_CBFHZT010000098.1:0-4725 GCF_965660385.1 Polaribacter sp.
GTACCAGGTTATCCAAAAGACGAAATAGAAGATTATAATGCACAATTAGAGTATAAAGACAATTTAATAGTTGCTGCAGAAGTATTTTTGCTTTGGGTTATAGAAGGTGGTGAAGATTTAAAGAAAAAATTACCCTTCCATAAAACCGATTTAGATGTTAAGATTGTAGAAGATATGCAACCTTATCGTACAAGAAAAGTTCGTATTTTAAATGGTGCTCATACATCTATGGTTCCTTTTTCTTTATTATATGGTAATGAAACCGTAAAAGAAACAGTAGATAATAAGTTTACAGGAGCATTTGTTAACAAGGCCATTTTTGATGAAATTAATGACGTGCTTCCTATGGATAAAAGCGAGTTAGATAGCTTCGCAGAAGATATTTTAGATCGTTTTAGAAATCCATTTATCAAACATAAATTAGCAGATATTGCTTTAAATTCAATTTCAAAATTTAAAGTACGTGTGTTACCAAGTTTATTAGAATACGAATCAAAAAATGGTAAATTACCAACAAACTTAACCTTTGCTTTTGCGTGTTTAATTCGTTTTTACAAAGGAGCATGGAATGGAGAAGCTACACCAATTAAAGACAGTCAAGATATTGTAGATACGTTTACTGCTATTTGGGCACAAAATGATGTGGCTTTAGTAGCAGAATCAGTGTTGTCAAATACCTCTTTTTGGGATGAAGACTTAACAAAAGTAAATCATTTAACAGATGCTATTGCTTTAGCATTAGGTGAAATTGATAACAACGGAATTGAACAAGGTTTGGCAAATTTTAGCAATAAATATTAAGTAAGAAATACGCATTATATCATGCAAAAAAAATTAATAAAAGTAAATCCATCAGATAATGTAGCAGTTGCTTTAGTCAATCTAAAAGCAGGTGAAGTTATTTCGTTTGAAAATCAAGATATCAAAGTCATTTCAGATGTAAAAGCAAAACATAAAATTGCTTTAGAAACATTTGAAAATGGAAGTGAAATTTTTATGTACGGTGTTTTAGTGGGTAAAGCAAGCTCTAAAATTGAAAAAGGAGGTGTTTTAACTACAGAAAATGTAAAACATCAAAGTGCAAAAGTTTCTCAAAAAACAGGAACTATTGGTTGGACAGCACCTAATGTTGATAAATGGAAAGACAAAACCTTTATGGGTTACCATAGAGAAGATGGACAGGTTGGTACAGCCAATGTTTGGTTGTTTTTTCCTTTGGTTTTTTGTGAGAATAAAAACATAGAAAAACTAAGAGATGTCTTTGAAAAAGAATTATTAACTGTAAAGTCTAATTCGCATCAAATGTTATTGCGCTCTCTAGTAAAGGGTGAAGAAGATACAGATAATGCAGAAAAGGAAGTTACAAAAGTATTTGAAAATATTGATGTAAAATTCATTACGCATCCAGGTGGTTGTGGTGGTATTAGACAGGATTCTGAGAGTTTAGCAAGACTTTTAGCGGGTTATGTAAAAAATCCAAATGTTGCTGGGGCAACAGTATTAAGCTTGGGTTGTCAAAACCTACAAATGGATATATTTAATAAAGCTTTAGACGCAATTAGTCCAGATAATAAAAAACCAGTGTTGATGTATGAACAACAACAAATGGGTACTGTAGATGAAATGCTTACGGCTATTATAAAAAATTCTTATGAGGCCATTAAAAAAGCCAATGAAATAGAAAGAAAACCAGCTCCATTATCTAAGTTGAAAGTAGGTTTAGAATGTGGTGGATCTGATGGTTTTTCTGGAATTTCTGCAAACCCAAGTTTAGGATACACTTCAGATATGCTAGTTGCTTTGGGTGGTACCGCTATTTTATCTGAGTTTCCAGAATTGTGTGGTGTAGAACAAGAGTTGGTAAACAGATGTGTTGAAGAAGAAAAAGCGAATAAGTTTTTGAATTTAATGCAAGCTTTTGAAAAATCGGTTGTAGATGCTGGTTCTGGGTTCGATATGAATCCTTCTCCAGGAAACATTAAAGACGGTTTAATTACTGATGCCATGAAATCTGCAGGAGCTGCTAAAAAAGCAGGAACATCTCCAGTAGTAGATGTTTTAGATTATGGAGAATACATTACAAAACCAGGTTTAAACTTATTGTGCACACCAGGTAATGATGTAGAAAGTACCACTGGAATGGTAGGTTCTGGAGCAAATATAGTTTTGTTTACAACAGGTTTAGGTACGCCAACAGGTAACCCAATTACGCCTGTTATAAAAGTATCTTCTAATTCTGATTTAGCCAATAGAATGAGTGATATTATTGATATTGATACAGGTGATGTTATTAAAGGTGAAAAATCTATAGCAGAAATGGCAGAAACAATTCTTGACTATATTGTTGATGTAGCAAGTGGTAAAATTACTTCTAAAGCAGGTTTGCTAAAACAAGACGACTTTATTCCTTGGAAAAGAGGGGTTTCTTTATAAATTAAATACTAAATCTTCTCTTAATTAAGAACTTTTTTAAGAGAAGATTTACGTATAATTAATTCTGGCTGTAACACAATTTGTTGCGGTTTCTTTTTATTTACTTTAGCCTCTACTTCATCTAAAAATAGCAAAGCAGCTTTTCTTCCCATTTCTACAGGAGATTGATCAACAGATGTTATAGATAATTCCATAAAGCGAGTAAATGGCTCGTTACTAAAACCTATAACACTAATGTCTTCTGGTATTTTTAATCCATGAGCTTTAATTTCTTGAATAGCACCAAGCGCTGAAAAATCACTCGAAGAGAAAATTGCATCAGGTGGGTTTGGTAAACTTAATAACTTTTTGGCTGACTCTCTTCCTGACAAAACTTTACTAAAAGTTTCAATAACCAAACTCTCATCATACTCTAAACCATTGTCTATGATTGCTTGCTTATAACCTAAAAACCTATTTTTAAAAATCTCTAATCTTTTATCGTTTGAAAAATGTGCAATTCTTTTGCATCCTTGCTCTATTAAATGTTGAGTTGCATTGTATGCCCCATTAAAGTCATCAATAGTAATAGAACTAACATTGGAAATCTCCTTTTTTCTATCAAAAAATATAAGAGGAACATTTTTCTTAGAAATACTCTCAAAAATTTTATTTGTAGCCTTTCGGTTCGTTATAGACATTAAAATCCCATCAACTTGGGTACTTAACAAACTGTTAATATTGCCTATTTCTTGATTTTCTTGATCATGAGTCTGACAAATTATCACATGATATCCTTTAGGGTACAATTCATCTTCAATTCCCCTAATTACAGAAGCAAAAAAGTTGCTATCTATACGTGGTACAATTACACCCACGTTATAACTTTTACCACTTTTAAGCGCTTTTGCAAGCGTATTTTGCTCATAATTTAACTCTAAAGCAGTTTCCTTTATTAATTTTCTAGTCTTTTCACTAATTTTAGGATTATTATTTAATGCTCTAGAAACTGTTGCTGCAGTTAAACCTAACTTGTCAGCAATGTCGTATATCGTGGTCTTCTTTACCATTTTGCTAATTAATGATTTTTTTTCTGAAAAAAATATTTTTAATTAATAAATTTTGTAAATCGAAACTTTATTTATAATATTGTGCAATCGATTACATTATTAAACAAATATAATTTAAAAATAATTAATGAAAAATATATTTAAATATCCGTTTTATATCATGTTGTTAATAATAGCTTCATGTACTACTAATGAGGATGACTTAACTGAAACTATTGTTAAGAGTATTGTAGTTAGTGGTGATGATATAAGTGATGGAGGAACTTCTCAAATGAGAGCAGAAGTTTTTCCTACCACAGCATTAAATCGAACAGTTGCCTGGAGTGTTTCGGATGAGAGCATAGCAACAATATCTTCAAGCGGTTTATTAAGAGCTGTTACAAATGGTATGGTTACAGTTACTGCCACAGCTCAAGATGATTCTGGAGTAGTAGGTACTAAAGATATAACAGTATCTGGTGTTGTTATTCCTGTTGTTTTGGTAGAAAGTATCACTGTATCTGGTTCAGATATTACTGATGGACAACCACAAAGTTTCTCTGCAGAGGTTTTTCCAGCTAATGCAACTACACAAGAAGTGGTTTGGTCTGTTTCAAATAGCGCAATTGCAACCATTAATTCAGAGGGTATATTAACACCTTTAGATAATGGTTCTGTAACAGTAAGAGCTACATCACAGGATGCTAATGCTGTGTTTGGTGAGTTAGCTGTTAACATTTCAGGTTTTTCAAATGTACCTGGGGTTGCTACAAGTCAAGAGCTATTGACAGCTATACAGAATGCAGTAGCAGGAGATGTTATTTATGTAAAAGAAGGAACTTTTACTTTTAGTTCTACAATAAATATCGGTCAAAGCGGAACATCATCAAGTCTTATTTCTATTTTACCACATCCAAATAATACCCAAAGACCTACACTTGATTTTTCTGCAATGTCAGAAAACAGTTCAAATAGAGGTATTGAATTATCGGGTAATTTTTGGCACATTAAAGGGATTAAAGTTTTTAATGCAGGAGATAATGGTATGTTAATAACAGGTAATGATAATCTTATTGAGTTTTGTGAATTTAGTGAAAACTCAGATACAGGTTTACAAATAGGTAATGGTGGTGCAAATAATACAGTTTTAAATTGTGATTCATTCTTTAACGCAGATTCTACTTTAGAAAATGCTGATGGTTTTGCAAGTAAGTTAGATGCAGGAACAGGAAATAAATTTATAGGCTGTAGAGCATGGCAAAAT
>NZ_CBFHZT010000099.1:0-4658 GCF_965660385.1 Polaribacter sp.
TTTAGATAGATATCGTTTTGGTAATCAAGATTCTCAATACATTTTTGGAGGTGTCCCTATACTTTCAACAATTCCTTCTGCAAGGAGTAATTTGAGATGGGAAAAAACAGCTACTGTAGAATTAGGTATAGATTATGGTTTATTCGATAATAAAATTACAGGTTCTTTAAACGTGTTTCAAAAAAACTCAACAGATTTATTATCAGATGCACCTGTTGCTGATGGTACTAACTTTACAAACAGAGTTTTACAAAACATTGGAGATTTACAGGTTAATGGGGTAGAGTTTGCTTTAAATGCTGATGTTTTAAAAACCGAAGACTTTAGTTGGAATGTAAACTTTAACACCACATATCTTGGTAGAGAAATTAAAGAATTGGCTTTAGGTCAAGACATTACTCAAGGTGGAATTGCTGGTGGTACAGGAAACTTTATTCAATTGCATAGAGAAGGTTTTGCTCCAAATTCATTTTATGTTTATAAACAATTGTATGATAGTGCAGGTAACCCAATTGAAGGTGCTTATGCTGACTTAAATGGAGATGGAATTACAAATGATTCTGACCGATATTTAAAAGAAGATCCACAAGCAAACATAACGTTTGGTTTTCAATCTAATTTTAATTACAAAAGCTTTGATTTAGCCTTTAACTTAAGAGCAAGTGTTGGTAATTATTTATACAATAACGTTAATTCTTCTTTAGCTCAATACGATTTATTAAGAGACAATGCTGTTATAGCTAACATACCAACATCCGTTTTAAATACAAACTTTAATACTACAGCTAATGTTATTAGATCTGATATTTATTTAGAAAATGCTTCTTTTTTAAGAATGGATAATATTACGTTAGGTTATACTTTAGATAAACCAATAAAAAAATTCGATTCAAACAGTATTCGTTTTTGGGCAGGTATGCAGAATGTGTTTTTGTTAACCAACTACTCAGGGTTAGATCCTGAATTAGGTAGTGGTGGTATCGATAATCAAAACTACCCAAGACCTAGAGTATTTTTGGTAGGTGCTAACATTAAGTTTTAATTCATAAAAATTAAATAATGAAAAAAATATTAAAAATAGAAAAAATAGCAGTCTTTATTTTGGTGATGGTTGTTGCTTTGTCTTCTTGTACAAAAGATTTAGACATCACACCACAAGATGACCAAGATTTATTAGGAGAAGATTTCTTTCAAGATGAAACCTCTTATAAAAGACTATTGGCTGGCGTATATGGTAACTTATCATTAACAGGTGTTGATGGTGCAGGTTCGTCAAACATACAAGGTTTAGACGCGGGTACAAGTCAATTTGGTAGGGTTTTATTATACCTTCAAACCTTATCTGCAGACCAAATGATTTGGTCTTACGAAAATGACCCAGGAACTCGCGAAATTCAACGAAATATTTGGAATGAAGCTGACCCAATTCTTTTAGGAATGTATGGTAGAACGCATGTTACTATAGCTTTTGCAAACAATTTTTTAAGAGAAACTACAGATGCAAAGTTATCAGAAAGAAACGTGTCTGATGCAACAAAAACGGCGGTACAACAATTTAGAGCAGAAGCTCGCTTGTTAAGAGCAATGTCATATTACTATATGATGGATTTATTTGGTCAAGCAAACTTTACAACAGAAGAAGATGCAATTAATGCTCCACCTAGAGCGTACAACAGACAGCAATTATTTGATTATGTAGAGGCTGAACTAAAAGCTATTGAGGCTGATTTACCAGCACCTAGAGCAAATGAACATGGTAGAGCAGACCAAGCTGTTGCTTGGATGATATTATCTAAAATTTATTTAAATGCAGAGGTTTATATAGGTGAAGCTAAATACACAGAATGTATTGACTACTGTAAAAAAATTATTGGCGGTGGTTTTTCGTTAGCTTCTAATTATTTGCACAACTTTATGGCAGATAACGATACTAACTCTGCTGCAAATGAAATTATCTTCCCATTAATATCTGATGGTATTTACACACAAAACTACGGACCTACTACAGTAATGATTAATGGTTCTGTAGGTAGTATAGAAGGTAATGGTTCATCTTTAGGAGTAAGTCCTGCTGGTTGGGGTGGCGCTTTAAGACTAAGAAAACAATTTGTAGAATTATTTGAACCAAGCATCTATAACAATGATACTAGAAATACAATTATTTCTCAAGGAAGAAGTAAAGAAATTACAGATATTTCTAATCAAGACCAAGGTTATATTTTAGCAAAATACTCTAATTTAACCTCAACAGGAGCAGCAGGTTCTGATGTTAGTTTAACATTTGCAGATACAGATTTTCCATTATTTAGATTGGCAGATGTTTATTTAATGTACATAGAAGCTCACTTAAGAGGAGGTTCTGGTGCAGAACCTACAGATGCTGTTAACTACATAAACGCAATCAGAACTAGAGCTAATAATCCTCAAAATAACTTAACACTTTCAGATTTAAATTTAGATTTTATTTTAGATGAAAGAGCTAGAGAATTACATTGGGAAGCGCATAGAAGACAAGACTTAATTCGTTTTGGAAAATTCACAGGCGGTTCTTACAACTGGGTTTGGAAAGGTAATGGAAGCAATGGTATCTCTATACCTGCAACAAGAAGATTATATCCAATACCTTCTGCAAGTTTAGCATCTAACCCAAATTTAACCCAAAATGAGGGGTATTAAACATCAAAAATATTTAGAAATGAAAAAAAATATAAAACGATTTTCAGCAATAACAATCATAGGATTATTCTTATTGATCGTAAATGCTTGTGATGATGATTCTGAATTATTTACAATAACATCAAATCCAACAGCCCCTGTATTAGCAGATTTAGGTTTTACAGAGTTAACGTTAGATGCTGTAAATACAAACAACCCTGCTATTAATCTTAACTGGCAAGATGCTAGTTATGGAATACAAGCTGCAGTAAATTATGCAATTGAGTTTTCTAGTGATGCTGATTTTACAGCTCCTATAACTGCTGCAACAACTACTGGCGAAACTGCAATTACATTATCTGTTGCAGAAGTAAATTCAGCTGCTGGTAATGCAGGTTTAAACCCTTTTGAATGGAAACCAGTATTTATTAGAATTGTATCGTCTTTAGGCACTACAAATAGTGAAACTGTTGCTTCAAACCCTATACAATTAAATGTATACCCTTATTTCAATTATACGTTCAATGACTTTTATTTAGTAGGAGATGCTACAGCTCCAGGATGGGAAAACAACAATAATAATCCTGCACTTTTTAGAGACCCTTCAGATAGTAATTTATATTATTATACTGGTAGATTTTCTCAAGATGGTCATTTTAAAGTATTATCTACCAAAGGATTATGGCAACCACAATATGGTACGGATGATGGCACTACAGTAGGTGCTAACCTTGGTGGAGGAACTGATCCTGAACGTTTTCCTTATGGAGGAGGCTCTGGTATACCAGAAGGCTTTTATACCTTTAAAATAAATTTTGCAACCAATACGTTTACATTCGATTCTTTTGATGCAAGTGGAAAAACAAGTCCTGCATCTTTAACAATTGAAGGTTCTAGTACTGCAAGTGTTGCTATGAATCAATTAGCTTTTGATGGTCATATTTGGTATGTCAATAGCGTTAGGTTAACACCTGGTAATATAGAGTTTGTTACAGATTCTGGTGCAAAATGGGGAAGTTCAACCTCTTTCTCTGGAGTGGCTACAGATGGTGGAGGAGCTATTCCTGTTATTGTAGAAGATGATTACGATGTTTGGTTTAATGACTTAACAGGACGTTATATTTTAATTCCATTAAACTTATAATATCACTTTAAATAAAAGATAAAATGAAAAAATATTTTAAAAAAATTAGTTACTTAATTCTGTCACTAACCTTAATTTTAGGTTCTTGTGATGTTGAAGAAAGTTTAACTATAGTTACACCAGATCCAGAGTTTGTTTTAAATACACCTGGAATCAGCAATATTTTCTTAAATTTTGAAGTACCAGACAACCCAGCCTTTACCATAAATTGGGTTGATGAAATCAATACAGGTGCTACATACACTATAGAAATGGCAACTGAGCCAGAATTTGTTAACCCTATTTCTTTAGGATCAACAGAAAAGAATAACTTTTCTATGACTGTTGCTAGTTTTAATCAAATTTTAGACAATGCAGATATCAAATCTTTTAGTGCTACTGCAGTTTATATGAGATTAAATACAGGTACTGCAATTTCAAATTCAATTTTATTTCAAGTATCAAAATTTGCAGTAAAATTACCATCGATTACTAGCCCTAATTCAGGAGATGCTTATACGCTTTCAGATGTAGACCCAGATTTAATAGCAGCAACTATTACTTGGGAAGATCCAGAAATTACAGAAACCTCTACAGTGGAGGTTAGCTATCAGTTAGAAGCTGCAGAAGCAGGTACTGATTTTGCCAATGCTTTAGTTTTAGGAGAAACAACTGAAAATAGTATAGATTTAACGCATGGTGAATTAAATACATTTGTGTTAGACAATAATGGTGTTGCTAAAACTGCAAAAGATTATGATTTTAGAATTATAGCAATCGCAAAAACAGCGGCTGGAGACTTATTTAGAACATCACCAGGTATAACTTTATCTTTAACAGCTTATAGCGTTGAGCTTGCTCCTATTCTTTATGTTGTTGG
>NZ_CBFHZT010000100.1:0-2035 GCF_965660385.1 Polaribacter sp.
AAATCCAGCACCCTTACAGTAAGCCTTGAAACTACTAACTCTTTCTTTTTCTTTAATCATTTTTGTAATGTAGTCTTTGTGTATTTTTGCTAGTTTTTTCATTTTATTATTTTTAGTGGTTATTTTTCTAATCGAGTGCAATATATATCAAATATATATACTACACAACATTTTTTTAACTTTTTTTTATTTATTTGTGTAATTCGCTAATTTTTACTACTTTTATCAAAAATATGGTTGTACACCCGAATTTGTAATAATAAGGGTTGTAAGCCGAATAATAACAAAATGAAAATAACAATAGACCACTACAACGTCAAAAGAACTATTGAAACAGAACACGACGATTTAACATTTAATGAATTTATGGATTTATTTTTAGCTTTAACTAAAAGCATTTATAATGAAGAACTTATAAATGATTATTTTAATGAGTAATAAAAAGCAAGAATATCGCCCACGGTTAAACAAGTTTGAAAATGAGTTAATAATTAACCACCGTAAACCAAAGATGCAAAAATGGTTAGTACTGCCTGACATACACGCTCCATTTCATAACAAAATATTATTTTCTAAGATTGTTAAATACATAAGAGAAAATAAACAAAATATTTACGGAATCTGTTTAAGTGGGGATTTCTTAGACTTGTTTACACTTGGCTCTTATAATGAGAATAGTTTAAAGAATCTAACAGGAATTACTTTAGAAAGTGAATATGCTATTGGTAACGAGGTGCTAGATGATATTGATAATGCACTTGGTAAATATAAACTTTCTTGTAAAAAGTATTTCTTATATGGTAACCACGAAGACCGTTATTTTAGAGAAATAGCTAAAGGGGATAAGGCTAAGTATGGTAACGCTTTAATGAGTCCAACAGATGCGCTTAAATTACATAATAGAGGTTATGAAGTTAAAGAGAATTGGAAAGATGACTATTTTACTTTAGGCGAACACTTAGATATCATTCACGGCGTTTACTGTAATATACACACCGCTAAAAAACATTTAGATGTAACTGGTCGCTCTATTATGTTTGGGCATACGCATAGGGTTCAATCATTTAGACAGGGTAAACGAGCATCTTATAATATAGGCTGGCTTGGCAATGTAAATCATAAAGTATTTAATTATATGCCAAGATTTCAAAAAGATATTTGGGCGAATGGATTTGCTGAAGTGTACATTGATAACAAAGGGCTTTACTATGTTAATCAAATATCTGTTTATAATGATTCGTTTTTTATTAATGGTAAAATGTATTAAATGGCTAACATACTACAATCATTATCAAAAAAAGATGCTTATTGGAGGGAAGTGGCTCTAAAGATAACAGGTAATAAACACTTGGCAGATGAACTTGTACAAAATATGTATCTAAAAATCTATTCTGCCAATCCTGAAAAATGGAATTACTCTTATGTTATACTAACAATCTACAATCTATTTAAAGACGTTAAGAAATCCAATAAATATAATGTAGAAATAGAGGATGATAAGACAAAAGATGTTACAATATCAGATAATTATAGTTATACTAATAGAGAGATTGAAATATTAAATAGAATTGAAAATTTAACAGATTATGAAAAAGAATTAATCTATTTAAATTACGATTTGTCAACTGGTAAAATAGCTAAAGAGTACAATCAATGTCGTATTAAAACGTACAGGCACTTAATTAAAATAAGAAAAAAGATATTAGGGGAGGATTTAGATGGCTATAATAATAAACGTTTAAAATGGAGGAAATAGAAATTACATTTACGCCTGAAATAGTTGAAGATATTACAAAAGATTTAGTAGGTAAAACAACTATTGACTTTATTATTAATTATGAGGATGGTATCTTAAACACAGAACAGTTAACAGAAATAAAAAATAATTTTATACAAGATGATTTTTATTATTATGCTGAGGCTGTAAATAGAGCTATTAAAGCTATTAAAATTATATTTGAATAAACAAGATTATTTCAAGTTATGGCACACGGAGGTAAAAGAAAAGGAGCTGGTAGAAAGCCAAAAGCTGATG
>NZ_CBFHZT010000100.1:2134-4249 GCF_965660385.1 Polaribacter sp.
ATTCGTGTTAAGGGTATTCAAAATAGAGTTATACTTATCTTAAACCCATCAACAAAAGAACATTTTATATATAAACGTTTTTTTGAGAGCAAAGGGGTTGAGGGTGGTTCTAATCTAGTAAAAGATGATACTACATACATACATACTACTTACTTAGATAACTACGAAAATTTATCAGAAAGTTACTTAACACGAATTAAAGATATTAAAGAAAACAATCCAAGCAAATATAAACACGTTATACTTGGTGGGTGGCTTAACAAAGCAGAAGGCGTTGTATTTGAGAATTGGAGTATTGGAGAATTTAACCCTGACAAACTACAAACATACTTTGGTCAAGATTACGGTTTTAGCAACGACCCTACAACCCTAGTAGAGGTGGCAATCGATAAATCTAAAAAGAAAATATACGCTAAGGAGTTACTTTACAAAGCTGGCTTACAAACATCACAGATACTACAAATTAATAAAAAATACTGTGGTCAAAAGATGATTGTAGGTGATAGTGCTGAACCTCGACTTATTTCTGAATTGGCTTTAGGTTGTAATATATTTCCAGCTAAAAAAGGTCAAGGCTCAATTACTGCAGGTGTAATGATACTACAAGATTACGAAATAATCGTAACAGCTGAAAGCACTAATTTAATAAAGGAATTTAATAACCACGTTTACGCTGACAAAGGCTCAAAGACTTACCAAGATGATTTTAACCATTTAATTGATGCTTTGCGTTATATCGTTTACTATATGCTACACGGAAGCGATACAGGTAATAAGTTACGTTGGTAGTAACAATATAGCAAAAAATTAGTTATACAAATATGAAAGTTAAAGTTAAAGTACCATCTAGTTTAGATGATATAACAGTCGGTCAACATCAAGCTATTCAAAAACTATTAGAAAATGATAATCTAAAGGGCAAAGAATTGGATAACGAGATTTTAAAAATAGTTTTAGGCTTTGATAATATTGATGCGATTAGTGTAAAAGATAGGAATAGATTATTTGTAGATGTTCAAGAGGCTTTACAAAAAGAAGGGGAGTTTAAGCAAAAGTTTGTGTTAAATGGTATCGAGTTTGGTTTGATTCCTAACTTTGATAAACTAACAAATGGGGAATATACGGATTTAATAAAGTATTCAGAATATGTAGATGACTTACATAGGTTCTTAGCAGTAGCGTACAGACCAGTTAAGTTAAAAGATAGGTTTAAGAATTATACTATTGTAAATTATGAGGGCACAAAATTTAATGCTGATAGGTTAAAAGAATTGCCTATGTCTATTGCAAATGGCGTGCAAGGTTTTTTTTTGAATTTGTCAAACGATTTAGAGAATTATATCCTGATGTCTACACAAACGGAACAAGCGAGGGAGTAGATGCAAGTAAGTATTTTGAAAAGTGGGGGTATTACGCCACTATTTACGATTTAGCAAACGGAAATCTATTTGAAATTGATAGACTATTAAAAGAAAATATACATAAAACACACGTAGTATTAGCGTGTAGAAATGATACAATGAAATTAAAACATAAGATACAAACAAATGGCAGTAGGTCTCAATCATTATAGCGAATTAATAAGGTATATCAAATCACTTTTAGAGCAAGATGATTTAGTAAACACAATTACATTTGGTAGCCCCGAAGAAATGGACCTGAATAAAATGAATATTTACCCTTTGGCTAACATAGAGATAAACGACGCTAGTTTTACCAATGGTCAAAATGTGGTGTTTGATGTTGTAATTTCAACAATGAATCAAAGAGATACAACGAACGAGGTTAACGGTTCTAAAATATGGTATCAGAATGAAGTAGATAATTATAATGAAATGTTAGCAATATTAAACAGGTTATGGAGTAAGATGCTATACGGTTTTAATGATAATAACATCACAGCGAGTGAGAATCCCCAAGCATTGAAAAGAAAGAACGTGCAAGATAAGAATAACTTGGAGGGGTGGCAGTTATCATTCCAAGTTACAATGCCTAATACTGCTTTAAACCTATGTCAGTAGAGAAAGAGTTAAACAGGTTTGGTAAGGTAGTCGTTAAGGAATCTAGGACAGCGTTAACCAAACAGAAAAGGAACGTATCAAAAGACTTGTATAA
>NZ_CBFHZT010000101.1:0-4232 GCF_965660385.1 Polaribacter sp.
TAATGAGTACAAAGATCAAGATGCCTCTAAAAATAGATTAGATGGCGTTGATAAAGATGAATTAGAGAAGCAAACCAATACTGCTTCAGATAAATCAAACAAAAAAATTGCAGATAAAATTCAGAATGAATAAATCATGAATTTTAACGCAATACATATTAACATTTAAAATTAAAATTATGAATACAGACACTAATCAAGGAAAATGGAAACAAATAAAAGGTGAATTTCAAGAAAAGTATGGAGAAATCACCAATAAAGATTCAGTAAAAGCTGAAGGAGAAAAAGAAAAATTGATTGGAGAAATCCAAGAAAAATATGGAAAAGCAAAAGATGAGATTGCTGAAGAAATAAAAAATTGGTAAAAATTATCTCATAAAAAAGAAAGTATCAAATTAAAAGTTTGGTACTTTTTTTATGCTTTAAATTTATTGACAAGTTTACCCACTGTTAACCCTTGAGCTATAATAGAAAAAATCACCACAATATAGGTAATCACTAAAAACAAATCACGATGCATTTCTGTAGACAACCCTAATGCCAAAGCAATTGAAATTCCACCTCGTAAACCTCCCCAAGTCATAATTAAATTCGTTTTTGGTACAAATTCTAACTTTTTAGCAAAAATTTTAATAGGTAAAAACAAAGAAACATACCTACAAAGTAACACTATAGGAATTGCAATTAACCCAACAATAATGTATTTTCCTTCAAAAACCAAGACCAGCATTTCCATACCAATCAATACAAAAAGTATCGCATTTAAAAGAATATCTAATAATTCCCAAAATTTGTCTACGTATTTTTCTGTGATTTTAGACATTGAAGAAGATCTTACAGTATCGTTACCTACAATTAAACCAGCGGTTACCATGGCTAAGGGTGCAGAAACATGCAATTTATGCGCAATAACAGTACCTCCCATAACTGCTGCCAAAGTAATAATTACTTCAATATCGTAATCATCAATGGCTTTCATCAACTTATAACAGAGGTAACCCAAAATTCCACCAAGTACTACTCCACCAACAACTTCTTGTCCAAATAATTTAAAAACATTAAACGTAGTTTCGTTATCAATGCCAGATTGTGCTATCTGAAAAATAGTTAAAAAAACAACAACGCCTACTCCATCATTAAATAAAGATTCTCCCACAATTTTAGTTTCTAATTTTTTGGGCACTCCTGCTTTTTTTAAGATTCCTAAAACAGCTATCGGATCTGTAGGAGAAATTAAAGCGCCAAAAAGCAAACAGTAAATAAAATCTGCCGAAAAATTAAACAATTCTAATAAAACAAAAATAGCACCACCCACTAAAAAAGTAGATGTTAAAACCCCTAATGTAGAAAATAAAAGTATTGGCCAACGTTGAATTTTTAACTGCTCAAAATTAGTGTGTAAAGCCCCTGCAAAAAGTAAGAAACTTAACATCTCATCTAACAGTACAGTTTTAAAATCTATTTTAGTAATGATTGATTTTTCAATATTTAACAAGGTAGCATCAAAATAACTTAACAAAAACACCCCTAGAGTAAACACAATTGTCATTACCATTAAGCCAATTGTATTTGGTAATTTTAAAAAACGAACATTAATAAAGCCAAAAATTGCAGAAAGAAAAATTAATATTGTTGCTATAAAATATGCATCCATTAGTGTTTTTTTTCAAATTTAAAAAAAAGAAGCTTTATGACTGCCAACTCTAAAGGATATTTATTTTAAAAATTTGTTAATCGTTACCCTAAGGTGTACTTAAGAAAAGAACTTTATAACAAATAATTACTATTTTTTATTTACATAAGTTGATAATTATCATAATAGCAATATTTAAGTAATGCTATTTTTGAACGATATTAAGCTCTGTATTAAAATTTGATAAACTTTATAGGATATAAGATATTTACAAGAGCTGCATTAAACCATTTATTTTATGAGTATTTTGTATTCAGTGTTATCTTTAACACCAATATTAGTACTACTATTCGTAAGTTTGTTAAAAGGTGTAAAGGCCGGAATTTATGCGGGTTTTATTGTAACCACGATATTATTTTTTATTTGGGATAGTAAATTAATCGCCTTTCCAGCTGCTTTAATTTCTGCTTTTATCAACACCATTTCAATTTTAATGATTGTTTTTGGAGCCTTATTATTACACGCTAATATGGAGGAGGTTGGTTTTATTGAAAAAATAAAAAGCTCACTAAAAAAAGCACATCATAATACTAGTTTTCAATTTTATTTTTTAGCTTTTTTCTTAACGGCTTTTTTTGAAAGTGTAGCAGGATTTGGTACACCAGGAGCAATTGTGCCCCTTTTATTAATTTCATTAGGTTTCTCACCAATTTTATCTATTGTTGTGGTATTACTTATCGATGGTTTATTTGCCATTACTGGTGCAATTGGTACACCTGTTATTGCTGGTTTTCAAGGTTCATTAGATTTAGGAATACTTCAAGTGAAACAAATTTATTTATATGCATCTTGTTTTATGATAGTTTCAGGTGCCATATTATTATTTTTTATTCAACGTTTTGTAGTTAAAGAACATCCAGAAATCTCTGCATACAGTTGGAAATTGTATTTAAGCATCGCTTTACCTTTTGTGATTTTATCTTTTTTTCTAAAAGAACTTACAGGTGTTATTGCAGCAACTTTTATGGGAGCTTTTGCCTTTTTCTTCTTCTTTACCAATAAAAAATTAGATTGGAAACCATGGATTCCTTATGGTATATTGGTGATTTTACTATTAGTTCCAAAAATAATAACGGCTATTCAACCCCTAATATCTTTTAAATTATCGTTCGAAAACATGTTTAATTCTAACGTTGATGCTTCATTTCTACCTTTTAGATCTCCACTTTTTCCTTTTGCCATTGCAGCACTATTTGCTGCACTTTTGGGTAAAAATTATAAAGTGAGGCTCAAACCAGTATTAAATAAAACCTTAAGTATTTTTTTAATTTTGTTTCCTTCATTGGGTATTACTCAATTAATGCTATCTAGTGGAACAACCATGCCATCCATGATCGCTACCATGTCTGAGCTTTTTGCACAAACAGGAAATGCTTACCCTATAATAAGTCCATTTATTGGTGTAATGGGTACATTTATTACAGGTAGCACCACAGTTTCTAATATTATTTTTGGATCTGTTCAATACAGTTCAGCAGAAAACTTAAGTTTATCTACAGAAATTATTTTAGCCATGCAATTAAATGGAGCATCATTAGGAAATGCGATCTGTTTATTTAATATTATTTCTGCTGCTGCAGTTGCTGGGATTACAAAATATACCACAATTTTAAATAAAAATATTGGCCCTGTATTGTTAGCTACATTTATAACCTCTATTATAGGTTTTATAATATTATTTTTAGTTTAATCATCGCCAAAAAAAAACACCACTTCATTTAAAAGTGGTGTTCTTATATCATAAAAAAATAAAATCTACATCACAAATAATCTGCGAGAACCCATCATATCTGCAACGCGTTCACCAATTTCATGCAAAGCTTCGTCATTAGCTGCATTTTGAATCGCTTCATCAATAAAATTAACAACAGCTTTCATATCTTCAGTTTTTAAACCTCTTGTAGTAATTGCAGGTGTTCCTACTCTAATTCCAGAAGTTACAAACGGACTTTTATCATCAAAAGGTACCATATTTTTATTAACAGTAATATCTGCCTTTCCTAAAGCAATTTCTGCATCTTTACCAGAAATATTCTTGTTTCTTAAATCGATTAACATACAATGATTGTCTGTTCCACCCGAAATTAAATCATAACCTTTAGCTACAAATTCTGCAGCCATTGCAGCCGCATTTTCTTTCACTTGAATTTGATATTCTAAAAATTCATCGGTTAATGCCTCACCAAAAGCAATGGCTTTTGCAGCAATCACATGTTCTAAAGGCCCCCCTTGATTTCCAGGAAAAACCGCAGAATTTAACAACATTGACATTTTTTTAGGTTTTCCACTTTTTAAAGTTTCCCCAAAAGGATTATCAAAATCTTGTCCCATCATAATCATTCCACCTCTTGGACCACGCAATGTTTTGTGAGTTGTTGTCGTTACAATATGGCAATGAGGCAAAGGATCGTTTAAAATACCTTTTGCTATCATTCCTGATGGATGAGAAATATCTGCCATTAAAATTGCTCCAACTGAATCTGCTATCACTCTAAAACGCTCAAAATCGATATCTCTAGAATATGCAGAAGCCCCAGCA
>NZ_CBFHZT010000102.1:0-4162 GCF_965660385.1 Polaribacter sp.
ATATTTATCAGTTGAAATTATAGTATTTGAAAAAATTTCATCAGCATTTTTACTTTTTATTTGATTTAGTTCATAGCCAGACATATCGCAAAAGCTTTGATTTGCAAATATTACGTTATTATCTAAGTCTAACTCTAATAAACCTAAATTCATATTTGCAATAATATTCTGAAACTTTTCACCTTCAATTCTTAGTTTATTATTTAATTTTTGCCTGTTTCTAATATTAATGAGCATCATACCAAAAAGCGCTAATATTTTCTTTTCTTTTTCAATATAGGTATGAGTATTATTTACGTAATCAAAGCCAACAAAACCAATTAACTCCTTATTACTTAAAATAGGAATGGTAAGTAAACTCTTAATATTTTGAGGGGCTAAGATTGATTTTAATGCATTTTCATTAGGATCTTCCTCGTTAAGTAGAGCAACTTCTTCAATATAAAAAGAGTCTCCATTTTTATGCTTTTCTATCCATTGAGGAATAGCTTCTATTGGTACATTTTGAAGGTTCTGTATTTCTGGACTTATGCCTTCTTTACACCATTCATATGTATTTGAAGTTGTATTCAATTTAAAATCATAATCAAAAATATAAGCTCTATCAGCATTAACAAATCTACCCATTTTTTCAAGAGATTTATTAATGGTATCATTTAGGTATTTTGGTTCTAAGTTGATGTACGTAGCTGCAATATCTATTAGAGCATCCCGAAGTTTAATCTCGTTATCAAGTGCTTTTTCTATTAAATGCTCATTTGTAATGTCTGTTATAACACCATCTAATCGTATTGGTTTTAAATTTTTATCATAGATATATTTTCCTTTGTTTTTAATCCATTTTACCTTTCCAGATTTCGTTTTAATTTTAGTTATTACACTAAATGTACCATACAAATCAAGATCATTTTCTATAGTGAATAAAAAGTCTTTGTTTTCTGAATAAAGTATATTTAAACAAATGTTAGGGTTATTCATAAACTCTTTTTCATCAATTTCTAAAATAGACTTTATGGATGGCGTAACAAACAAAACTTTATTGGAAGGTACTTTTATAGAATAAACCATATCTGTCATTTCATTAAAAATACTTTCTAACTTTTGCGATGTTTGTAATAACTTTTGCTCTTGCTCTTTTCTTTTAGTGATATCTCTAGAAAAAGCAATTACAAAATTTTCATCTTTAATGTTAGCTAACTTAACGTTTACCTCAACAGGAACTGAATGAATATTATTTTGATTAATGTGTTCACCCTCTACAATAACCTGACCTACTTTTTTTAGGTTGTCAACATGTTTCTTCCATTCGTTATCATTATTCTTGAAAATTTTTTCAAAATCACTTACATAATAATTTTTAACTTCACTTTTTTTGATACCTAACCTCTTAGATGCCACTTCATTTATGTAGAATAATTGACCATTTTCATAAGAAACTTGAACTGAATCAAAGGATTTGTCAAAAAGTCTTTTTAAAAGTTGAAGACGTTCTTTTTCTCTAGATTGCTTAATTTCAGCACCTAAATGACTTGCTACTTTTATCAACTGCAAAAACATATTTTCTGAAAAAACACTCTTTCTTACCAAAAGAAGCCATACATTTTCATGTAATGGTAAAGCGTAAAAATGGTGATTCTCTAATTTCTTATGGAATGCGTTACTATTAGAAGTATGAATATCTTTTGTAAATTCATTTAAGTTTTTATGCAATTCTAAACTTAATTTATCTGGATTTTGTGTAAAACTAGGTTGTTTTCCAAATTCGTATAAATCAGCATGTAGACACTTTAATGTATTGTTGTATAGATTTAAAATTTGTGGTAGAAATACTTTTTCAGGACCGTTAATTTTTTGATTTAACGTAATTTCTAATAATGCCTGAAGTTCTGATTTATTTAATTCCATTTTACAATAACTATCGTTTATACAATAATTCTTTAAAGAGATTATTTAACTATTATTTTTTTTTATTTTGCTTAAAAAGTAACTTTTGAATATAAAAACTGCATAAAAAGTTTGGGGTTAATTTGCATTTACAATTTAAAAAATAATATCGAAATTATTGCGTTTTAATAGATGGAAAGTCACAACTCACTACATTAATATACTCTTTTAGCCATAAATTTATGGTGAAATATAAAATATTGTAAATGAGCATAGAAATACATTAATGGGTTACATGTACCTAAATAAAACTACTTTTAAAAACTTGGTAATTGAAAAATTTTTAATAAAATTGAACATGAATATAAGCATAATTTCTTCAATAATTTACACTAAACCAAATAGCCAAACACTTATTAATTTAAATTAATATACTTACGTAACCCATCAATTCTTCTTTTAGCTATGGGTAGACTTTTACCATTTTTAAGCACACAATAATGACCATCTGTCCTATAAACAGTTTTAGTTTCATTGATGTTTATTAAAAATTTGTGATGAATTCTAAAAAATACATTTTTTGGCAGTTGCTGTTCATAATTTCCGATATTTTTTGAAACTGTTCTACTTGATCCGTCAGTTAAATGAAACACAGTGTATTTGCCAGCAGCCTCTAAATAAGATATTTTATAAATGTCTAAAAGCTCAATTGATTTAAAGTCGGGTATAGCAATGATGCCTTCCGCTAAAACATTATCCGTAGATTCATTGTTATCGCTTTTTTGTTCTAATTCATTTTCTAACTTCGATAACGCCTTATTTATTTTTATAATATTTAAAGGTTTAATTAAATATGAAAAAATATTAAATTCATTTATTGCATTCAGTGCATAGTCTTCAGATGAACTTGTAATGATAATTTCAGGTTTTATATTTTTAAAATCATTTAAAATATCTAGAGAAGATTTCTCATCTTCTAATTCAACATCTAAAAAAAGAACATCTGCTTTATTTTCTAACATTAAGCCTGTAAACTCATCTGTATTCTTAGCTTCACCAATGATAGAAATATTAGGATTACACTTATTAATTAGAAATTTTAATAATTCTAAATTTAAAACATCATCTTCTACTATATAAGCTGTTAAATTTTTCTCCATAATTATTATTTTTCATAGTGATTTTACAAATACCAATTCAAACGTTTATTTATTGATGTTAGACATATATTTACAAATACTTAAGAGAATAATTGGTTAATTTATGGCTTTACACTTAACCAAATTAAAAAATTGCAAATTTATAATAAATACCTATAGTATTGGTAAATTAAATTGACATAAATTATACTACATACCTATACTAAGGTACAAATTTTAGTTTTATTTATAGCACTATATCAGCTGTTTTTAATGTGTGATTTTGCAAAATTTATTCTTAAAAGTTTGGAGACATTTTTAACGTAAATGTGCCAAAAATAGGTAAAATTATACATTGTATTTATTGTGCTCATCAACACCAAACTCTTTTAAAAGTAAAATTATTATTCACAAAATTATTGGCAAATTTACATCATTTCTGAATAATTTCATGAAGCAAAAGTGCATATCGTTAAATGTGAAAATATTTTTTGTAAGCTATTAATTTTTTACATATATATAGCCCCATACCTGTGCCTTGCTCACCTTCTGTGCCTATTTCACTTGTTATGCAAGAGAGCTTAAAGATTTCTTTTAACTTCTCTTCACTCATGCCAACACCATTATCTTGTACAATAATATGTGTAAAATTACCCTCTTTTTTTAATTGTAAGGTAATAGTGCCATTTTTTCTGCTAAATTTTATTGCATTGATAAACAAATTAACAATTATGATGTTAAAGAATTTATTATCTGCATAAAATACTTCATTTTCCTTGCCATCTATAACTAAATTTATTTTTTTTTCATCAAGTAAAGGAAGATAGGGTTTTACGATTTTCCTTAAATAATCATTTGCATTTAAAACTTCATTTTTAATGCTTATACCTCGAGATTGTAGCTTAGCCCATTTTAGTAAACCATTTACCAAATTAAAATTAGCTTTAGCGTATGAATGTACTTTATCAATATAATTAATACGATTGGCATCACTCAAAGTACTATAATTGTCTTTTAAAATCTTGGTATATCCTAAAATAATATTGTAGGGGTTAATTAAATCATGCGCAACAATTGAACATATAAATGTTATATCAGGTACTGTTGTTTTAAAACTTTTTTCATTTACAATAAACCTC
>NZ_CBFHZT010000103.1:0-4063 GCF_965660385.1 Polaribacter sp.
GTTCTAAGTTAAGTTATTCAGGATTATTAAGTCAATGTTTTTTTATAATAATCACATTTTACTGTTATAAGTGTTTATACTTTTACGTTACTAAAATAGAATGACCAAAATAGATTTTAAACTTAAGGTATTTTCATTATCAGAACGTTTGTTTCCTATGGTTGCACGTTTACTTGGCGGCTGTAATGCTGAAGATGCTATTCAGGAAATCATGATTAAGCTTTGGCAAAAACGTAAAAAACTGGAAAATCATCCTAATTTAAAAGGTTTTGTATTCATAACAGCTCGTAATTACTGTATTGATTTGTTAAGAAAAAAAGCAATTATTTTAGACGATTCAACATCAGCATTAAAGATTTTAAAATCTACAAATCACGCTACAAATTTAGAATGGAAAGAGTTAAATAATATTATTTTTAAAATTTTAGAACAATTGCCTCAACAACAAAAAGAAGTTTTTTTGATGAGAGATGTAGATGGTTATGAATTTAAAGAAATTGCTGCATCCTTAGAAATTACAGTAGAATATGTTCGTGTTTTGTTATCTAGGGCAAGAAAACACATTGGTGCATCCTTAGAAAAAACATACAATTATGAACGAGGAAACTATTAAAAATATCATCGAAAAATACAAAGCTGGAGCGTCTTCTTTAGAAGAAGAAAAACGCTTATTACAGAGTGCTAAAAAAATGGAACATCCTTTAAAAAAATGGTTTGATTTTGTAAAGCTAAACCAAAATAAAATTCCTGAAAATTTTAAGGATACATTATGGGAATCTTTTGAAGCAAAAACAAAAAAAACTCAAAAACTTAAAGTTGGTTTATGGTCTGTGGCTGCTTCAATTACCTTAATACTATCATTATTTGTTTACAATATGAATTCTAATGAATTGTCTGAGAGCGAAAAATCAGCATTATTAGAGGAAGCCAAAAGTATGTTTGAAGATGAAAAAAAAGAACAAATGATTTACAATAAAATTCTAGAAAACGATTTAATAATTGTGTATACAAAAATAAATTAAACACTAAATATTTATAAAAATGAAAAAAATACTATTTACAATCGTTATCATTTTATGCTCGTTTTCTGTGGTACAAGCACAAGATGAAAAGTCTGAAAACGAAAATTTGTTAGTACAGTTGCAAGATGGTGCAAAACCAAAAATTATTGTTGATGGTAAGGTTTTTGATTTTCCTATAGAATTGATTGATCAAAGTAAAATAGCATCTATGTTTGTTGTAAAAGGTAAAGAAGCTATAAAAAAATACGACGCACCAAATGGTGTAATATTAATTGTTACTAAAGAAGCAGATCGTTTTAAATTTCCTAAAATTCAATTAAAAGAAGATAAAAAGCTTGGGGCAAAAAATGGTCCAAAAATAATTGTAGATGGAAAAGAGGTTGATAAAAAAATATTAGATAAAATAAGTCCGAATACTATCGAAAAAATGGAAATTGTAAAGGGCAAAAAAGCTAAAGATACCTATAATGCACCAAATGGAGTGATTATTATTACTACTAAAAAAATGTAGTTTTAAAAAGTGTAAATAGAAAAAGGGTTAACATTTTAAAAATGCTAACCCTTTTTTAATGGTATTTATCAATTATCCAATTTCTTGAATTTGTTGATCCATTTCTAATTGTTTATCACTTTTACTTCCTTTTAACCACATTTTAAATTGTGTAATTAAAAAGAATAAAATTGGTACAACCACTAAGGTTAAGAATGTTGCTACAAAAAGTCCGTAAATAACAGTCCAAGCTAATGGCCCCCAGAAAATTACATTGTCTCCACCCATATAAATTTTAGGATCAAATTCGCTAAAAAGAGAAAAGAAATCAATATTTAATCCAATTGCTAAAGGAATTAACCCTAAAATAGTTGTAATTGCTGTTAATAAAACAGGGCGTAAACGTGCTTTCCCAGCTTTTACAACACTTTCAAAAAGATATTCTTTTGGCAAATATTCATTTTCTTCTAAACCTAAATCTTCCTTTTTTCTGTCGATTAGTAATTGTGTATAATCAAGCAGTACAACCCCATTGTTTACTACAATACCTGCCAGAGATATAATACCCATCATGGTCATCATAATTACAAAAGATGATCCTGTGATTACAATTCCACCAAAAACACCAATAAAGCTTAAGAAAATAGCAATCATAATGATACCTGGTTTTGAAACCGAGTTGAATTGGAAAATCAAAATAAAGAAAATTAATGCCAAACCTTTAAAGAACGCTCCACCTAAAAAGGCTTGTTGTTTGTTTTGTTCTTCAATTTGTCCTGTATAATCTATTTTGATGTTTGCAGGTTTTTCTGTGAAGTTTTTCATTTCTTCACGAATCTGATTTACTACTGCAGCAGCATCAACATAACCAGGAGCCAACTGAGAATATACAGTAACTACACGTTTGGTATCTCTGTGTTTTATAGCACTAAAACCAGAACTGTTACTTTGCTTTGCTATTGCAGAAATTGGAACCGCTTTAATCTGCCCATTTGAAGGATCTCTAAACGTTATTTTTTGATTGAATAAAGCACTTTTGTTGTATCTGATATCTTCCTTAAAACGTACATTAATATCATAATCATCACCATCTTCTTTGTAAATACCCGCTTTTGCACCAAAAATAGCATTCCGCAATTGCTGCCCAATTTGCCCTGTAGAAACACCTAATTCACCAGCTTTTTTACGATCTACAACTACCTTCATTGAAGGTTTATCTTTATTTACATCAATCTTTAATTCATCAACACCAGGTACATTTCTTGTATTTACATACGCACGCATTTTTTCTGCTGTTGCAATTAACTCTTCATAATCATCACCTTTTAATTCAATATTAATAGGCGCACCTGCAGGTGGTCCGTTTGCATCTTTTTCAACCGAAATTAAAACACCAGGGTATACACCAGTTAAGGCTTCTTGCACTTTTTGTCTTAGTGCTTCACTATCTAAACCTCGTCTGTATTTGTACTGACGCATAGAAGCTGTAATTTTACCTTTGTGTGGCATTTCTGCTGCAGATCCTCCATCAGTATTAGGGTTTCCAGCACCTTCACCCACTTGAGAAACAGAACTTTCTACCATAAAGTTCTTACCATTATCCATATACATCTCTTGGTTTAAGATGCCATAAACACGTTGCTCAATTTCTTTGGTAATTTTATTGGTTTGGTAAATATCGGTTCCTTGAGGATATTCGATATACACCACAACTTGATTTGGTTTGTTGTCTGGAAAGAACTCAATTTTGGTTCTTTGTGTTCCTACAGACCATCCAAAACCTCCAAAAGCTGCAAACAAAAGTATAAATGTACCAATGGTAATTGCAATTGGTTTCCATCCTTTTAAAGCACTTTTAAGAGTTACTTCGTAAGCATTTTCTAACCAAACCAAAATATTTCTTTGGAAGTAATTCGCAGCTTTTCTAAGGATTAATCTATACACCCACAACATAATTGCTGTAAATACCATTACAGATCCTAAACCACGATATGCACCACCAAAAATTAGAATTAAGAGCCCAATTCCGCCAACGATTGCAGAAATCATTATGATTCTTTTTAGTGGCATATCTTTATCTTCTGTCGTCATAAATTGTGAAACAAGTACAGAATTAAAGAAAATAGCAACAACTAAAGAAGAACCTAAAACCACAGAAAGTGTGATAGGGAAATAAATCATAAATTGACCAAAAAGTCCTGGCCATAATCCTAAAGGAACAAAGGCTGCAACTGTGGTTACTGTAGAAATAATAATAGGATATGCAATTTCTCCAATTCCTTTTTTAGCGGCTTCAATTCTAGATAAACCTTCTTCGTCCATTAAACGATATACGTTTTCTACCACTACAATACCATTATCTACGAGCATTCCTAGCCCCATAATTAAACCAAAAAGAATCATAGTATTTAGGGTGTAGCCCATTGCGCCTAAAATCATAAGTGACATAAACATAGACATTGGTATGGCAAAACCAACAAACAATGCATTTTTAAAACCTAAGAAAAACATTAAAACAGTAACTACTAAAATGATTCCGAAGATGATGTTG
>NZ_CBFHZT010000104.1:0-3992 GCF_965660385.1 Polaribacter sp.
ATTACTTTTAAATGCTGAAAATGAATATCAAACAAAATTAGCAGAAATAAAGGCAGAGGAAAAAGCAAAAAAAGAAAAAATAGAGCAAGAAATAAAAGAAAATGAAATAAAAGCCAATAAAGAAAAAGAGCAGTCAGCGAGAGCCTTAGAAAATGCTAAAATAAACCTTGCTCAAAATGGTTTATCTATTTTAGGTCAACTAGCGCAAAAAGGTAGCGCATTGGCTAAAGGGGTTGCGGTTTCACAGGCTGTTATTTCAACATACCAAGGTATTAACAAAGCCTTAGCAGAAACAACAGATTTCACACCTACACAATCATTGCGTTTTGCAAACGCAGCCGCTGTTGGTATTGCTGGTTTGTTAAATGTTAAGTCTATTTTATCTACAAATGAAAGTAGTACAGGTAGTGCAAATGTTTCAACACCTACACAACAACCAAGCGCGCCAAGTTTCAACTTAGTACAAGGCACAGGTTCAAATCAAATAGCTCAAACAGTAGCACAACAAAACCAAGAGCCGGTAAAAGCGTATGTAGTGGGTAGTGAAGTTACTACACAGCAACAATTAGACAGAAATAAAATAAATGTAGGTAGTATATAATTAAAAAGACGTGCTACCTAGTAACACGCCTTTTATCAACCAAACCGTAATTAAAAAATGATAACTAAAAAACTAAATTATGAATGACACAAAGATAATACTTTTTATTTAATACGCAAATAAAATGTAACAAAAAAAATTAATAATAGTTATATAGATGTATATGAAAACGTATAGAGCAAAATATAATCCAGACGCAAAGAACGTTTACGGCGTTTCTTTAGTAGAGAATCCAGCAATGGAGGGAGATTTTATCCAATTTAGCAAACAGAAATTACAATTCGCAGACGTTGACAAAGATAAACGTAGGGTTATGGGTCTTATTTTAGAGCCTAATAAACTAATTTATCGAAACCAAGGAGGTAGCGAATTTAATATTGTGTTTACTGAAGACGATATCGAGAATGTAGCTTACAACTTTCAAAAACAAGCTAATCAAAGCACATCAACTATTGAACATAGTAATCAAAACATTGAGGGTGTTACGTTTGTTGAAACTTGGTTAGTTGAGAATCCAAAAGTAGATAAGAGTACAAATTTTGGGTTTAGTTATCCTAAAGGTAGTTGGATGGGTGTTATGCAGTTAGATAATGATGATGTATGGAATGATTATGTAAAGAGTGGTAAGGTAAAAGGGTTTAGTATTGACGCTTTTATGCAATTAGAAGAAGTAAATTTAAAACAAGTAGATAATATGAGTGAAATAAAAGAGGATAGCCTTGCAAATAAGATTGTAGAGGGTATTAAGTTGTTTTTAAAGCCTGAAAAAGCAGAGGAAACAAAAGAGGTTGAATTAAAACAAGATGAAACCAAAGAGCCTGAAAAAGTAGATTTAAAAGATGAGGTAAAAGAGGTTAAACTAAATGAAGGTGATTTAGCGTCTATTTTAGCAGAAATCGATAAACTTTTTGCGCCTTTAAAAGATGAGAATGTAGCTTTAAAAGAACAGGTTAAAGAAATCGAAACTAAGTTATCAGAACAAAATGAAACCTTAGTTAAATTAGCTAAAGAGCCAGCTACAAAGACTATCCGTAAAGGGGAGGATAAGGAAGTAGATTTTGATAAAATGTCAGAATTAGAAAAACGTAAATATTATAGAAAACAAAATGGCTAAATATACACTAAAAGAGGGCGTTATTTTGCACCCTTATGGTGTAAATAGTTTAATAAATAACGATAATTTAACTGATTCCATAGCGGAACTATTAATAAAAAAAGGTAAAGCTACAAAAAATGACTTTATCATTAAACAAGTAAAACAAACAAGAAAAAAAACAACAAATGGCAATAGTAAGTAATTCAATAGACATCTTAGGGGTAGCAGCAGAGCCTATCATTGAAGAGGTATTATTTCAAAATAACACTTTAGATAAAGGTTTAGTAACGTTTGAAGATGACGTAAAAGCAGAAACAATTTTTACAGAGGCTAGTGCTTCTGCAACAATGCAACAGTACACAAGTGGTGCGCCAACTTCAAGTGGTTCATTATCTAGTTGGGATGCTAAAGTAACACCTGAAAAGGTTTTATTTTATCAGGAATTTGACCCTAACACATTAAGATTTTCAAGATACAAAAGAAGTATGTCGCCTAGTGCGTGGGAATGTTTCTCAAATGAGTTTGAAAGAGTTGTAATCGGTGGTATTTATTCTAAGAAAATATCTTTATCAGCAGAGCGTAATTTTTGGTTAGGTGCAACTTCGGCAACTAAAACAGCAATCGCAGCATTAACAGCGGGTACTGATAATGATGAAATCTCTACACAGGAACAGGCAATGGTAGCAGCTTCTTTAGGTGCTGATAGTCAGTTTGACGGTTTGTTGACTAAGATTTTGTATAATACTTCCAGAGCTTCAGGAAGTGCAGCAGTAGGTGAAAGACTTAAGGTAGTTGGCACAACTATTACAAGTTCTAATATTAAGGCTGAATACGATAAAGTTTACGCTAAAATACCAGCAGAAGTTTTAGAAAGCGGTGAGATGCCAACTATTTATGCGCCTTACTCTCACAAGCAATTAATTACTATTTTCAATAATAATGTAGCTAATTATAAAGATGCTTTTGCCATAAACGGTGGTTCTTATGGATTTAATGGTTTGAATATTGTTTTTGTACCTTTTCCTGAAGATGTTATTTTATGTGCGAGAAAATCTCATTTATTTTGGGTTACTGATTTACAAAGTGATGTAAACAGAATGAAAATGGATAAAATTGCAAACAATAGAGAGGATATGTTCTTAAAGAATATTATGTCTATTGGTGCTCACGTAGGTAACCAAAAATTCAACGTTTTATACGTAGGATAGAAATAATAATATAAGGGGTGTTTAATTACATCCCTTTTTAAAACAATATAATATATGTGCGATACATCAATAGGAGCTAATAGACTTTGCCGAAATCAAGGGCAGGGAGGCTTATCAGGTGAAGTGTATTTCTTTAATTATGTTGAAGACGCTTTCACATTAACAGGTAGATTAGCCACAGCTTTAGATGGTTTAACTGGTCAAACTGTTTACAAATATGTAATCAAAGGCGATTCTAACACATTTGAAGAAAATATAGTTTCAGACCATAAAACAGGTTCTAAGGTTAACACGCAAACTTTAGTAACTCAATTATTTAGACAAGATTCAGCAACAAGTGTAGAGTTAGACGCTTTACTTGAATCCAACGTTTCAGCGGTTGTAAAAGACGCGAACGGTGAATATAGATGGATGGGTGAAGATGGTATTAACGTAACATCAACAGCCCAAGCGATTACAGGAGGTGCTTCAACAGATACCAACGGCTATAACGTTACTTTAGTAGCTGAAACTTTAAAGTCAGCACCATTTTTGGATGCTACAACAGTAACAGCGTTTTTAGCATTAGTAGCTTAATTTAATTTTAATATTTCATTTTAAACCCTACTTTAATTAGTGGGGTTTTTTTATTTAAAAAGTAACAATAAAACAATTAATTAGTTATATAAATAATGAAAGTGATACTCCCTGAAAATACAACGCATACAATCAAACTTATACCAAGATTTGAGCCTACAGAAAATAACTTACTTATGAAAGTTACAAAAGAGGGTTATAATGAGGTTACGGAACAGGTTTGTACATATACGCTTACTAATGGGTTAATGTCGCTTACATTTGATTTAACAGGGGTTAAGCAGGATAGATTTGCATTTGATTTGTATAATGATAATGAATTAATCTATAAAGGAAAAGTATTTTTTACAGCTCAAAACCCGCAAGATTTTAACATTACAGAAAACGTTTATACATATGTCTAATACTAGTGATATAGTCTTTGTAAACTTCAACAAATATACGAAATCCCCAATCAAAGAGGATGATTTCCGTAAATGGGTTATGAATGGCAAAGACAATGAGAATTATA
>NZ_CBFHZT010000105.1:0-3842 GCF_965660385.1 Polaribacter sp.
TCCTTCTTTTTTAATTTTTATATCATCAAACCATATTGTCCCTGTTGAATTATTGTCAACACGAATATTTAAAAACTTAATGTTTGAAGGGACAGAAAAAGTTTTTTCTATATATACCCATTGGTTTTTGGCACTTGTTATTTGGCTATCAACATATGTAAAATATCCTGTTTCATTTTCTGTTTTCATAAAAAGGAAAATCTCCACAGATGGATTATCTGAATAGACCCATCCAGAATATGTATAATTTGATGACTGACTATTATTAATAGGAATCCATTGATCACTATGTATAACCCTTTCTCCTGGACCTGAATTTACAATTTTACCAGAATATTCTCCTGAGTGTTTTTTTGAAGAATCGTATACTGCACCAGGCCAACCCGTTTGGTTTTCTAATCCATCTGCAAAAAAAACATCATTAATAAAGCCATCATGATCAACGTCGGAATAACTTAACCTTACATTCCCTAAGTGGTCTTTATATTGATATACATAGTTGTAAATACCATTCTCATTCTTTATATACCCTTCTGGATGATTGAAAAACTCAAGTTTTTCTCCAGTATTGTCTTTCTTGTAAATATAATTACCTGCATATTTAGTAAAGGTATTACCTACTTTTTTTTCTAATTTTACACCTGTTGCATCATAAATATAAGAAATTGTTCCAACATTATTACCACCATCATTAATAGTTACTGTGGTAGGTAAATTTAAATGATTATAGGAAATATTGGTAATACCTTTGTTTAGGTCTTTTTTCATATTCCCATTGGCATCATAGGTGTAATCATTACCAGTGTTGGTGCCATCTTTAAATCCAAAGGTTTTAAAGTTATTAGAAATAGGCGCATTGTCTACTACTTTTGTTAACTGGTTACTATCAGCATCGTATGAATAAGAAAGTGCGTCAATAAATCCATAGGTACTATTATCTTCATTAAATCCTCTTCTTGTCAAAGACTTAATATTTCCATTCTTGTCGTAGAAAAGTGACTCAAGAAAATGAGCATTATTGTCTAAAGCTTGCGTTAATCTATTTAAAGCGTCATAAGAATATTTATACCATTTTAAATTACTGTCTGCATTTGCAGTACGCCACTCTGTTTCAGCAATATTTCCATTGTATAGTTTGCTAGCTCCATGTTCTGAAGTGTTATAATTTAGTTTAAAAGTAAATAAATCATTACCTAAACTTATTGGATCATTTATTTTTTTAAGCCAGCCTCTTATATTATAGGTATAATCTACATCTTGCAAACGAGCTTGTCCATTTTTACCACCCACTCCTTTACTGGTTAATTGCCCTAATTCATCATAGGTATTTTCAACAATTACTTCAGAAGTAGTTGCATCATCAATGGTTTGTGTTTGTTTTTTTAACCTGCCTGCATGGTCGTATTCAAATTTATTGATGGTTTCGATTTCATTAATTAGGATTCCATTTTCATCATTTTTTGTATGAGTAGTTTTAGTTTCTAACACTTTGCCTGTAAAATCTAATTTACTCTCTACTACATTTGTAGTTTTTAAATAGTCATTTTTAGACCAAACATAAATAGGACGTCCTTTATTGTCATAATGAGTTACTGTTGTTATCCAATGATTGGTATCTAAAACTTTTACTTTATTTACAGTAGGTAAGCCTTTTGTATTTGTTGTAATGGTTTGATTATATACGTCAGTTGGAGGTGTATATCCTGACGGTAGCACATTAGTATAGGTATCATAATAATTAATCGTATACACTTTCTCTAACTCTCCTGGATTAGAATCAATTGAATAATATAATGGAGTATTGACAGAGTTATTAGGGGAAGTTAACCTCGTAGCATATATTTCTGACAATGAATTTGCGTTTTGTTGATTATAATTTCTATCATAATAATTATACCTATCTAAACCAGTACAAACCACTCTGCCAAAAGCATCGTAAAAAGTAATAAGCCAACTATCATTACTATATAGGTTATAATCTTGTGTCATTACTGGCTGGTCGAGTTTGTTATAAACAATATACTCCCAACCCTTTCCTGGGATCTTTTTCTCAATTAACCTATTGCGATCATCATACTTGTATTGATAACAAAGTCCGTTTAATATTGAAGTATTGCCTTCAATAATATTTGGAGTGTAATTTGATAAATCAGCATAAAAAGTTTCGGAGTAATCTCCAAATCCATTAGGTGTATATAAAGCTTCTCCTGTAGAATTCAAATACAAATCACCATCTTTAATATATACTGTAGCAGCTATTTTTGTATTTCCATTCCCATCATTACTGATGATATTTCCCATCACAACATCTATTAATGGTGGAGCGTAAGGGGAAAAGTCTATCTCTGCAATTTTTCCAGATTTTAAAGCTGTACCTTCATTAAAACCATCAATTTCTATAGCAATACTAAACCCATCGTTTGTATCCCAAATAATACATTCAGCATCTCCGCCTCCAGTGAGTAACATATTAGAAATATCAAAATAATCACCTAAGTCACCATAATATGGATTTTGTACAGTGTTTAAAGTAACTGCTTTTGGAGGCAAGACATAGGTTAAGTTGCCAAAGTCATCGTACACATAATAGGTGTCTAACCAATTACCTCTAAAAGTACGTTTTAAGACCACACGTCCTTGTTTGTCTTTATATTCTTCAGTGGTATGATCCCAAGAATTGGTTTGAGAAGGTGACCAATTTTCGTCTTTGGTAATGGTTTTATAAAGCTCATTAGGAGAATAATATCCTTCGTCTTTTAATTCTGGATCGTCATTTCCATTCGATAAATCAACCTCAAATAGTCGTACATAATCATAATCAGTATTTGAAAGATATTCAAATTTAATGGTGTGATCGGTATCACTATTTTTATCAACTGCCCAATCCGCTCCTGGTGCTCCTTGCTCTAAAATTCTATTTAATGGAGAAGATTCAAGGTTTTTTTCACTGTATGGATTTGGGTTTGAGTCAAGATCATCAGGGAATTTTGATGTATAGTTATTTTTTAAAGTTGTAAAGAAAGCTGAGTTCTGTGTTCTAAAGTTTAAAGATCCAGTACCCGCTGTTTGATTTGGATTTGCATAAGGTAAGTAGTTAATTGTTTGTCTGCCATAATCATCATAAACAAATGGTGTAATAATATCTTGTTTATTACCTCCAGCTTGTTTAGCGATGCTTTGCATAGGTCTACCCAATCCATCAAAATAAGTAATAGTTTCTATTTTATCATCTGATGATAAATTTATAGTTGTATTTCTTTTTTTTAAACCGTCTGTTGTTTCTACTTGATAACTAGTGCTTTTTACAAAGTTTTCCGTAGTAGTTTGTGCCAACATTGTTGTAGATACAAACAATAATATAAAAATTAACTTTTTCATAGCGCTTAGTTTTTATAGTTGTATTCGTTCTTACTTAATATATTACCTTCATTATCTTTGACAAATTCTAACCTATTAAATGAATCGTAATGATAATAAATCGTCTGTCCTCTTGGGTCTGTTATACTTGTAACTCCAATCAATGGATCGTATGTAAAAGTCGTTACCTGAGAATTTGGTAAAGAATTTCTTAGCGCGGTTAAAGCATTTCGTAATTGACCTTCATTACCAAAAGTACCTTGAGTTCTGTCATTATCATTGTTAGACCTAGTTTGCAAATTAGCAACTTGACTTTGAACTTGTGAATATGTAGCGTTCTCAATCTTAGCAATAGGCTGAGTCTTATTATATCCCCAAATATAAACGATATGGGTCCCATCTTTTTTACTTACCTCTATTGGATTACCTTTATTATCATACTCATGATATACAACTCTGCCCTCTAATGGATTTGTACCCTTGGA
>NZ_CBFHZT010000106.1:0-3697 GCF_965660385.1 Polaribacter sp.
TACCTGAATATTTTTCTACTTTTTTTATGCATCTCTTTAAATTTTTCTGCCCAAACTTCTTATTTCGATATAAAAGAAAGTAAGGCTTATAAAGATCAGTATAAATCAACCACTATTTTAAGCATTTATACAACCAATCAAAATCTTACGCTTGTTGCGAGAAAAAGCAGATCAACTTTAATTTTTGAAACTTTTGATGAAAATACCAAAGGAAAGAAAATAAAATCTGTACAACTTGAAAAAAAAGAGCGTTTTGTTGGAGAATTTTTTTACAATAATCAGATGAGAATTTTTATGGTAGAAAGTCCATCAAAAATAAAAAGAATTTTAAACTGTTACACTTTAGATTTGTCTACTTTCAATACCACAAAAACAACCTTGTTAAATACTACCGTTAAAAAGAAAAGCTCTTTATTTTCTGGTCAAAACAAGAGACAAACAAATTTTTCCATATCACCCAATAAGAAATTTATTGCCATCACTACAGATAACGTAAAAAAGAATTCTAATTCTTATGATGTTCATCTTTTTGATGCAAAAACACTTTCATTAATTTTTACCAAAGGATATTATGCAAATGAAGAAAAGTACTATTCTTCATCTGATATGATTGTAGATAATGATGGCGCTGTTTTTAGCATTGGTAAAGAATACTTTAAAGGTAAACGAGAAAGAAAAAAAGCAAAAGCCAATTATTCTTATGTGATTACAAAAGTTGATCAAAACAACATCACAACAGGAAAAATAGAACTTAAAGAAGATGAATATATTAAAAGCATGAATTTATCTTTTTACAAAGATAACCTCAGGTCAATAGGTTATTATTCTCAAGATAAAGTATTTGGAATTAAAGGCGTTAGTCAGTTTTCTGTGGATAAAACCACATTATCCATTATTAACAAAAAGAAAACAGTTTTACCTACAAAAGTATTTGAAGACTTATATGGCTACAGAAATGCAAAAAGTAAAAAAGATTCCGAATTAACTAGCTTTAATTTAGATTATATTTTAGAGGATGACTATGGAAATACTTTTTTAATTGCAGAGGAATTTTATGTAGTACAAGTTTATGTTTCTAACGGAATGAATGGAGGTTATTACATGACCACCTATCATTATGATGATATTTTAATTACAAAATTAGATGCTAATGGCAATTTAAAATGGGGAAGAAGTATTTTTAAAAGAGCTACTGAACCTTCTTATAACGCATTTTTAAATAATAATAAATTATTTATTTTACTAAATTCGGGCAAAAAACTCAAAGATAAAAGTGATGGAAGATTAAAAGTATCTAAAGGTTGGTTTGAATCTACAGCTTTATATGCTTTTGTGTATGATTTTGATGGTAATTTAGATTATGAAAAAATTCAAGATAATAAAGGAAAAACAAGATACATCCCTTATTTAGGAAGCTACAATAATGGTAAGTTTGTCATGTACAATCACGCTAAAGGTAGCAAGAAAGTAATGGTTTTGAATTGCAAAAATTAACGCTTATTATATTTTTTGTTACTCAAATTCATTACTTTATGTAATAGTTTACAATAAAATCTTATATTTATAACATCAACAAATACATTTACTTTATATGGCAACAACTACAAAACCGTCAAAAACCTTTTGGGTAATTGGTACTTTAGCAATTCTTTGGAATTTAATGGGCGTATTCGCATACTTAGGTCAAGCATTTATGACAGATGAAATCAAAGCTGCTATTCCACAAGATCAACTCGCTATCATAGAAAATGCTCCATCTTGGGCAGTGGCAGCCTTTGCAGTTGCTGTTTGGTTTGGATTACTATCTAGTTTGCTATTAGTTTTTAAGAAAAAAATAGCAAAAACTGGTTTTACAATTTCGTTTATAGGCATTATTGTCCAATTAATTTACAATTTCTTTATCGCCAATGCTTACGAAGTTTATGGAAATACAGGTTTAATAACGCCAATTTTAACAGTGCTTATTGGTCTTTTTCTTATTGGGCATTCCAGCAGATGTATTAAAGAGGGGATTTTAAAATAGTAAGGTTTATACGTATCAAGATTAACTTTTCTATTCATACAAAGCAGCCAAAAACTCAGCTACACAAGCTGGTTTTTCTTGGCCTTTAATTTCTATAGTACATAAAAATGTAATTTTAATTCCGTTATTCGCAATAGTTTCAATTGCTTTAACAGTGGTATGCATTCTTAATTCGCTATTTACAAGTACAGGGTTTGGAAAACGCACTTTGTTTAAGCCATAATTCAAGCCCATTTGCACAGATTTAATTTCAAAAGCTTCTTCTAACATTCTAGAAATCATGGCTACAGACATAAAACCATGTGCAACCGTTTTTTTAAACGGGCTTTCTTTAGCCGCTCTTTCTTCATCAATATGAATCCATTGTTTATCTAATGTTGCATTTGCAAAGTCATTTATCATTTGCTGTGTAATCGTGTACCAATTTCCAATAGGCAACTCCTTCCCTATCATCAATTTAAAGGCTTCAAAATTTTCAAATACCAATCTTTTCATTTTTACATATATTATGATTAATTATAGTTTAAATACTATTTCAATTGATTAAATTAGACAAAAATTTTCAACAATGAAACCATTCCTAATCTTAATTGCATTTTTATCATTTTCAATTCAAAGTCAAACTCCACAATGGATGAGGCATTCATCCATTTCTCCAGATGGAACCCAAATTGCTTTTACCTATAAAGGTGATATCTACAAGGTAAATACAAATGGCGGAACTGCAACTCAATTAACCTATCACAGTGCTCACGATTTTAAGGCAATTTGGAGTAAAGACGGCTCTAAAATTGCTTTTGCATCTAACAGATATGGAAATTTCGACATTTTTGTAATGAATTCAGCAGGTGGCAAAGCCACAAGACTTACATTTCATTCTAATGATGAGCATCCTTTTACATTTTCTTATAATGATAAAGAAGTTGTTTTTGGTGCATTAAGACAAGATGACGTGAATCATAGACAACATCCACATAGATCTCAATCTGAATTGTATAGTGTTCCTGTTAATTCTGGGAGAGTTTCGCAGATTTTTACATTTCCTGCTGAATATGTAAACTATTCAAAAGATGGAAAAAACATGTTATATCACGATAAAAAAGGTGGGGAAAATGAATGGAGAAAACATCATACTTCTTCGATAACAAGAGATATCTGGCACTATAATTCCGAAAGAGATGTGCACACCATGATTACCACAAACACTGCTGAAGACAGACATCCTTATTTTAGTGAAGATGAAAAAAGCATGTATTATTTAAGTGAAAGAAGTGGCACTTTTAATGTTCATAAAATGGCTTTAGACACTAAAGTTGATGAGCAGCTTACTAATTTTACAGTACATCCTGTACGTTTTTTAAGTGTGGCTAATGGTATGATTTCTTTTGGTTATGATGGCGAATTATACACCATGAAAGAAGGTGAAAAACCAAAAAAGGTAAACGTAAACATCATCACGCAAGATAAAGAAAACACAGAAAAATTTATTTCAGTTAATGGTGGTATTCAAGAAATGGCGGTTTCACCAAATGGTAAAGAAATTGCTTTTATTGCAAGAGGTGAAGTTTTTGTAACCTCAGTTGATAAATCTTTCACAAAAAGGCTTACAAATACTCCAGAAAATGAACGCTTTGTTTCTTGGGATAATAAAGGAGAAGCTGTGATTTATAGTAG
>NZ_CBFHZT010000107.1:0-3671 GCF_965660385.1 Polaribacter sp.
TATTTTCGGATAAATATTGTTGAATTTTATTGAGATTATGCTCATCTGAATCCACAACAACCTCATTGTGTATTTTGTAAAATGTTGTTTTATCTACTCTTGATAAAATGTATTTTTCTTCCTCTTCAGATTCAAAATAATTACAATGCGCTGCATACAATAACACATACGCTTCAAATTCTTTTTTGGTCCAAGTAATTGTATTCATATTATTTTTCAATTGGTAAACCTTTGGTTAAGCCCCATTCTGTCCAAGATCCATCATACACAGCATGATTTTTGAAACCTGCAATTTCTGAACCTAATGCTAAAACTGATGCTGTAATTCCTGTTCCGCAAGAAAAGATAAATTCTTTCTTTTTCGGATTAATTTCATTAAAAATAATCTGTAGTTCTTCTTCAGATTTTAGTCGATTATCAACTAAAAGATCTGTGTAAGGTAAACTCACAGAATTTGGTATATGCCCACCTTTTATATCTGCTCTTGGTTCTGGTGCTGTTGTATAAAAACGACCTTTTGATCTTGCATCTGCAATTAAGATATTTTTATTTTCAATGGCTGATAAAACATCGTTAGTGAATTTTATTTTTTGTGATTGATAACTAACCTTAAAATCACCTTTTTTAAGTTGATTTCCCTTTGGTTTTTCAGTAGGATAGTTTTTCGATTTCCAAGCTGATAAACCACCATCTAATACTGCAATATTGGTAAAGCCCATTAACTGAAAAAGCCACCAAACTCTTGGTGAAGAATAGATCCCTAAATCATCATATACAACAATACAACTATCATTCGTTATCCCTAATTTTTGTACTTTAAGCTCAAATTCTTCAGGAGATAAAACCGTATTTGGAAAAGGTGCGTTTGTATCTGAAAACACTTTTTTGATATCAAAAAAAACAGCATTTTTAATTTGTATTTTTTCCTCTATCGCTTCATTTTTATCTACGGTAACCTTAGGTAAAGTTGCATCTAAAATAATTAGGTTATTCTCATTGAAGTGTTGATGTAACCAATCAACAGAAACTAATGGTTTTTCAATTTTTAGTGACATTACTTATTTTACGTTTTCGTAGTTATCATCCCAATTTTTTGGTTTAGGATCATGTAATTTATCTAAAGATTTGGCAACAATCATAGATACTGTAGCATCACCAGTAACATTTACAGTAGTTCTACACATATCTAAGGGTCTATCAACTGCAAAAATCAATGCTAAACCTATTGGTAACAATTCTGCTGGAAAACCAATAGATTCAAGTACAATTACAAGCATTACCATTCCTGCACTTGGTACAGCTGCAGAACCAATTGAAGCCAATAAGGCAGTTGCTACAATAACTACTTGGTTAGAAAAAGTTAAACCTTCTGGCCATATTACTTGCATTATAAACACAGCTGCAATGGCTTGGTATAAGCTTGTACCATCCATATTTATGGTTGCACCAACAGGCAACACAAAACCAGAAACCTCTTTATCTACCCCAATATGTTCTTCTACTCTTTCCATTGTTACAGGTAGTGTTGCTGCACTAGAGCTTGTTGAGAACGCTAATAATTGCGCTGGACTAATTTGTTGTAAAAACCAAATAGGCGATTTTTTGGTGTAAACGCTTACTAAAAGTAAATAGAAAGCAATCATTAACAACAAACCACCAACTACACAAAGTGCATACACTAATAATTTTAATAAAATTTCAGTGTCATCAAAAGCAATAATTACGTTTGCCAACAATGCAAAAACAGCATAAGGTGCAAACAGCATAATTAAATCTACCATCTTCATGACCACTTCATTTAAAGAATCAAAAAAGTCCATTAGAGGTTTTGCCTTTTTTTCTGGAATTAACAGTAAAGAAATCCCAACAAATAAGGCGAAAAATATAATTTGCAACATACTTGCATCACCTAAAGCCGTAAAAATATTACTTGGAAAAATATCAACCAAAGCCTGTAAGGGTCCAGCATCATTTTGTGCAGATGCTTTATTTAATTTGTCTACAACATCTGTAGATGTTTCATATTTAGCTTTAATTTTTTCTATAGTATCAGGATCCATACCAGAGCCAGGTTGTATTAAGTTTACAATGCCTAAACCAATAATTATGGCAACTAATGTTGTACCCATGTAAATTAGCATAGTTCGTAAACCCATTTTTTTAATTTTAGAAATGTCTTTTAAATCGGATATTCCTTTAATTAAAGACGCTAATATTAAAGGTACAGCAATGAGTTTTAGAAGATTAATAAAAATGGTTCCAAAAGGTTTAATCCAATCTGTAACAAAGCCTTTACCACCATCAACTGTATTCATAATAAAACCAAAAATGATTCCAAGAATCATTCCTAATAAAATCTTCCAATGTAAAGCGAGTTTTTTCATACTGTAGTTTAAAATTTGTAATGAAATTGAAAGATAAAAAAATAGTTTAAATTAAAGTGACTTTATCACTATATTGTGTCATAAATATTAAACAATAAAAATATTAATTATTAAAAATAAAATATGTCAGGAATTTTAGATTTATTAAACAGTGATTTAGGTAAGCAAATTGTATCTGGTGTGGCAGGTGCAACTGGTAATGATACAAACAAAACAAGCAGTGTATTAACAATGGCTTTACCTGTGTTAATGAAAGGTATGGAAAGAAATGCAGCTTCTCCAGAAGGTGCAGCTGGTTTAATGGGAGCTTTATCTAATAAACATGATGGTAGTATTTTAGACAACTTAGGAGGTTTATTTAGTGGTGGAGTTGATGAAGAAGTAAAACAAGATGGTGCAGGAATTTTAGGTCATATTCTTGGTAACAAACAAGAGGGTGTACAACAGGTTATTGGACAAAAAGCAGGAATAGATGCGAGTGCTGTTGCTAATATTTTAAAAATTGCGGCTCCTATTTTAATGGGGTATCTAGGAAAACAAAAAAATCAACAAAACGTAAATTCATCAAATGGTGTCGTTGATTTGTTAGGTGGTTTATTAGGTGGAAGTTCTGCTGCTTCTGAACAAAATTTTTTAGAAAAAGTATTGGATGCTGATGGAGATGGAAGCGTAATTGATGATGTTGCTGGTATGTTTTTAGGTGGTGATAAAAAAGAAACTGGTGGACTTGGTGGAATGATTGGTGGCCTTTTTGGTAAATAAGAAATCACCAAATATTTATACAATAAAAAAGCTCGTTATTTCTAACGAGCTTTTTAGTATTTTAAAAGTAAGTAAACTATTCAGCAACTACTTCAAAAGAAATTTCTGCTACTACCTCTCTGTGCAATCTAACAGAAGCTTCATACTTTCCTAATCTTTTTACAGAACCTCCAACAACTTTAATAAATTTCTTGTCGATTTCTGTACCTGCTTTTAATAAAGCTTCAGCTAAATCTATGTTGTTTACAGAACCAAATAATTTGTCTCCTGAACCAGTTTTAGATGAAATTTTAATTTCATATCCTTTAATTGTTTCTGCCAATTCATTAGCATCTGCAATTAATTTAGCCTCTTTATAAGCACGTTGTTTTAAATTCTCTGCTAAAACTTTCTTTGCAGATGAAGTTGCTAAAACGGCTTGTCCTGTTGGGATTAAAAAGTTTCTACCATATCCGTTTTTCACTTCTACGATATCATCTTTAAATCCTAAATTTTCTACGTCTTGTCTTAATATCAATTCCATGT
>NZ_CBFHZT010000108.1:0-3597 GCF_965660385.1 Polaribacter sp.
CTAACTGAATTAATTTATCCCCCATTGCACCAATTAGATTGCCAATACCGCTAATTAAAGCACCTCCAACAGCAGCTAAAACGTTTGTACCCTGTGATAAACCGTTACCTATTGCTTGACCTATTCCGCTAAAAGTGTTAGCTAATTGACCTTGAATTAAATTACTCATTTGAGCATTAACAGCTAACATTTTTTCGTTTAATATATTTTTTTGCGTATCTAAATCTTTTAGCTTAAAATACTCTTCCCAATTAAAAGGGCTGTCACCAATCCAATCGTTAGCACCTAAATCAATAGTTTCTAAAGCCTCAAAACTACTATCATCTAATTTAAAATCAATAAAAACAGGTTTTCTATCAGTTTCTTTTTGTTTTTTACCTTTACCACCAAATAAAATTTCATCTCGGACATTAGCCAAAGAATTTAATCTTAATATATCTATTTCGAGTTGCTGAATTTCTTTAGCACCCATATTTTTAACGGAATCGAACCTTTCATTTATTTGTTTTTCTCTCTTTTTTCTTAGTTCTTCATTATCTTTTAATTGCTTATTATTTAAGTCTAAAAGTCTTTTTCTTCTTTTTTCAAACAACTCAATACTATTTGCTCCAAATGATGCTCTCATTTTTTGCATTCTTTTGTCTTCTAAAAGAATTTTTTTTCTAAACTTTTCTTCGATTAAAGATAAACCCGCTTTTGCTTTTGCATTTTGTATTAATCCTATTGTATATTCATCAATAGATTTTTTAATTTCATCTAAATTGCCTTTGGTTTTAAATACTGATGTATCAAAGTCTGAATATTTTTCTTTTAATAATTCTAAAGCTCTTTTTTGGTCTGTTTGAGAAGCAGTAGTATCAGTCATTACGTCTGTTAAAGTCTTAAACTCCACAACGCTTGATGTACTCATGTCTTTAAGAGAATCGTTAAACTCTGTTATATTATTTTTGACATCAAATATCTTATCCCCAAAAACAAGTAAAGCGGACGTTGCAACGGATATAGCTAAAGAAATACCCCCAAAACCTTTAAGACTGCTTAACATAGCTTTTAAAGCACTCCCCGAACTACCAGTTTTTGCCTTTAAGTATCCAAATTGTTCAGTTAAGTTGGTAATGTTGTTTGATACCCCCATTATACCAAAAGGCGCATCTTGTATCGTTCTACTAAATGAAGTTAAAGCTGAATCACCGCTAATAATACTTTTTTTACCTTTATCTAAAGTATTTCCTAAACCGTGAACACTGTTTTTATAACTTGTTACAAGTTTAGATGCTTTAGATATTTTTAAGTTATTTTTAACTAAATCAGAATAATACTTATCTGAACTAATTTTACCAGCGTCAAAAGATTTAGCAAGTTCTTTATTCTTAGATTTTAAACCGTCTAATAATTTAGTGGCTCTAGCTAACTTATTTTGTAACTCCTTTACATCAGCCCCAATTTCAACTTCTACTCTTGCATCCATTTACTTCTTTTTTCTGTTTTCGTACTCTAAACGTTCTTTTTTAAACCTATCTAAGACAAATTGTGGTACTTTTGGTCTACTTGTACCAATTAACACTTTTTTGGTAGTGTTAAGTAAATCTGTTTTTTGTTTATTATCTCCAAAACCTGCACCTATTATAACTCTATTAATCTCAAATATCTTAGCATTTTCTATTTGTTGTAACCTTTTATATGCAAAAAAGCGAATGTTAAATTCGCTCATTGTCATTGTATATAAATAATCATAAGACGAAATACCAAGTTCACCTAAGCAAACTGAAATAATGTCTTTATACCAATCTATTTTTTTTTTGCCTCATTTTGGTTATTTTCATCCGGTGTCTTATTTTCATTAGTTCCAAAGAATACCTGTAAAAACTTAACTACATTATCAGCACCTTTTATATAGTCTTTATCTAACCAATCTACTACATCTTTTTCTGTAAAATCTACTTCTTTACTATACTTATTGCAAGTATTTACTAAACTTTCATACATTAATATAGGAGCGTGTTTAAAAGGGTTTTTTTGCGTCTTAATTAATAAGTCGTTGTAATCCTCGTATGTTTCACGTTCTAAAACGTTACCTAAAAATAAGATACCAAAAGTAAACTTTCTCTTTTTACCTCCTAAATGTAATTCTATTTGTTGTTTCATATTGTTGTTTTATTTTATGCGTTCGGGTCTGTCCCTGTAATTAATCCACTACCCATTAAAGTTCCACTAAAAGTAATATCTTCATCAATTGCCCCAGTTTTTTCTAAACTTGAAAAGAAACCACTACCATATTCTACCTCTGTACTATCATCTGCATAAGTGGTTGTAATTTTCCAATCAAAGTTTCCTAAAGTTCTTAATTTAGCTTTTAACTCCACCCATCCTACTTTTCCAGTTTCAGGTTTTGGATATGTACCCTCGAATGGTATTTCGTATGTGTAAGCACCTGCTTTACGTTGTGTCGCTCCATCTGCATCGCATTTTGTACGTGATGAAACTTCAGTAACAGCTTCACTTAAACCGCTTGAAGTCAAACAAACAATAGGCTCGTAAGCATCTGTTCCGTTCCAAACGGCTAATGTTTCTGATTGTCCTAAAATATATTCTGCCATTTTAATTTATTTAATTATTTATTATACAAATATAAATAAAATTTATTAAATAGTTTTTTGTATAATATTTCTTTATAGTTATTGTTTAATTGTAAAAAAGTATTATATTTGTGTATAATTTTCTTTCATAGTCATTTTTTAGGGTTTGGTTGATAAAAGGCGTGTTACTAGGTAGCACGTCTTTTTTAGTATATTTCTAACTCTAATCTTAACAAGTTTCTGAATACATTTTGTGTATCTGTTTGGTTGTCTAAGTTGTTTATGCTTCCGATTGTTTGTTTATGGATTCTTAAACCGCTTTCAACATCTAAAGTTAGATTTCTTGTTGCTGTTATGATAGCATCAGTGATATTATCAACTAACAAACGACTTCCCATATTTCCACTTGCTGAAAATATAGTAACAGTATCAATTAAAATAGAACTTCTCCACATTGCCTCGCATTTCGTGGGGTTTTCTTCTACGTTTGTTTGAGTTGTTAATAGGTTGTAATATGGTGTATTTCCGTTTGCTGTTACATTTGTATCATAGCAAGGTACATTTATAAAATCTGCGGATGCAATTTCTATTCCGTTACTATTTACGATACTGTTTGTATTTCCGTCTTGTAATATATGCACATCATTTGAAACTTGGTCGATTACTACCATATTTTCAATAGCATCATATATCGCTTTTCTTACCCATTTATTCGCTAATGGTTTATTCATTTACTTAATTCTTTTAAAAGTTGTTTTAATTCGTCTAAATATACTTTTCTACCATTTACTAAAGCTGGATATAAAAATGGCTGTGGCTTTAAATTAATCTGTTTAACTCCTTTACCTTTAAATTTAATAGCCAATTCTTTTAATTCAGGTGGCACGTTTACAAGCCCACCAGTTCCAAACTCCATATAAGCACTATATTTTTCACGTGCAAAAATAGTTCTATTAAGTTCTTCTATTTTATCTTTTCCTATTCCTTGTCTTAATTTACCTAAATCTACTGGTGCTAATTG
>NZ_CBFHZT010000109.1:0-3442 GCF_965660385.1 Polaribacter sp.
GGAGTCCTGTTGCTGCGGTATATTTCGCTTGGTCAATGCTTTCTATGTAAGCCTTTTCATCTACCCCTTCCCCTTCAAAACGAAGATTCATACCAACTTCACTAAAAGCCATACGAACAAAATCTCTTACTGTAGTCGTTACTCCTGTAGCAATTACCCAGTCTTCGGCTTTGTCGGCTTGTAAAATCATCCACATCATACGTACATAATCTTTGGCATGCCCCCAATCACGTTTGGCTTCTAAATTTCCTAAAAATATCTTTTCCTGTAATCCCAAAGCTATTTTTGCGACAGCTCGTGTTATTTTACGGGTCACAAACGTTTCTCCTCTTCTTGGCGATTCATGATTAAACAATAGTCCATTACAAGCAAACATATCATACGCTTCTCTATAATTCTTGGTAATCCAAAAACCGTAAATTTTGGCTACTCCATAAGGTGAACGTGGGTATAAAGGTGAGTTTTCATCATAAAAACCACGTTCATTTTTATTTTCTGGCAACCCTCCAAACAATTCAGAGGTTGACGCTTGGTATATTTTTGTTTTTTTACTTAAGCCTAATAAACGTACGGCTTCTAAAATTCTTAAGGTTCCTAAAGCATCCACATTACCTACATACTCAGGCATATCAAAAGAAACCTTTACGTGAGACATCGCTCCTAAGTTGTAAATTTCATCAGGCTGACATTCTTGAATGATTCGTGTTAAATTCATCGAATCGGTTAAATCTCCATAATGTAATTTCAATCGCTGGTTAGGGTCATGAGGATCTTGATACAAATGATCAATTCTATCCGTATTAAACAAAGAAGACCTTCGTTTGATACCATGAACTTCATAGCCTTTTTCTAATAACAATTCCGCTAAATAAGAGCCATCTTGCCCTGTGATTCCTGTGATTAATGCAACTTTCATATTTTTTGTATTGTTGTTCGGTTTTTTACGGTTTAATTGTTTAATTGGTTAATGGGTTAATTGTTAACTACCTTATTATTGGTAACCAAAAACAAATAAAATATATCTAATTTAATTTCTTTTTCAATGTGTTTGTATTCTTCAATTGATATTTATACAAAGCGTTCAACTTACTTAAAATACCGTCTAATTGAATTCTTAACGCTTTGTATTTGTCATCTTTTATATAACTTAGGTCCAAAGCTGTATTTAAATGATCTATGATTTCTAATCCTGAAGCATAAGAGATATTTGTAAAATGCGCTTGGTCAAAATTCGAAGACCTTCCAGAACCTTCAGCTAGATTCGCTGAAATACTTGCTGATGCTCTATTGATTTGACTGATTAAATCAAAACGTTCATGCTTGGGAAATTGTGAACTCATTTTCTTTATCTCTATTTTAAATTTTCGTGCCGCTTGATATACATCTAGTTTCTCAAATGAATAGGTTTTATAGCTCAATTTTATGATTGTTTAACTGTTTATTCGGTTATTTGATTAACTGTTTATTTTTCATACTTAAACTCTAAACTATAAACGGTTTACATGTTTAACTGTTTAATTGATTATCTGCTATTCTAAAATCTCTAAACGGTATACTTGTTTATTCTAAAACTTCTAAACTCTAAACCTTGACCTTTACTCCATTGTTTAATTGGTTGAAACTGGATAACTGTTTGACCTCATCCTTAAACCTTTAAACCCTAATCTTTATTCTGTTGTTTAAATGGTTAATTGGTTATTTGGTTATTTTGTTAAATTTCATCCTTAAACTCTAATCTCTAAACCCTAATTTACTCGATTGTTTAATTGGTTAAAACTGGTTAACTGTTTAGACCTCATCCTTAAACCTTTAAACCCTAATCTTTATTCTGTTGTTTAAATGGTTAATTGGTTATTGGGTTAATTTGTTAAATTTCATCCTTAAACTCTAATCTCTAAACCCTAATTTACTCGATTGTTTAATTGGTTAAAACTGATTAACTGTTTAGACCTCATCCTTAAACCTCTAAACACTTAAACTCCTCAACACACATCTCATCCTACATTTTCACTTCTTTTACATTCTCTATATTTTCCAAAAACCAACGATATGTCTTCGCAATTCCTTCATCCAATTCGGTTTTATATTGCCACCCTATTTCCTTCATCTTAGACACATCCATCAACTTTCTTGGAGTACCGTCAGGCTTGTCTGCATCCCAAACAATGTCACCTTCATGACCCACTGCCTTCTGAATGGTTTCTGCCAATTCTTTAATGGTAATATCTTTACCTGAACCTACATTATATAAATATTCTGGCAATTCATTTTCTAAAGCGTACACCACAGCTTCTGCCATATCATCTACAAATAAAAATTCTCGCATTGGCGTTCCACTACCCCATAAAGTAACATCGGCATTATTATTTAGTTTTGCCTCGTGAAACTTACGGATCATTGCTGGTAACACATGAGAAGTTTTCAAATCAAAATTATCAAAATACCCATACAAATTGGTCGGCATTAAGCTTACATAATCTTTATTGAACTGTTTTCGAATCGCTTGACAAGCTTTTACTCCTGTAATCTTAGCAATGGCATACCATTCATTCGTTGGCTCTAAAGAATCTGTTAATAAATATTCTTCCTTAAGAGGTTGAGGAGCTAGCTTAGGATAAATGCATGAACTCCCTAAAAAGACAAACTTTTCAATCCCCGTTTTTAAGGCTCCATCAATGAGACTATTCTGGATTTGCATATTCTCCATAATAAACTGATAGGGATAATCATTATTCGCTAAAATACCTCCAACTCTAGCCGCAGCATCAATAATGGCATGCGGTTGTTCTTCTTGAAGGAAATTAAGAACGGCCTCTTGATTTTTCAAGTCTAACGCTCTGCTGGTTCTACCTATTAAATTGGTATAGCCCTTTTTTTCTAAAGCTCTCCAAACAGCTGAACCTACCATACCTCTATGGCCAGCGATGTATATTTTTGAATTTTTATCCATCAAAAAATTATTTCTTTTTTTGGTTTTGATTTTCTTTTTCTTGTACTTCTTTTCGCAATCCACTGCTTGAAAAACGATGTTCTCTTTTATTGTAAAACAATTCTATGCCTGATTCTTCACAATATTTTCGCCCTGTAAATTGTTTGTTCATATACTCATCTCCAACAATACGAACATCAATTTTAAAAGAACGTAATACATCTTCTAAATCTTGCTCTGTTGCATAAGGCACTATTTCATCTACAAACTTACATCCTTTTAATTGGATATATCTTTCAACAACAGATTGAATGGGTCTGTTTTTTTCAGGGCGATCTAAAGTAGGATCGGTTTGTAAGCCACAGATTAAATAATCACATTCTTGTTTTGCATCTTCTAACATCTTAACATGACCTGCATGAAACAAATCGAAAGCACTAAAGGTAATACCTATTCTCATATCAAATTTATATTATGTTGTTGGGTTATTTTGTTGTTTGGTTTTTCGTTTTT
>NZ_CBFHZT010000110.1:0-3236 GCF_965660385.1 Polaribacter sp.
TGCAAGACCAAATTGTTTTTGCTCTTGTAAACTATATAAGTATATTTTTAATGTACTTTTTCCAGCACCAGGAGTAATCCCTAAACCACTTACATCAAAACTTAAAGACGTAAAAACACCTTCGTTATCTCGAGCTGTAGCTTGAGCTGTTACTACGCTTGTGGTTCCATTTTCATTTACCCATTCTATATCTAGCAAACCATTTCCTGTTCCAAATCTTTGTGCATCTAACGAAATTGTGGTCGGTGTAAATGTTAACCCATCAACAGGTTGGATTGTGAAATCTACAGCACTTTCTGGACCAGCAGTATTAATTTTACCATTAGTTTCCCAACATGTAAAAACACCTCCGTTAACAGTTCTTGTTCCTATTGCTCCACCACCATTATTTTCTAGTGTTGTAAACAATAAGTTGCTTCCAGCTGAAACACTAGCAGGCTTAAAATATAATTCGGTTCCTGTTAAGTATGCCTCAGTTTGCGCAGCTGAACCTTCATCTAATGGCCAAGTTACATTTGTAGCATTGTCTGTAAGTGCAGAACCATCTAAAATTGTTCCATTTAAAACACCATCAACCTTAACATTTGCAAGACCAAATTGCTTTTGTTCTTGTAAACTATATAAATATAGTTTTAATGTACTTGCACCAGCACCAGCAGTAATTCCTAAACCGCTAACATCAAAACTTAAAGATGAAAAAGCGCCTGTATTATCTCGTGCTGTTGCTTGAGCTGTTACAACAACTGTATTACCATTTTCATTAACCCACTCAATATCTAGCAAACCGTTTCCAGTTCCAAATCGTTGAGCATCTAATGTAATTAAGGTAGGTGTAAACGTCAATCCTTCAACTGCCTCAAATGCAAAATCTACAGCGCTTTCAGGACCTGCTGTGTCAATTTTACCATTGGTTTCCCAGCACGTAAACAGTCCGCCGTTTACAGTTCTTGTTCCAATTGGGCCACCTCCATTACTTTCTAAAGTGGTAAAAAGTAAATTACTTCCAGCTGAAACACTCGCTGATTCATAATATGCTTCTGTTCCTGCTGCGTAGTCTGCTGATTGGGCAGCAGAACCTTCATCCAACACCCAAGTTACACTAGTTGCAGCATCAGTAAGTGTTGTTTGCCCCTGCATTGAAAATGCCATCAATAAAAAGGGAATAAATAAAATAAAAGTAAATCTCTTCATGTTATAAATTATTTGTTTAAATGATTACGCAAATGTAATCGATTGCACAAATGTAATAAAAATAATTTATTAACCAAATTTTTAATGAATTATGATAATAGTAACTTTAATACCTATCAATATTACAAATCTGGCAATATTTTAATTTACTTTTATTAAGGCATTTTTACTGTGGGCATATATGATGCTTATGAAGTCATTATTTATTTAATCTCTTTGATTGACAAGGGTTTTAGAAAAATACAGTGTTTGTTTTGAATAAAAAAAAGAGGTCGTCTAAAAAGTAATTTTTAGGCGATTTTTTATTTGGTTAATTTTCTTTTTTTGATGTTTATTTAATGATGATTTAAAAAAGCAAAGTTCTTCTATATAGCTAAACTGTATTTTTTAAGATTATGAGCCATTGCAATTAGTCCTATTTCCACATTTACTTTATTTATTCCTCTTAGCATAAACCTTTTAAAGTTCATATTTTGTTTTATATTTCCAAAAACAGCTTCTACATCCCAACATCGTTGTTTTCTTTTTGCAATGCCTTGCTCAGATAAGAGTAGTTGTTTTGCTTTAGATTTTAAACGTATTAGATTATAATTTCGTTCTATAATTCGATTGTATTTTGACTTATGGCATATGCTTCTATGTGGGCAACCCTTACAGTTCTGTGCTTGGTATCTATGTATTTCTTGAGTAAATCCGTTTTTAGTAGTTCTTTTATAAGCTCCTATATGATTCATTTGTTGCCCTATTGGGCAGTAATAACAATCTTTTTCTTTGTTATAATGTAATTCATTAGGATGAAAAGGATTTGTTTTTCCTCTTTTTTTATCAATTTGTTCTTTGTGGAAGTAATTGTATTTTACAAAAGCGGTAATGTCTTTAGCTTCTAAATCTGTATAGTTTTCTTCACTCCCATAGCCTGCATCTGCTGTAAGTGTTGTTGGTTTTTCGTTATAATTTTCAATATGATTATTGATGTGTTCTTTTAAAGTAGTAGTATCTGCTGTGGTTTGTGCTAAAGTGTAATTGGTAAGGTATTGATTATTGGTAGAAGCTTGTACATTATAAGCGGGTTTGAGTTGTCCATTTTGCATATGATCATCTTTCATCCGCATAAAAGTAGCATCATTATCAGTCTTACTATAACTGTTTCTATCTTTTAAAATGGCTTCTTGTTTTTCGTATTTGGCTAAATTAACAGGCCAGTTTTTCTTGGCATAATTGAGTTTTTGCTTTACTTTTTTATCAATTACTTTGTCTTGTAAAGCTTTATTTATTTTATCAATTGTAGCTTCAACTTGTTTAGCATCTATAGCTTCAAAGTTAGGTGTATTGGGTATGTGTTGCTCGTCTTCATATACTTTTTCTACATAAGACCATAGTTGTTCTAATTGTTTTTTGATGCGTTCTTTACTAGTTTTTATTGATTTACCCCAAACAAAAGTGTAGCGATTGGCGTTGGCTTCTATCTTTGTACCATCAACAAAAATATCTTTTAAACTAATAACACCTTGCTCAACCAACAAAAGAACTACTTGGTGAAATATTGGTTTGAAGTGTTTTTCAAGTCGTTTACCTCTAAAATCGTTAATGGTATTGTGGTCGGGTTTGTTTTGTCCACTTAACCATAAAAAGTGAATGTTCTCACTTAAAGCTTGTTCTATTTTTCTTGAAGAGTATAAATTACGTAAGTAAGCATAAATCAGTACTTTTAAAAGCATTCTTGGATGATAACTAGAAGTGCCTCCGCCTTTGTAACTCTCTTCTAATTTACTGATATCAACATTGTCAATAATTGTATTAACAATACGAACGGGATGATTTTTTGGAACTAAATCATCATAACTGGGTGGTAGTAAACTTAACTGATCTTGACTATAAGTCTTAAAAACTACTTTTCTATTCATTCTTAAAAATAAGAAATCAACTAAAAAAATGCAAAAAAAAAGACTGTCTTTTCAGACAGCCTCCTTAAAAAATTTTAAAGTTGAAAACTATTTAATGAGCAAGAAGTTTAAGTGTTTTTTTACCTTTGTCAGTTTTGATTT
>NZ_CBFHZT010000111.1:0-3022 GCF_965660385.1 Polaribacter sp.
TTACGAGGGGTCAAGTGGTCAGGCTATTGACGGGGTTCACCAATTTGTAGACTATAACACAAACGGAAAAACAGAATACAAAATAAATACAGGATGGGTAAAAGAAAGTTATAACGAAATCTTAAAACAGTTGATGCTAAGTAATAAGATTTGGGAACTGAAAGAAAACAAATTTATACCAATCAATTTAAAAAAGAAATCAATCGAGTTTCAAACACGAAAAAGAGATAGGTTGATTAATTATGAATTTGAATTTACTTATTCTTTTAACGAAATAAACAGTCAATGATAACAGCCATTTACATAGGTAACGATAAGTTAGATTTGTTTAAAGATGAAGATATTGTTATAGATAGTTCAGTATCTAAAATAGAGGATATTACAAAGGTTTTTACTGATATCTCTAACACTTTTAGCGTTCCAGCATCCGAAACAAACAACAGGGTACTAAAACACTTCTATAATCAAAATATTGTTAATGGTTTAGATTTAAGACGTAGCTTATTAGGGGTGGTTGAATTAAATGGTGTTTACTACAAAAAAGTAAAGATTAAGGCTGTAAAAGTTGAGTTAGAAAGCAATAAACCAATTAGTTATAGTTTAGAATTGTTTGGCAATTTGATATCTTTAAAAGAGGTGTTAAAAGAAAGTCGTTTATCTGACTTAGACTTATCATCTTATAATTTTACGTTTAATAGTGGTAACGCTTTTAATAAATTACAATCAATTAGCGACGTTTCAGGCTCTTTATTTAGTAAAAGTAGACAGTACTTTTACGATAGTTCAAATGCTACACAAACTACAGAAACGCAAACAAATCTATATTATAATAATAATGATGATTTAAGTGGTGTTGATTGGACAGAGATAAGCTATTCGATAAAAGACATACGAATATTAGAAGCTATTGAAAATGATTTCGGTTTAACTTTTAGTCGTGATTTCTTTGGTGGCTCTGACTTTCTTAACTCGTTTACCTTATTATCAGCTCCAAGAAAAAAGACTACTAGCCAAGTTGTTTTAACTAATAATGTGGATAACGACCCTGTTACAAGTGGTAACACTATGCTAGCTACAGGATTTGGAACTGAAGATGAGAGAGATACAAGGCTAATTAATTTCGAGGTAACACCATCAACAGCGGACATTGCCAATTCTTACACAATTTACATAAAACAAAATGATACTATCATATCAAAATTTAGTGATATTGTAGGAAAAAAGAGGCTAGTAGTTGAGCAGGTAGACTTCGGCGAACCATTAGAAAATATAACCTTTTGGATTGAATCAATTAACCCTATCGTATATAGTGCTTATATCAGCAGAGAGGTTTGGATTGATTTATTTGAATATCGTTATTTGACAGGTAATTTATCAGTAACAGGTAATTTTGATATCGCTGAAAATATGCCTGACCAAAAATTGATTGACTACTTGAAAGGCTTATTTCAGCAATATAGACTTATAGCAATAGCACAAGATGATGACAGCATATATGTTGATACTTTAAACGAATTTTATAAAAAAGGTAAAGTAGTTGACTACACAAAATACATTGATTTTAGTAAAACAACAGTATCAAAAGGGAAGTTATTAAACAGTATTAACTTCAAATTTTCTGAACCTAAAACAATATTAGCAGAACAATTTGAAAATGATAATTTAACAGCGTACGGAGATTTAGAGTTGGAGATATTTGATGAAAACGATAATTTAATAGACGGTGAAAGTTTAGATTATAAACTACCATTTGAGCAAGTCGTTTATGAAAGGATAACAGATTTGAATGGTGCTAATGATATTGAGGTTTGCTATGGTTTACTAACTGATGAAGACTTCAAAGTACAAGATATTAAACAGCATAGGCACTACTTATTTAACCAATCTTTAACCAATCCTATAAAAGTAATTGATATAAATAGCATAGGACAGCAAGTAAACACAATTAACATACCATTACATACAAATTCGTTAACAGCTCCAATATATTCTAACACATTTGGCGAGGAATTTAACGAGTTTAACGGTTCGTTAATTACAAATACTTTGTATAAAAATTATCACGAACCATACATTTTAGAAGCGTTTAGTAAAAATAGACGTATGTTTTATTTTGAAAGTAAAGATACGCCTTTAAATATAATTCTTAACACGAAATTAAACGATGTAATAGAGATTAAACAACAATATTATAGGATTGATAGTATTAAGACTAATATTTTAACTAGGGAGGTTAAAATGACGTTATATAACATAATTAACTTAGACTTAACCCCTAGTGTAGTGATAACAGCGGATACAACTAATTACACAACAGATACAACAATTATAACAACAGATAACAATGGCTAGGCAAACAATTAATACAGGTACAGCAAATAATTCAGGTGATGGTGAGGGTTTACGTTCAGCATTTGGAAAATGTAATGATAATTTTGCAGAATTATATACAGCTACAGGTTGGGAAAGTAGATTCCAAGCAACGGCACAAACACTAACCGCTAGTGATAACCTTATAACTATTACAGGTACATCAGAAAGTAATGGAGGTTTAACTTTTTTAGATACAAATGGAAAAGTAGAGCCTATACAAGTAAATGACGTTTTATCTATTGATTTCGGATGCACAGCAGTAACCCCAACAGGTTCAGATAACTATTTGCATTTAAAATTTGTAGTTAATAGCGTTGTTTTTAGAGCCATTACAATACCATTATTAAAAGGTAGTGGTAATAATGAACACGTAAGTTTAAGCGCAAATATGCCAGTAGGTAGTGATTTTAATACACATGGTATGGATGTTTATATCGAAACAAATGCAGGATTTGATATTAGCGATAAATATATAAGTGTAACACGAACACATTTAGCAAGATAATGAAAGAAATACTAGATTTACTACATAGTCAAGATTTTATAGGGGTTTCTAAAAATATAGATATCGCAAAAGGACTAAACGAATATACAACCGACTTTAAAGAGGCGTATAAAAAAATAAAAAGGGTATGGCAGAAGAAAGAGT
>NZ_CBFHZT010000112.1:0-2826 GCF_965660385.1 Polaribacter sp.
TTAGGTGATAAAGAAACATTAGAGAAAACATCAACTTCACGTAGAGATTTCTTAAAATATGTTGGTTTTACCACTGCTGCAGCTTCTTTAGCAGCCTGTGAAGGTCCTGTTAGAAAGTCTATTCCTTACGTTGTAAAACCAAATGATATTATAGCTGGAGTTGCAGATTGGTACGCAACTTCTATGGCAGATGGTTATGATTTTGCGAATGTTTTGGTAAAAACAAGAGAGGGTCGTCCAATACAAATAATGCCAAATAAAGATGCGAATGGAACTACAACAGCTAGAGTACAAGCTGCTATCCTTTCTTTATATGATGAAAAATTAAGATTAAAAGAACCAACTAAAGATAATGAGGAAATTTCATGGGATGCTGCTGATGCTGAGATTGGTTCAAAATTAAATGCTTTAAAAGAAGCTAACAAGTCTGTTGTGCTATTAACAGGAACAATGGCAAGTCCATCAACAGATAAAATTGTTCAAGAGTTTTTGGTAACATATCCTAATGCCAAGCACGTTATATATGATTCAGTTTCAGAATCAGGTGCTGCAGATGCTATGTTAGCAATGTATGGTAAACGTGCTTTACCAAATTACCATTTAAATAAAGCTAAAACGATAGTTTCATTTGGTGCTGATTTTTTAGGTGATTTTCATGGAGGATTTGAAAAGTCTTATATAGCTGGTAGAAAACCAGAAACAGGAAACATGTCTTACCATGTTCAGTTTGAAAGCAACATGTCTTTAACTGGTGCAAATGCAGACAAAAGAGTGGTTGTAAAACCTTCTGATCAAGTTTTTGCTTTGTTAAATCTTTATAGTGCAATTACTGGTGTAAATGTTTCATCTAAAGCAACACCAGCTGATGGTCATGTAAAGAAAATGGCTGCAGAGTTAAAGAAAGCAGGTTCTAAAGGTGTTGTGTTAACTGGATTAAATGATAAAAATGCTCAATTAGTTGCTTTTGCAATCAATGAGGCTTTGCAAAGTGAAGTTTTTGATACTACAAATACGATCAATATTCGCCAAGGAAATGATGCAGAGGTTTCGCAATTAGTTGCAGATATGAAATTAGGTAAAGTTGGAGGACTCATTTCTTACAATGTAGATCCTTTGTATGCTTTGTCGAATTCATCAGCTTTTGCTGAAGGATTGAAAAAAGTTGAGTTATCAGTTGCCTTATCAACAGAGAATAATGAAACCGTAGATGCTTCAACTTACGCATTACCAACTCCACATTTTTTAGAATCTTGGGGAGATACGCAATTTGATGCTGTAACTTACGGGTTAATGCAACCAACAATCCAACCATTATTTAATACACGTCAACTTCAAGATACGTTATTAAAATGGTCTGGTAATTCAACAAAATATTACGATTATTTAAAAACCTTTGCTACTAACAATGTTTTAGCTGGTGGTTCTTGGAATACTGCATTGCACAATGGTTTCTTTACAAGAGAAATAGTAGCAGATGAAAACGATTTTGAAACCTCAGTTTCAATACCAACTGTTGCAAACGAATTAGCAAGTTCAGCAAAAAAATCTTCTGGTTTTGAGTTGAATTTATATACAAAAACAGGCTTAGGAGATGGTAAACAAGCAAATAATCCTTGGTTACAAGAATTCCCTGATCCAATTACAAGAGCTTCTTGGGATAATTACTTGACAGTCTCAATGGCAGATGCTAAAGAATTAGAATTGTCGAATCCTGTAAAAGATAATGGGGCTATTGATGGTGATTATGTAAATATTACCGTTAATGGTGTGACATTAGAGAATGTTCCTGTTATGGTTCAGCCTGGTCAAGCAAAAGGATCCGTTGGTTTAGCATTAGGTTATGGACGAACTTTTGGATTAAAAGAAGAAATGCAAGTTGGGGTTAATGCATATCCTTTATATAAGGGAGGTAATAATATTCAATATAATGTTGCTATTGAAAAAGTATCAGGAACGCACAAATTTGCTTGTACTCAGGTACAAAAAACAATTGCAGGGCGTCATGATATTTTAAAGGTAGCTTCATTAAAAGACTACAAAAATGTAGATCCTAAAGATCATCATCATGGTTGGAATAAACCAGCTTATGTATCTTATGATCATCAAGAAGTAGAGGCAAATAGTATTAATATTTGGGATGAACATAACAGAGAAGTTGGTCATCATTTTAACTTATCCATAGATTTAACATCTTGTACAGGTTGTGGAGCGTGTGTTGTAGCATGTCATGCAGAAAATAATGTACCAGTTGTTGGTAAAAATGAGGTTAGGGTTGGTAGAGATATGCACTGGTTGCGTATTGATAGATATTATTCTTCAGAGGTTGAAACAAGAGAAGATGCCAAAGAATTAGGTTTAAGCAGAGGTGAAATGTATGAAGCATTAGAAACGGAAGCCGAAAATCCTGAGGTAACTTTTCAACCTATGATGTGTCAACATTGTAATCATGCTCCTTGTGAAACGGTTTGTCCTGTTGCAGCAACATCTCATGGTCGTCAAGGGCAAAATCAAATGGCATATAACAGATGTGTGGGTACAAGATATTGTGCAAACAACTGTCCTTATAGAGTTCGCAGATTTAACTGGTTTAATTATGCAAATAATAACGAGTTTGATTTTAATATGAATAACGAATATGGTAAAATGGTGTTGAATCCAGATGTTGTAGTTCGTTCTAGAGGGGTTATGGAAAAATGTTCAATGTGTATTCAAATGACACAGGCAACTATTTTAAAAGCAAAAAGAGAAGGTAGAGCAGTAAATACTGATGAATTTGAAACAGCTTGTTCATCTGCATGTACTACTGGAGCTTTAGTTTTTGGAGAT
>NZ_CBFHZT010000113.1:0-2694 GCF_965660385.1 Polaribacter sp.
ATCAAGTAGCTGCGTTAGCAGAAGATAAAAGAGCTTACAATGTATTAGATTACTTACAGACAAAACCAAACGTAATCTATCAAGTAAAAATAAAGAATACAAACGAAGCGTAATTAAAATTTAAGATATAAAAATATGTCTCATTACGAAGCACCCATAAGGGAACCTTTAGTATTAGGTGATAAAAGTTACCACGATATTACCGAAGACATTGCAAAACCTATAGAAGGTAAGGCAAATAAGAATTGGTATATGGCATTTTACATTTCTTTAGCAGCAATGCTTTGGGGATTTGGATGTATCTTTTATACAGTTGGAACTGGTATTGGAGTTTGGGGTCTAAGCAAAAACATTGGTTGGGCTTGGGATATCACAAACTTTGTTTGGTGGGTAGGTATTGGTCATGCAGGAACATTAATTTCTGCAGTACTTTTATTATTCCGTCAAAAATGGAGAATGGCCATAAACCGTTCCGCAGAAGCAATGACAATTTTCGCCGTTTTTCAAGCAGGATTGTTTCCAATCATTCACATGGGGCGTCCTTGGAATGGATATTGGGTATTACCAATACCAAATCAATTTGGATCATTGTGGGTAAACTTTAACTCGCCATTATTATGGGATGTTTTTGCAATCTCTACCTATTTATCTGTATCATTAGTTTTTTGGTGGACAGGTTTATTACCAGATTTTGCAATGATAAGAGATAGAGCTGTTAAACCATTCCAAAAGAAAATATATGCCTTATTAAGTTTTGGTTGGTCTGGTAGAGCTAAAGATTGGCAACGTTTTGAAGAGGTATCTCTGGTTTTAGCAGGTTTAGCAACTCCATTAGTACTTTCTGTACATACTATTGTATCTATGGACTTTGCTACATCTATCAACCCAGGATGGCACTCAACAATTTTCCCACCTTATTTCGTTGCTGGAGCAATCTTTTCAGGGTTCGCGATGGTACAAACCTTATTAGGTATTATGAGAAAGGTGACAAACATGGAAGAATATATTACACGTTTACATGTGGAATATATGAACATTGTAATCATTTTAACAGGTGGTATTGTAGCTGTAGCTTATGCAACAGAGTTTTTTATTGCATGGTACACAGGTTCACCTTATGAAAATTACACATATCTATCTGTAGGTGCTGCAACAGGACCTTATGCTTGGGCATTTTATTCATTATTATTCTTTAACATTTTAACACCACAGTTATTATGGTTTAAGAAAATTAGAAGAAGTTTTATTTGGTCATTTATTATTTCAATATTTATCAATATTGGAATGTGGTTTGAGCGTTTTGATATTATCGCAATTGTATTAAGTAAAGGTCACTTACCATCAACTTGGTGGCGTTTTGAACCAACATTTGTAGACGTTGGTATCTTTATAGGAACAATAGGATTTTTCTTTGTGTTATTCCTATTATATGCAAGAACATTCCCTGTTATCGCGCAAGCAGAAGTAAAAACAATATTAAAATCTTCAGGTGAATTTTACAAGAAGAGAAGAGAACAAGGTATACCTACTAAGCCAGCTATTACAATTGTAAATGATGCTGTTGCTAAAGAAGGTAAATCAGATAAAAAAGATAAAGAATAATTATGGAATCATCAAAAGTTATTCACGCGTTTTATAATGATGATGAGATTCTGATGGATGCAGTAAAAGCTGTAAAAGCAGAACGTCATCATATTGAAGAAGTATTTTGTCCATTTCCTGTTCATGGTCTAGACAAAGCAATGGGTTTAGCTCCTACTAAGTTAGCGATTACGGCTTTCTTCTATGGAATTACAGGTTTGTCTGTTGCTATTTGGATGACAAATTACATGATGATTCAAGATTGGCCACAAGATATTGGAGGTAAACCAAGTTTCTCTTGGCTAGAGAATATGCCAGCATTTGTGCCAATTATGTTCGAATTAACTGTGTTTTTTGCAGCGCACTTAATGGTAATTACTTTTTATATGAGAAGTAGAATATGGCCATTTAAAAAAGCTGAGAATCCAGATCCAAGAACTACAGATGATCATTTTTTGATGGAAATACCTGTAAATAATAATGCAGACGAATTAACTGCATTATTAACTAAAACAGGAGCTGTAGAAATAAATATTGTAGATAAGCACTAATCAATAGATAATGAAAAGTTTAAAATTCCTTATTGCTTTAACCGTTCTTACAAGTGTCATAGCTTGTAGTGATAAAAGAAGAACGCCCAGAGTAGAATATATGCCAGATATGTATGTATCTATTCCTTATGATGCAGATGATGCTGAAGGTCTTAATGGTGATCCTGTAAATAGTAAACCAGTGGCTGGAACTATACCAAGGGGTGGATATCCTGCTTATGATATTCCAAATACTCCAGAAGGTTATGAAAAAGCAAGAGCAGAATTAGTAAATCCACTAGAAGCATCTGAAGAGAATATGGCTAATGGAAAAGCGATGTATGAGATTTATTGTATTTCATGTCATGGTAAAAAAGGTGATGGAAATGGGTACTTATCACAAGCTGAAAAATTTGAAGGAATACCGAGTTATAAAGATAGAGATATAAATGCAGGAACCATCTACCACGTTATAATGCATGGGAAAAATTTAATGGGTTCTCATTCATCTCAATTAACTTATAACGAACGTTGGCAAATAATTCATTACGTACAAAAATTACGTTCAGAATTATAAAATCAT
>NZ_CBFHZT010000114.1:0-2666 GCF_965660385.1 Polaribacter sp.
TCTGAATAATATGCACCATCCCATTTTTGAAGTTGGTCAATTCCGTCTAATTTTTTAGCGTATTTTTCTAAATTTTCAAATTCTTTTTTTGCTGCAGGTTTTGCTTTGGCCAACAAATTATTTGAAAATTCAATTACTTTTTCTGGAGATTCTGCCATTCTCTCTTCCAAAACAAAATGTGCATGGGTTTTGTAGCCCAATAATTTTGCTCTTTGATGACGCAAGTTTACAATCTCTAAAACAATTTTTTCATTATTGTATTTATTGTCTTGAAACCCTTTTTTACCAGCAGCGATTGCCATTTTTTTACGCAATTCTCTATTATCTGCATAGGTTAAAAACGGAATATAACTTGGGTATTGTAAGGTAAAGATATAACCTTCTTTATCTTGTTCTTTTGCTTGTTGACTTGCAGCTTCTTTTACACTTTCTGGTAATCCAGAAACATCTTCTTCATTCGTTAAATGCAACTCAAAAGCGTTGGTTTCTGCTAAAACGTTTTCTCCGAATTGCAAAGATAGTTTAGAGAGTTTCGTATCAATTTCACGAAGTTTTGTTTTATCGTTTTCGTTTAAATTGGCTCCATTTCTTGTAAAACCTTTGTATTGTTTATCTAATAAAGTGCTTTGTTCTGTTGTTAAATCTAAAGTTTCTTTTAAATCAAAAACAGATTTTACTCTTTTAAACAAACCTTCATTTAGCGTGATATCGTTTCTAAATTCGCTTAACCAAGGCGAAATTTCTTGTGCTATTTTTTGAATTGTTTCATTAGTTTCTGCAGAATTTAAATTAAAAAAAATTGAGGTGATTCTGTTTAATTTTTCTCCTGTAAAATCTAAAGCAACTGTAGTATTTTGGAATGTTGGGGCTTCTGTATTTTTTACAATTGCATCAATTTCTTGTTTTGCAATGGCTATTGCTTCTTTAATTGCGGGTTTATAATCTTCATTTTTAATTTTAGAAAACGGAGCTGTATTAAAATCTTGTAAAAGTGGATTCATTTTGAAAAATGTGTAATAGTTTATTTATTTAAAAGTGTAATTATTAAAAATGTATTATTACTTTCTAACCCTTTCAGCAGCTTTTTCAACCTTTAGCTTTAAGCCTTCTTTGTAAGCAATAATTTTATCTAATACACATTTATCTGATGCTCCAATAATTTGAGCTGCTAAAATTCCTGCATTTTTTGCTCCATCTAAAGCCACTGTTGCCACTGGCACACCTCCTGGCATTTGTAAAATCGATAACACAGAATCCCAACCATCAATAGAATTTCTGCTTTTTACAGGAACTCCAATTACAGGCAAGGGACTCATACTTGCTACCATTCCTGGTAAATGCGCTGCACCACCTGCACCTGCAATGATTACTTTTATACCACGTAAATGTGCATTTTTAGAATAGTCTACTAATTTTTCAGGAGTTCTATGAGCGGATACAATATCTACCTCAATTTGAATATCCATCCCTTCTAAAATATCGATTGCTTCTTGCATTATTGGAAGATCTGAATCGCTTCCCATTATTATTCCTACCATAAATCTTTGATTTACCCTGAACTGGTTTTAGGGTCTGTTATTTTTATTTCTAGAAGCTGAAACAAGTTCAGCTTTGGGGTAATTACTTTGCAATTACCCTTATCGTTTCTTTTACTTCTTGCGCAATTTTTCTTGCTTTATCAATATCAGTATTTACAATAGTAACATGTCCCATTTTACGAAAAGGACGTGTTTCTTTTTTACCATAAATATGTGGTGTTACTCCATCAATTTTTAAAATATCATTTAAATTTTCATAAACTACATCACCAGAAAAACCTTCTGCACCCACTAAGTTTACCATAATCCCTGCAACTTTGCTGTCTGTATTACCTAATGGTAGATTTAAAATAGAGCGTAAATGCTGCTCAAATTGATTGGTATAACTTGCTTCTATAGAATAGTGCCCAGAATTATGTGGTCTTGGAGCTACTTCATTCACTAAAATTTTATTGTCTTTCGTTTGAAACATTTCAACTGCTAATAAACCTACGAAATCTAATTCATTGACTACTTTTAATGCGGTTACTCTTGCTTTATCAGCTACCTCATTATCAATTCTTGCTGGGCAAATTACATATTCTACTTGATTCGCTTCTGGATGAAACTCCATTTCTACAACAGGATATGTAGTGGTTTCACCATCAGCATTTCTAGCCACAATTACTGCCAATTCGTTTTGAAAAGGAATTAATTTTTCTGTAATACACTCCACATTTGGCAGACTTTGTAAATCGTTAATATTTCTTACGATTTTAACTCCATTACCATCATAACCAAAACGTGCTGCTTTCCATACAAAAGGAAAATCAATGATATTGTTTTCGTAAGAATGCTTTAACTCCTCCAAATAAGCATAATGAGAAAAATCTGCAGTAGGTATTTGATGATCTACATAAAAATTCTTTTGTCTTGCTTTACTTTGAATGATACGTAAATCTTTAGGTTTAGGATAAATGGTTAACCCTTCATCTTCCAATTGATCTAAGGCGTCTAAATTTACATTTTCAATCTCTATCGTTAACAAATCTACAGATTTACCAAAATTATAAACTGCATTAAAATCTAATAAGTCACCTACTACAAAAGTGTTGCAAATTTCGGCACAAGGTGCATTTTTATTACTAT
>NZ_CBFHZT010000115.1:0-2569 GCF_965660385.1 Polaribacter sp.
CTTTCATTAAAGATGGAGACTGAATTTGCCAATACTGACCATTAGTAACTGGACTAGAATTTCCCCAAACCAATTCTGAATTCCAAGGTTCTGTAATTGAAAATCGATTATTATATTGATCTCTGATAAACTTAAATTGAAAGTTATTGGCATCAAAAGCAGGTGGTGTATCTGTATAATAATACATACTAACTCCTTGAGCCAATGCAGCATCTAAAGCTTCTTTTGCTGACTCTGCAGCCAATTGCCATTTAGATTCATCAAAATTTTGATTAAAAAAATGTGCACCATCTTTATTTAAAAAATTAGAATAAAACTCAGAATTTCCGTTAAATAATGGACTTGCGCTGTATAATAATACTCTTGCTTTTATTGCTCTTGCAATTACTTTATCAATTCTACCCAAATCGTTATTACCAAGCACTCTTTCTGGTAAATTAATGATGGCCTCATCTATTGTATTTACAATATAAGCAAAGCATTCATCTACAGGTTTACGTTCTACACGCACCTCTTCATCAGTTGCATCTATTGGTAAATTTACATCGATAATAGGAATAGGACCATAGTTACTTAGTAATAAAAAATGATAATATGCTTTTAAAAAAGCAACTTCTGCTTTCCATTGATTTTTTTCAGATTGATTCATATCAACTACTAAGTCAATATTTTCAATAAGAATATTACAAGCTCTAATGCCTTCCCAAATTGAGCCTTGACCTCTACCTGTTGCACCAAAACCAGACCAATATCCCATAAGCGGATTTGAAACGGTTTGCTGTCCTTTCATTACACGAATTGCATCTGGCTCTTTTGGAACTGGTGTGGCTAATTCATCACTCATTAAAACATAACTTGCATATGTTCCATCATTTTGAGGTAAGTAACTATAACAATTAGCTAATGCATTAAATGCTGTTTCTTTTCTGTTAAATAGCAAGCTAAGCTCTTGTGTACCATCTGGCACGATGTCTAAATATTTTTCACAACTACTAAAAGTGATGATTGAGAAAAATAAAACAACAATGTTTCTATACTTTAATTTCATTTTTTTCGTTTTAAAAATTAACTTGAATTCCTAAGTTAAGCACCCTCTGAGGAGGATAACCTAAGCCATTTCCTGCCATTTCTGGATCCCATAATTTAAATTTAGAAAAATGGAGTAAATTTACTCCCGTAAAATAAATTCTTGTTTGTGTGTCTGAAAAAACCTTACCCAAAGTTTCTGGCAATGTGTAACCCAACTCAACATTTTTAAGTCTTAAAAAATCGCCACTTCTTAACCACCAAGTTGATTGTTTTTGATTATTATCAATTGCATATGTAGATAAACGTGGCCAAAAGGCATTTGGATTAGGGTTGTTTTCTGACCAATGATTGTCTGCTATAATACTTAGTGCATTACGTTCGTTTACAAATGGAGAAATATCATTTGGGTTAATTAAAAATGATGTTCTAGCTACTCCTTGCATAAAAACAGAAAAATCAAAAGCTTTATATTTAGCTGAAAAACCAAAACCATATACAATTTCTGGCACATTTGGCCTACCAATTGGTACCTCATCAGATTCATTAATTACGCCATCGTTATTAACATCTTTGTATTTAATATCTCCAGGTAAGTAAGAGTTTGTTGTAGAAAAACCATTAAATTGCTCTGGTGAGTTAGCTATATCTTCTTGATCTACAAACAATCTTTCTGCGATATAACCCCATTGTTGATTTACAGGATGACCAATTCTACTTAAATTTTTATTTTGAAATTCAGGTTCTCCATTTACCAATACTTCGTTAGTGGCGTATGTAAAGTTACCTCTAGCAGTAATGTAAAAATCTCCGCTAAAAGCATGATTATAATCCAAAGATAAATCAATACCATTAGATCTTACTTGACCAATGTTACTACTAATAACTGTCGTTAATCCAGAGGTTTCTGGAATGAACTGACGCTCCATATAAATATCTCGCCTATTTTCTGTAAAAATATCTGCAATAATATTTAGCTTGTTAAATAAACCTATTTCAATACCAATATTAGACTTAGTTGCTACTTCCCAACTTACATTTTCATTAGCATACCTATTAATGATAAAACCGTTATAATAGTTGTTATAGTTAGAGCCAAAAGAATAACCAGTGCCTCCATTATTTAAATTAACATCAGACAGATAGAAAAAGCGATCACTTGCACTAGAAATACCATCATTACCAACTAAACCATATGAATATCTTAATTTAAACAAGTTAACGTCTGGCAAGTTTTTTTCAAAAAAATCTTCATTAGATAGTATCCAACCAAAACCTACAGAAGGAAAAAATCCAAATCGATTTTTTTGTGCAAATTTTTCTGATCCATTATAACCAAAGTTAAATTCGCTAAAATAACGATCATCATAACTGTAAGACGTTCTACCAGAAATACCAGTATTTCTTGATGGTAAGGTAGAAAAAGCAGTGTTACCTCCTATTGTATTTAAAGCCTCTTGAAAATAATTTACCAATAAACCACTTACTGCGTGTTTTTCGTTAAAGGTTTTATTATACTCTAATACAGCCTCGTAATAAAAAT
>NZ_CBFHZT010000116.1:0-2555 GCF_965660385.1 Polaribacter sp.
TATCTGCGATAATGTTTAGCTTATTAAACAAACCTAATTCTATACCAATATTAGACTTTGTTGCCACTTCCCAACTTACATTTTCGTTTGCATATCTATTAATAATAAAACCGTTATAATAATTATTGTAATTAGAGCCAAAAGTATAGCCAGTGCCTCCGTTATTTAAGTTAACATCAGATAAATAGAAAAAACGATCACTTGCACTAGAAATTCCATCATTACCTACCAAACCATAAGAATATCTTAATTTGAATAAGTTAACATCTGGCAGATTTTTCTCAAAGAAGTCTTCATTAGATAATATCCAACCAAAACCAACAGAAGGAAAAAATCCGAAACGATTTTTCTCTGCAAATTTTTCTGATCCGTTATAACCAAAATTAAATTCACCAAAATAACGGTCATCAAAACTATAAGAGGTTCTTCCAGAAATACCTGTATTTCTTGAAGGTAATGTTGAAAAGGCTGTATTACCTCCAATAGTATTTAAAGCTTCTTGAAAATAATTAACCAATAAACCACTTACTGCATGTTTTTCATTAAACGTTTTATTGTACTCTAAAACTGCTTCGTAATAAAAGTTACTATTCCCATTATTACTGACGGTTGGATTATTTAAAAATTCTGTTCCTTCCTGAATTTGAATTAATGAATTAACAACACCTGTTGGTGTTTGAATTTCTGATGATCCATAAAAAAATGGAGTAAAACTTCGTTCATTTTGATTTTCGGTATAGGTTCTTACAGACGCCATTGCTCTTAATTTTAAGCCTTCTGTAATAAACTTTAAATCTTGCTTTACCTGAAATTGTGCTAAAGTTGTATTTGCGAATCTATCTCTAAAACCTTTTACGCTTTCTGCATATGGATTTGGAAAACCACCATTCCCTTTATTCCCAAAAAGTGTGTGATTAAAAAGCTGAGTGTTTTCATCTGCTTCATAAACTTTTGGGAAATTAGCTGGGTTTGCCTGTGAAACTTGATAAAATATATCAGTAGCACTTACTACTGGTCCATTATACCTTTCGAATAAAGAATAGAATTTAGCAGCAACTTTTGTAGTTTTTGTTAAATTGATATTAATGTTCGCTCTTAAGTTAGATCTACTTATATCGATATTATTATTAAAATTGTTTAAAGGATCTACTCTTAATAAACCTGTTTCTTTTGCACTTGTAACAGATAAATAATATTGTGCCACTTCTCCACCACCATTAATGTTTGCATTAAATCTTCTATTCATCGTAAAATCTTTAAACAACTCATTATGCCAATTAACATCTGGATAAATATTAGAGTTTAAACCATTACGTGTACCTTCTATTTTTTGTTTAGAATATAATAATGTAGCAGAAGGATCTCTCATTCTTTGTGCTCTATTGTATAACTCCATATAATCTACGGCACCTAAAAAACTATTTACCTTAGAAGGTGCTGACATTGAGTTTTCATAACGCACTGATACCTTGGCCTTACCTTTTTTACCTTCTTTAGTAGTTACTAAAACAACACCATTAGCACCTCTAGCACCATATAAAGAGGTTGCTGTTGCATCTTTCATAATAGAAAAAGAGGCGATGTTATCTGGCTCTAAACGTGCCAAATCTGAGGTAGTAATTTGAAGTCCATCTAATAAAATTAAGGGACTATTATTAAACCCAAAAGTGGTAACACCTCGAATAAAAAATGCAGCATTGTCTGCTCCTGGCTCTCCTGATCTTTGATAGGAAATTAAACCCGAAATCTGCCCTGCTAAAGAATTGGTTATATTGGCTGTTGGTTGTTTTATGTCTCCCACTTTCATTGAAGTTACAGAACCAATAACACTACTCTTTTTTTGTTTTGAAAATGCAACTATTCTAATTTCTTCTAATTCATCTGCACTCTCTTTTAAAATTACATTTATAATTTTTTGGTCTCCAATTTTTACTTTTTTGGTCTCAAAACCTAAATAAGTATACACTAAGGTTGCATCAGCCTTTTTTATATTGATAACGTATTTTCCGTCAAAATCTGTTTGAGTACCATTAGTTGTACCTTCAACGATTACAGCAACACCAGGTAAAGGGTTACCGAGGTTATCATAAATTTCTCCTTTTACAACTGATTGTGCAAAAATTGAATATGCGAAGAAAACTATAGCAAGCTGAAATAACCTTAACAGTAAGGTTTTTGGTTGTATCATACTTATTGTTTTAAAAAAGAAACAGCATAATATTTATAAACATTATGCTGTTTACCTTGTTTATTTTTTGATTAGTTTCTGGAAAGTTCCTTCGATTTCTACAAAGTAAAAACCTGATTTTAAGTTGTGTATTGACAATTGATTATTGTTTGTCATGCCTCTTAAAACTTGTTTAGAGTTTACATCGTAAACTTTCACCTCTTTATCTGCATCTAAGTTTGAGAAATAGATAGCATTATTGGCAGGGTTTGGATAAAAACTAAATTTAGTCGTTTCAAAATCATTTACAGAAGCAGTACCTTGCAATTGAGGTCCTTTTAAATCGTCTATATAAAAATCTCCTGTAATACCTCCATTTCCAGGACCA
>NZ_CBFHZT010000117.1:0-1229 GCF_965660385.1 Polaribacter sp.
TAGAATGACTTCTTTTGTTCGGTTTTTAAGCAATATCACTTGGTTAGTTTTTCCTACAATAGTATTAATAGCAATAAAATATTATAGTGATCAAAAAGATATTATTGAGTTAAAAGAACAAAAAAAATCTACAGAGCTCTCTTTATTAAAAAATCAACTAAATCCACATTTTTTATTCAATACGTTGAATAACTTATACGCTTTATCACTAAAAAAGTCTGATAAAACTCCAGAAGTAATAGCAAAACTCTCAGAAATTTTAGACTATATTTTATACCAATGCAAAGACAACTATGTTTCAATTAATAAGGAAATTGAATTATTAGAAAATTATATAGCTTTAGAAAAAGTTAGGTATGGTAAAAGGGTGAACGTCACATTTGAAAAAGATATTCAAAACAATGTAAATATTGCTCCTTTAGTTTTATTAACTTTTGTAGAAAATGCTTTTAAACATGGTGTTAGTCAAGAGTTGACCACTAGTTTTATAGATATGAAAATATTAGCTACACAAAATGAAATAATATTCAAATTAAAAAATAGTAAACCTAGAGTAGATACTGAACTTATTAAAAGCGCTAAAAAATCTATAGGAATGCAAAATACCAAAAAGCAATTAGATTTATTGTACAAAAATAAGTATCAATTAGAGATTGAAAATACAGCTTCTCACTACTCTTTAGAGCTAAAACTTACGTTAAATGGAAAAGTATAAATGTTTAATAGTTGATGATGAGGAATTAGCTAGAGAGTTAATTGCCACGCATCTTAGTCAATTGCCATATTTTGAAATTATTGCTACCTGTGCTTCAGCAATCGAAGCAAATTCAGTTTTGAAAAATAATACGATTGACTTGTTGTTTCTGGATATAGAAATGCCAGTTTTAAAAGGAACAGACTTTTTAAAAAATTTAAGGAATCAACCAAAAGTTATATTTACTACAGCTCATAGAGAATATGCAATAGAAAGTTATGAGTTAAATGTGGTAGATTATTTATTAAAACCTATTGTTTTTAAACGTTTTTTTAAAGCGATAGAAAAGTTCTTAGAGACCCAAGTTGTTGTGAAACCTACAAATTTTAAACCTGAATTGACTCATATTTTTGTAAGAAGTAATCAAAAAAATATAAAACTGAATTATGATGATATTTTATATATAGAAAGCCTTAAGGACTATATTAAAATACATAAAAAAGAAGAAAAACTGTTAATAAAACATGGTATTTCT
>NZ_CBFHZT010000117.1:1239-2543 GCF_965660385.1 Polaribacter sp.
GAGAAGCTAGATAATCGTTTTATAAGAGTGCATAGATCTTACATAGTTAACAAGCAAAAAGTTACTGCTTACACAAAACAAGATATTGAAATTGGCGAAATTGAAATACCAATTGGAGATTTATACAGAAAAAATACTTTAGAAATACTGAAAGTGTAAATCCTTATATTTTTTATAAAAACATCAATTATTTAACGTTAACTCTAAAATAAATACGCTCATGTATTTATTTTTCCTATTTTAAGGCAAATTACGTTGCTTTGTAGTCTATTATGAGTTTGCATCTAAATAAAAATTTATCAAAAATACACTTATATTGGCAATGCCAATTCATAGGTTGGAGTCTAGTATCTATTTATTGGGCATACACAGTATATACGAGAGATAATTACGGGTTTTTTTACACGTTGTTAAATTATGTATTAGATATCTCAATTGGAATACTCCTTACGCATATGTATAGAGTCTATGCTTTAAAAGCTGAATGGAGTAAATTGCCAATAAAACAATTAATAGTAAGAGTAATTCCTAGCATACTTTTACTAGCAATTTTGTATGTATTCATAAACAATTTAAAATGGATTGTTTTCAGAACCTTTTTTGTGATAAAGAATGTTGATTTTTTAGAGTCAATGATGTATTGGAATCCGATTTTACTCACAGGACTTCGTTTAATGTCAATCTGGGTATTAGCCTATCACTTGTATCATTATTATCAAAAAGAAGTAGTTACTGCTAAAGAAAATGCGCAATTATCGTTAATCGCTAAACAAGCTCAGTTAGATAACTTATCAGCGCAATTGAATCCTCATTTTTTGTTCAATTCATTAAACTCAATAAAATCTTTAGTCATTGAAAACCCAGATACAGCCAGAAGATCAATAGATTTGTTGTCAGATTTATTACGTTCATCCTTATATGAAAAAGATAAAGGTTTAATTACCATTAAGGAGGAGTTATCTTTAGTGAAAGATTATATCGAATTAGAGAAAATGCGTTTTGAAGAACGATTGCATTTAGAAATTTCTGTAAATAAAATAGTAGACAATTTTAAAATACCTACTTTAAGTATTCAGCTATTGGTCGAAAATGCAATTAAACATGGAATTGATTTAATCGTTAAAGGAGGCACTATAAGTCTTATTATTAAAAAGCAACACCATTTTATTGAAATCATAGTTAGAAACCCAGGAAGTATTGATGATACAAAAAGTGCAGGTTTGGGCTTAAAAAATTTGCAAAAGAGATTAACAATTCAATATAAAAACAAAGCTACTTTTAACTTAATTCAAGCAAATACAGAA
>NZ_CBFHZT010000118.1:0-2517 GCF_965660385.1 Polaribacter sp.
TATTCCAAAAAAGGATAAATTCAAATTTATATTCTTTAATTTCATTCAGTTTTCACGGTTTTTTGGGTATGACACACAACGAGTACCTATATGGAAAGTAGCGTCTTTAAAGGCGATAATTTCATAGGTATTCAATTTTGATTTAAAAATACCTAAATTTTTTAAATAATCACTATCATAGCTATTTTTTATATGGGCTGTTGTGTTTAGTATTTTCCATAATTCATCATATAAATAGTTTCGAGGATCTTCTAAAAGATATCATCACTGACAACCTTTCCAAAAATTGACCTGAAAATACGGAGTCTCGAAGACGCAACAATAAAACGCTTTTCAATTCAGTTTTTCACTTAAATATGTTTTATATGCGTTCTATATGGAACGTCTTTAAGTGAAAGAATAGTCAAGTTTTCCATAAGAGAAGTCACCCAATACTTGACTTTGTCAATTATTTTCAGTATCTTCAAACTGTATAACGTTTCAACGTTTTGAGAGTGAACTCTCAACGATTTCAATCGTTCAGTTTGAGTTCTAAAATATTCCAAAGTTAGTCCGTAAAACTTCTCTCTAGATACGCTTGAATATTCGAGAAAGTGTATTGAAAATTCCGAAAGTCTTTCGATATTAAATACAACGTGTTATATGCAATCAAATATATTGCATTTTGGTTAAATATTTCCGGATAAAACAAGTTTTTCGTTATTATTATCAGGTTTGTTTATCTTTTTTATAGCAGTATCTAATGGATTTTGAATTTCCATTAAATCTTTTCTTTTTACGTGTGTGTAAATCATCGTTGTTTCTGGTTTAGCGTGTCCTAGCAAAGATTGAATATATCTAATATCAACTCCGTTTTCTAGGAGGTGTGTTGCATAACTATGTCTTAAAGTATGAGGGGTAACCCTTTTATTAATATTAGCTTTTAGACAACTTTTCTTTAAAAATTGACGAACACTTTCTGCACTATACCTCCCTTCATTTTGTCCCTCCACAAAATAGATTTTGGGTTTGTACGAATGATAATAGTTTGATAAAAGAGGTAAAAAACTATCAGCCAAACTCACATATCTGTCTTTTCTGCCTTTTCCATTTTTTACAATAAGTTGTTTTCTTTCAATATGAAAATCAGCAAGTTTTAAATTTATTAATTCGCTAATTCTTAAACCACATGAATAAATTAAGGCGATAATAGCTCTATGCTTTAAGTTCTGAGTAGCAGCTATAATTTGCAAAACCTCTTCTTGAGATAAAACACTAGGTAATTTTCTAGACTTTTTGGGCCTTTCTAAAACCAAGTCATTGATTTTTGTGAATGGATAAAATGCAATGAAAATTTTTAATGCACTAATAAATTGTCTTTGAGAACTCACAGAATAGTTTCTTTCTATAAATACTTTTTCAATAAAAAGCTCTACGTTTCTATTGGTAAGTTCATCTAAAGGAGTTTTTGTGTAAAAGTTTACAAAATCGGCAATAAAAAAAGTGTAGGTTTGTATAGTGCTTTTGCTGTATCTCTTACCTTTTAAATATAAATAAAAACTATTTAATAGTTTTTTTTGATCTGGTGTTAGGTTTCTTTTAAACACTTCTTTTAAGGATATTCCATTTGTATTAACAGTTGTAATATTTTTAAAAGTACTGAGAATTAGCTGTAAATTTTCTTTTGAATCTTCTACGTACCAAGATTTCAAGGTTCTACTCCAAGTAGCTCCATCAATAGTTCTTATTTTATTGATTAGAATATCATTGTAAGGAAACTTGACAAGTAATTGATGTTTCTTTTTGTGTTTTTTTTGTTCTAAATGTATTTCAGGTAAGTCTTTCAAAATAATTCTTTTTAAATAGCATTTAAATATACTACTATAGTTTCATATTTAAAAAAAAACTTTAAATTGCAATTAAAGAATTATAATAATTATCTGATCTAAACTGAACACGTTTTAGAACACGATTTTAAATAATAAAAGGGTATGGTTCAGTAAATCAATGGTTTACCAGAACTCATAACCCGAAGGTCACTGGTTCGAGTCCAGTTCCCGCTACAAAGCTTAAAGCTAATAGAATCAACGGATTGTTTACGAACAATCCGTTTTTTTATGCTTTTAAATTCCTTACTATTATAAAACTTAAATGCTATTGTCTATTGTAAACGTTTTATAGTGTAATTAGTAAGTGTTAAATGATGTTTCTCACATTGAAAAAAACCAGTACTTTTTAAGTACTGGTTTTTTTATTTTTTAGATGATTAGTTTAGGGGACACCATCCGTTTTTAGACTTAACAACGTGAATTGCTTTTAGGGGAAACAATTTACTTGCACTAATCTTTTTTTTGAATTGTTTATGTAGGGATTCACAATTCAAATATTTTTTAACTTTAAGTAAGCTTATATATTCTAGGGGAAATATATAAGTTTACTTCTAAGTCTTTGATATTTAAGATGGTTTTAGGGGAAACTATCTTTAATATTTAGAAAAAAATAAAGCAAACCTTATAGGGATCAGATTAACTTTTTAGG
>NZ_CBFHZT010000119.1:0-2504 GCF_965660385.1 Polaribacter sp.
TTTTAGTAGAAAAGAGAGAGGATTATCAGTGTTGTCTGAGTCTAAGCTCAACCGTCTAAATTAACCTTAATTCTCTCTTTTATTCTTTCTGATTAAGTATCAAATTTATTAAAAGACAAACTTAAGCTGTATAAACTTTATTGCTGCTAAATTTTTCCTTCGGAAAAATACGCAGGCACAAAGTTGTTTAATATTTTGCTTACTTTTAGGCGAAACAAAACGCAACAAAGCTTATACCAAAACGTTGGGCAACATTTACGAAATGAGAAAAATAGGAATAATATTAATGACTTTTTTAGGTTTTAGTTGTAAAACGAAAACAAATAAAGAATCAATAAAAAAAGTGGAATTAGATTTCATAAACTCATTTTACAAAAACGAAAATGAGGAAGAAATTGAATTTTGTCGAATAACAAAAGATAGTTTAAATTATAGACAAATTGAAGGAAAAATATCACTGAATAAGGAATACAATACTTTTCAAGAAATAAAGACAAATAAGATTATTTTGGAATCTGAAATAGATTCGATAAAATCTGAATTAAAAGCTGAAAACTACAGAGAAAATTTTGACAATATCAGTAAAGTTATTTTTGTTCAAATTCAGCCAAAAAGTGAGAATGACTTAAAAGTTTTAGATTTAAGACATTCAATTGAAGGAAAAATTCATAAAGAATTGACTAATAAAAAATTAGGCGAATGGATGGCTGGAGATATAGGTCCTGGAGGAGCAAATATGTTGTTTGACGTTAACAATTGGAATAAATCCTTTGAAATAATAATGAAAGTTTTAAGCAATGAAAATCTTCTTGAAAAAAGTTTAATTTTAAAACGTCTGAATACAGCTGAGGACGATTGGAATTATGAAATTATTTATCCAATTGACTTTAATGGAATTTTTAATCAAATGTAAAAAACGTTGCCCAACACCATATATAATTTATTGCTGGCTAATTGCTTACTTGCGAAAATCCTCGCGGATTTTCTTTGTCTGTTATTATTTACTAAATTAGTTGCTTAAACCACGCAACAAACCATATATAAACACGTTAGCCACAATATGACGAAAACCCAAATCAGGAACATAATAACAAAGATTCACTTCTACATTTTGGGATTTGCTTTATTGAATTTCACTCTGAAAAGTACGATTGAAATAAGTTTAAATTATAAATTGAGTTATTTTATAACGTTAGTAATTTATGCAAGCGGAATTATTCTCTTCTTATGGAATTTCAAGCCATTTAAAAAAATTGGATTTTACTTTAGTTTTTATGCAATTACGCCAATTCTGACTTTATTATTCTGGTTGTTTGGTGGAATATTTTTCGGAATTGTTGCTTCAATAGTTCTTTATCCGATTCAAACGAATCATATTGAAGTTGAGAAAGATAATTTTGTGATTTATCAAAAAACTGAAGGGTTTTTAGGAATGTGTTGTGAATATGAAATAACGGAAAAGCAATTTTTTATATTAGAAAAGAGAATTAAAGAAATAGATTTATCTAATGAAATTGAATTTAATAAAAAATCATTATATACTAAAAACGGAAAAACAGAACTGAAAATAAAATACGAAAAATACCAATTTGCTGAACATAGTTTGCCGAAAAGAGACACGATAATTTTAATCAAAAAGGAATAAATACTGTGGCTAACACCGTACAAAATTAATTGCTTGCTTTTTGCTTATTTACGAAAATCCTCGCGGATTTTCTTAGTCAGTAATTATTTATTAACTTTATTGCTAAACCAACGCAACTAACCTTGTACAACAACGTTGTAAAACATACAAAAAAAATGACGTATTGAATTTAAAATACTACTTAATATTCATAATTTTAGTTTTCTCTTGCAAACCGAGAACTGAAAATTTCTATTATCCATCTTTTGAGAAATTGAAAGAAGGAAAAATTGATACTTTAAATTTAGAAAAAATTAGAAATTATAACGAATTAATAAACAAACTGGAAAATCTGAATTATGGAGAAAAATTTGGATTTTTAAAAATAAAAAATGAAAATAAAATTTATAATTTGAGTTTAACAACGAGACACGGTTTTTGTTATGGTGGTCCAATTATAAAAGAGAAAAACTTAATTACAATTTCTGAAGACAGTATTATGAAAAACGATAAAGTATTTCATATTAGTTTTCTGAAAGAAATTTTAGAGAAAGATTTGAAAAATTATGGAAAGGAAAATGAATATGCTGAAAGCAGTGAAAAATTGAGAATATCTTTAGCTCTTAAAAATCCCGAAAACTTTGTTTATTTAGAGAAATATTTGATAAGTTTAATGGAAAAATTTAATCAATTGAATAAAACGAAAGAATATGAATTGAATATTCAGATTGACCGAGAATTCTATTTTTGGAGAAATTTAAGTAGGAATTTACCAAAATAGTTAAAGTACGTTTTACAACACCGTATATAATTTATTGCTGGCTCATTGCTTACTTACGAAAGTCCTCGCGGACTTTCTTGGTCGGTAATTATTTACTAA
>NZ_CBFHZT010000120.1:0-2464 GCF_965660385.1 Polaribacter sp.
TTTCGTAAAAAAATGGGAAGTTTAAAATTAATGCCTGCTTTGTAATTATCTACTACTAAAGAATTTGCTTGTCTTGGAGTTTGCGTTAAAAAATTGTATTGAACATCTAATCTTGGAAGTAAGTTGTTCATTTTTAGTTTTCTATCAATATTTAAACTTTTAATTTTATATTCTAAAGATCGTATTTTTGGGTGATTGTTCACATCAAAATTGGCATCGTTAAAAAGTGCAATATTAAAAGTAGTGTCTATATTGTTTAAAGTGGTTACATCAGGAATAATAGTATCTTGCAACTCAACAGGAGTGTTATCATTCAACCATAAAAAATTAGACAATTCTAATGACGCTTTCACCAATTTAATTCGTGCTTTCTCTAAGTTTAACTTTCTACTGTTTAAGGTTATGCCAGCTTCAAGGGTGTCTATTGCAGCTTTATCACCTTCTTCAAAAGCTCTTTTGGTATTGTTAAATCGAATTACTGCATTTTCTAAGAAATCATCATAAACCAATTTTTCGTTATACGTTTTAAGCCAATTAAAATAAGAAAGTGAGGCATTGTATAAAATCTCGTTCACTAAGATTTGTTGATCTTCTTTTGCTTGATTGATGAAAAATTTGGCCTGTTTTAAGGCTGCCATTCTTTTATTAATCAGCAAGCCTTTAAGTAAAGAAGCAGACACACCAGCAGCATATAAACCATCTGTAGGTACCTGAGCCTCTGGGCTTAAAAACTCACCACTATTATTCTCGAAATTAGCTTTAAACTCTAATCCATAATAGGTAGGAATTTTAAAAGCACCATTTAATTTATTGTAATATTCTTTTTCTTTAAATTCTTTATTGTCAAAATCTACTTCAATTTTTGGGTCAAAAGCACCTCTAGCTTTTAATAACTTAGCTTCACTATTGTTGATGACTAAGTTTGCTTGTTTTACAATTGGGTGATAGGTTTTTACGTAACCTAAATATTCTGATAAGGTCATTACAGAAGTTACCTTTTCTTGTGCGAAAAATTGAGTAAACATCAGTAAAAACAATATAAAAATGTATTTTTTCATCGATTGAAACATCTAAAAAATTAACTGATATTTATTTTTTCTTTTTTCCATCAGACTTGCTTTTGCTACTGCCTTCTGGTTGATAATAGTTAGGAGGGAAGCTGTTTAATTGTCTCCAAAGTTCAAACCAAATAGGCACATCTTCTAAAAGCGCTATGGTTCTAGCACCAGATCCTGCTCTTATTTCATCTGGCCATTCATGGTCCGTTTCATCTGGAGATAATAAAATTCTATACTTTCCATTTGCACTGATAAAACGCTCTATCGCAACAACTTTTGCACCATACGTACCATAAGAAACATTTGGCCAACCACTAAAAACAATTGCAGGCCAACCATCAAATTGAACTCTTACTTTTTCACCTAGATGAATTAGAGGTAAATCTATAGGTCTTACAAAAGTTTCTACTGCCAAATCTATATCTGCAGGCATAATACTTACCAAAGCTTCCCCTTCTTTAAAAGCTTCACCAATACCACCTATTAATGCTTTATTGATATAACCATTTTGAGGCGCAACAATATAAAGTAAGCTGTTTCTCATTTCATAATTACTGTTGGTATTTTCTAATTTTGACACTTGAACTTCTGCATCAAATTGATTGGAACGTGCCGTAAATTGATCGCTTTCGGCTTTAGAGATTTTTTCTGCATATTCTGCCTTAATTCTTCCAATTTCTACACGTGCATTAATTACATTGTTTTTTGCTGTCAATAAGGCGTTTTCACTTTCAATTAATTTAGCTTGAGTTTCTTGCAGCTTTAAACGTTTTGCTTCTACATCTTTTACGGCTTTTAAACCCTCTTTTTCAAGTGTAACATCTCGATTATATTGCCTTTCTGCAATGCTAATATTGGTTTTGGCTGCTTCAAATTTTATACTATCACTCTGTACTTTAAGTTTAGATTGTATTAACTTGTTTTTTGCCATTTCTAATTTTAAAAGGCGTTCTTCTTTTAAAGAATTAATTCTTATTTGTAAAACACCAACTTTACCTTGATAAGCCCCAACAGAAAATGCTTTTGCTGTAATTTGTTGTCTTGTTCTTACCAAAAGGCTGTCATCAAAATATTCGCTTTTTATCTCAGAAATTCTTAAAATAGTATCTCCTTTTTCTACATAATCGCCTTCTCTTACATACCATTGCTCAATTCTACCAGGTATTTGAGATTGTATACTTTGTGGGCGTTGACTTGGTGTTAATGTAGTTACTAAACCATTACCTGTAATATTCTGAGTCCATGGTAAAAACAGTACAATTAGACAAAGTATACCAAAACCAATTAAAAACCGATTAAGCGCTTTGTAATATTTTTTATTGAAGATTTCTTTTCCAGATTTAAAGCTTTTTAAATCTACGTTTTGTTGCAACTCTGTGTTAGAAATATTTAACATTGTTTCTTAA
>NZ_CBFHZT010000121.1:0-2459 GCF_965660385.1 Polaribacter sp.
TCCTAAAACTACAAACGGAGTTTTAATTGAATTATGCCAAGAAATTGAATAGTTAAAATACTGCAAATAGGTACTATCAACTAATTTCTAATTATTATCTTGCGTCGATTATTAAAAGGACTATTTAATGTCATCAAAATTTGACTCTTATCAAAAAAGACGTTTAGCATCTTCTTACATTTCTGTTGTAATTAGCATTGCTTTAGTTCTTTTTATGGTTGGTGTTTTAGGGTTGATTGTTTTAAAATCTAGTCAAGTAGCCAACTATGTTAAAGAAAAAGTAGCGATTACCTTGTTTATAAAGGATAACGTTACCCAAAAGCAAATCAAGACTTTTAGAGAATCACTTTTAAAAGAAGCGTTTACAAAAAAGGCAATATATACAAGCAAAACACAAGCAGCTAAACAATATAGTAAAGAAATAGGGGAAGATTTTTTAGAGTTTCTAGGAGAGAATCCTTTAAAAAACGGAATTGATATTTATTTAAAAGCAGAATACGTTACCCCAGAAAAAGTAACAGAATTAGAAAAACGATTTTCAAAAAATCTATTTGTTGCTGATATTTCTTATGATAAACCCCTAATAAACTTATTAACTAAAAATATTAAAAGAATTAGCTTTTGGTTATTAATTGTAAGCGGTTTTTTTGCATTAATTGCAATGATTTTAATCAATAGCTCTATACGATTATCCATCTATTCAAAACGCTTTACAATTAAAACTATGCAAATGGTTGGAGCTACTAAAAGCTTTATTAGAAGGCCATTTATTTGGCGAAGTTTAAAATTAGGAATGTTGGGCGCAATCTTAGCGCTTATGGGCTTGGCAGCCTTAGTATATTATTTAGATAAATACATACCAAGTTTAAACTTTTTAGAAGATTATACCACTTTGTCTTATATTGCAGGTGGTGTAGTTGTATCTGCATTAATAATTACTTGGATTAGTACATTTTTTGCTACTCAACGTTTTTTAAACTTAAAAACAGACGAACTTTATTATTAAGAATATGAAAAAAGAAACCACGCAAACACAAGAGTTTTTATTCGGTAAAAAAAACTATATCATTATGCTAATAGGTATCGTATTTATTGCAGCTGGCTTTATTGCAATGGCTGGTGGAGGTAGTGACGATCCTAATGTTTTTAATGAAGAAATTTACAATTGGCAAAGAATTCGCTTAGCACCAACCTTAGTAATTATAGGTTTAGGTATAGAAATTTATGCAATTTTAGCAGATCCCAAAAAATAAAAACTAATGGATATTTTAGAAGCAATTATATTAGGGGTAATACAAGGTTTAACAGAATTTTTACCTGTATCATCTAGTGGTCATTTAGAATTGGCAAAAGCCATTTTAGGAGATACCTCAGTACCCGAAGAAAGTTTAACATTTACAGTGGTTTTACATTTTGCAACAGCTTTAAGTACCCTTGTAATTTTTAGAAAAGAAGTTGCAGAAATTTTAAAAGGTTTGTTTCAGTTTAAATGGAATGACGAATTAAAGTTTTCTTTAAAAATCATTATTTCAATGATTCCTGCAGTAGTTGTAGGTTTGCTTTTTGAAAAACAATTAGAATCTTTTTTTGGGGGTAAAATTTTGTTAGTAGGGGTAATGTTGTTAGTAACTGCACTATTACTTTTATTGGCAGATAAAGCAAAAAACACCAATAAAGAAGTTTCATTTTCTAATTCAGTAATTATTGGTATTTCTCAAGCAATCGCAATGTTACCTGGTATTTCGAGATCTGGTGCAACGATTTCTACATCTGTTTTATTGGGGATTGATAGAACAAGAGCAGCACGTTTTTCTTTTTTAATGGTAGTGCCTTTAATATTTGGTAAAATAGGGAAAGATGTTTTGGGAGGTGATTTAAATTTTCAATCATCAGAAATGATTGCCATTTCAGCAGGTTTTGTGGCCGCATTTTTATCAGGTTTATTAGCTTGTAAATGGATGATAGCTTTGGTAAAGAAAAGTAAATTATCCTATTTTTCAATTTACTGTGCTGTTGTTGGTATCATAGCCATTGGTTATGCGCTTTTAAGTTAATTCCTTTTTAAAGCAGGAATGTTATTTTATTTTTCAGGATGATTAAAACCGAAGAAGATTTTAAAAATGGTCAAGTTTTATTGATTGATAAGCCACTAACTTGGACATCTTTTCAGGCTGTAAATAAAATTCGTTGGCATATTAAGCAACGCTTTAAAATCAAAAAAATTAAAGTGGGGCATGCAGGCACTTTAGATCCTTTAGCTACTGGTTTACTTATTATTTGTACAGGAAAACAAACAAAGGAAATTAATACCTATCAAGGCCAAATAAAAGAATATACAGGTACTTTTACCATAGGAGCAACTACACCAAGTTACGATTTAGAAACAGAAATTGATGAAACATTTTCTATAGAACACATTACAGAAAATCTTTTAAATGAAACTACAAAACAGTTTTTAG
>NZ_CBFHZT010000122.1:0-2437 GCF_965660385.1 Polaribacter sp.
AACCAACTACGCTGTATTTGGTAGCAAAGAGTCTTGCCAATGGCAATCCAACATAGCCTAAACCAATAATTCCTATCTTTTTATCAATCATGTAAACATTGAATGTATTAAGACTACGAATGTACGAAAAAAGGTTATTTTGAATATCTAGAAAAAAATAAAATCCTTTACATTACTGTAAAAGATTTTTGTTGTGGGCGCGAAGGGATTCGAACCCCTGACCCCTTGGGTGTAAACCAAGTGCTCTGAACCAACTGAGCTACGCGCCCTTGCATGATTGCGGGTGCAAATATACTATAGATTTTAAGTTTACCAAATAAAAAAATGATTTTTTTTAAATAATTTCAGCAACCACAAATGTGCTACCACCAACATAAATCATATCTTCTTGATTAGCATTATGTAAGGCCGATTGCAACGCCTTTTCAACAGATTCATATTTTTCTCCAAAAAGTTGAAAAGATTTTGACTTTGCCATTAAATCTTCTTCTGAAAGTCCTCTTGGTATGTTTGGTTTGCAAAAATAATAATGTGCTGATGTTGGAAAAAGAGGTAGTACCTCTTCTAATTTCTTATCAGAAACCACTCCTAATACAATGTGTAATTCTTTATATTTTTCTTTTTTTAATTGATGTAAAACTAGGGCCAACCCTTCCTTATTATGTGCTGTGTCGCAAATTACTTTTGGCTTTTCTTGTAAAATCTGCCACCTTCCTTTTAAATTGGTATTGGCTACTACTTGCAATAAACCATTTTCAATGTTTTTTTGAGACACTTGAAAACCTTGTAATCTTTGAATTGTAGCCACTGCAGTTTTTACATTTTTCTGCTGATAATCTCCTAACAAATCTGTTGCATACATTTCTTTATCCTCAGAAGCAAAAGTGATAGTCGCATTCATTGTTTTGGCTTTATCTAGAAAAACTTGTTGTACTTCGTTTTGTTTTTCTCCAATAACCACAGGAACATTTTGCTTGATAATACCTGCTTTTTCAAAAGCAATTTCCGGCAAGGTTTCTCCCAAAAACTGAGTATGATCTAGCCCTATGTTGGTAATTACAGCTATTTCTGGTGTAATGATGTTTGTAGAATCTAATCGACCTCCTAAGCCTACTTCAATAACTGCGATATCCACTTTTTCATCAGCAAAATAATCAAACGCCAACCCTACTGTCATTTCAAAAAAAGAAAGCTTTTGTTGTTCTAAAAAATTTTTATGCTTTTGTACGAATGAAATTACTTTTTCTCTAGAAATTTCAATGCCATTAATACGAATTCGCTCTGTAAAATTTTTTAAATGCGGTGAGGTATACAAACCCACTTTATAACCGGCTTCTTGTAAAATAGACGCCAACATATGTGAAGTTGAACCTTTACCATTGGTACCACCAACATGAATGGATTTAAATTTTTTTTCTGGAAAATTTAGCACTTTAGATAAGGCTAATGTATTGGTTAAATCTTTTTTAAAAGCTGATTTACCCTCTTTTTGATACATAGGTAATTGAGCAAACATCCAATCTAAAGTTTCTTGATAGTTCATAATTTAAAAGTGAGACCTTTTGACTGCGCTTTAGGTGACATTTCAATAACAAAGGTAAGCATTATTTGGTGAGAGAAAACTTGTAAATGATGGTTCCTACTTGATTGGAAGGCGCTTTATTGTCTGCATTCCAAGTGGTTTTCAAAGCAGCTTCTTTTGCTGGTTTTAACAAACACGCAGCTGTATTGGTTGAACCTTTGACTCCAGGAATTGCATTAATTACTTTACCATTTCTATCTACTGTAATACGAACAACAACGATCCCTTCTTCTTGACAATTAGGCTGCTCTTTAGGTTTTAACAATGCTTTTCTACCTGCTAAATTGTAATTACCTCCAGAACCACTGCCTGTGTTTCCATAATAAGCATTCGCATCAGGGTCTCCATTTGCTTTTCCTTTTACCCCTTCTTTCTTGTCATCACCCTCACCTTTTGGAGAACCATCAGAAGCATTACCCTTTAACAAGCTATTTAAAGCATCTGTTGTTTCTTTAGAGGGTTTTGGTTTTGGTTTTTCTTTTGGTACTACTTTTTTAACCACTTCTTTAATCGGTTCTTTTTTTACCTCTTTTACCTTTTCTACAACGGGTACATCTTCAGCTGTATTATCTGTAATAATTTCTTCTTTTATAATTTCTTGAGGTGTTTCTTTTACATCTTCAACCACTTCTTCTTGCTCCACTACTTTTGGTGTTGCAACTTTTTTTGTGAATTTTACAGGTTCTCCACTACCCAAATTTGAATCTACAAAATTAATGGCTAAGCCATATTCTTCTGGCGGATCTAAATAGGTCATTCCGAAATTAAAAATAACAAACAACAACAACAACAATATGACTGCTGTGAGAACTGCCGATTTTCGTTTATGTTTTGTTTCTAATATGGGCATTATTT
>NZ_CBFHZT010000123.1:0-2281 GCF_965660385.1 Polaribacter sp.
AGCGTTTCAACAATAGAACTATCTTTTAGTTCCTCAACACTTTTCCAGTATTTTTTGTTTGAAGCCATTTACTTTTTAGTTATTTGTTGTTAGTTATTCGCTTTAATTGTATTAAAACTAAACTATCTTTCTTCATTAATTAATAGTGACATTTACCACACTCTAATCCACCTAATTGCGCAATAGTAACTTTTTCTACATTGTACTTTTTCGCCAATTCTTCATGAATTTTCTTATAGTACTCGTTACCCTTTAAATCCACATTTGTTTCTCTGTGACAGTTAATACACCACCCCATAGTTAATGGAGAGAATTGTCTCATTTCATCATATTCTTCAACAGGTCCATGACATTTCTGACATTTTATACCACCAACAATTCTGTGTTGTGAATGGTTAAAATATACAAAATCTGGTAAATTATGAATTCTAACCCATTTTATTGGTTTCGTGTTTCCTGTATATTCTAATGCATCTGGATCCCAACCTGCAGCGTCATAAACTTTAGCAATTTCTTTATCTAATTCAGCCTTACCATAAGTTACACCATTCCACTCTACTTCAGTACCTTCAGCAACCTCAGCAATATTTTTATGACAATTCATACAAACATTTACAGATGGTATACCTGAATGCTTACTATGTTTAGCAGATGAATGACAATATTGACATTCTATTTTATTTTCTCCTGCGTGGATTTTATGCGAAAATGCAATTGGCTGTAAAGGCATATAACCTTCATTAACGCCTACCTTAAATAAAGTCCCAAAAGCTACATAAGCCCCCATTAATAAAACAAAAATGGTAGTTAATACTTGTAAAAATGTGTTTCTTTTTAAACCTGCCCAAAGCTCACTTAAATCTCTTCTTAAATCAGAACCACTATCTGGAGATGTATTCCCTTTTAATTCATTTACTTGCTTCAGTAAACTAGCAATCATTAAAAACGCAACAACAATTGCACCTGCTAGTAAATAAATAATCCATTCTGGAGCATTTCCTGAACTTCCTCCACTAACATCACCTGTAGATGCATCAGCTACAACATTTTTAACAGGATCTCCAACTGTTGTGTAATATAAAATATCATCAATCTGCTGATCACTTAACTGAGGAAAAGCAGACATCACAGAACCATTATATTCTTCAAAAATAGCGATAGCATCTGCATCACCTGAAGCACGTAATTCTGCATTATTTTTAATCCAAGCCTTTAACCAGTCGTTTTCTCTACGTTCTTCAACACCACCTAAAGCTGGCCCAACTAATTTTCGATCTAACTTGTGACATGAAGCACACTGAGATTTGAAAAGTTTTCTACCTGCTTTTTGACGTGCTTCATCTACATCTTGGGAATGAGATGACAAACTAAATGCAAAAAACAGAATGATTGTAAAGCTCTTAAGAAGTACTTTGGTTAGTTTACTGTGCAATGCTACACTTTTCATATTTACAAACTATTTTTAGTATTGTGTATAAAATAGCTCAAAAAAACGTTTTTTGAACGGTTGAGCAAAAGTAGTACATATTGCTAAATTTTAAAAAAGGAAAAGAATCATAAATATCAATTTATATTAATTCTAAATAACAAAAATAATTAAATATAATTTGATTGAAGTCGTTACTTTTGTAGAAATTTTTTTTATGAAGGATATTGTTTTTTTAAGTTTTTTATTTGTGTTTCTTTTATTTTCTACTGCAAACATTTCTGCTCAAAGTATCACAAAAACTGACCCCAAAATTAAACGATTAATTGAAAAAAAAAGAGCTTTTAATGCGTCTTATGGTTATGGCTATAGGATTCAGATTTACTATGGCAATGAAACAAAAGCGAAAACTGTTTTAAATAAATTTAAACTTGATTTTCCTGAGGTTTATACAAAACTAGACTACGATAAACCAGACTGGAAAGTTCAAGTAGGTAATTACAAAACAAAACTAGAGGCAGACAAGGCTTTGCTTACTTTGTCTGAAGAATTTTCTGGGTTAATTGTTATCCCTTGAGGAAAATAATTATGAGACATCTTTTAAAACTAATTGAATAGCGGTAAATCCGTTCCAGTTGTTTTCATCTAAGGTATAGGCTATATTGAAATCATTTTGAACAAGATCTATTTTATCACCCAAATTAAAACCAATTGCACCAAACGTTTTTTTATTATCTGCTTGAAAAATATTGAGTTTTAAATGCGTTTGGTCTTTACCTACCTTTTTTCCAAAACCATTATCTCTAACACTGGCCGTTTTAAAAACAGGTCTCATATTCTGAGGTCCAAAAGGAG
>NZ_CBFHZT010000124.1:0-2277 GCF_965660385.1 Polaribacter sp.
TCTTGATATTTCTTCTTGCCTTGCATTACTAAATATACAAAATTTCTGTATCTTTAACAAGTTGTGCAACAGGCACAACGTATATAGCTCATAGCTGGGCAGTTGCTTAATCGAAGTTAAGGCATATTTGGAAAGTCGCCAAATTTTTAAATTTGACGATTTCCAATAAAAAAGATAAATAGTAAAATTTAAAAATCTGGCTTGTGCTTAATCCGAAAATAATTTTCTAATTTTAACGCTACGAGCCATATACAATACCGTTAGGCAACATTTGGTGGAACAAAAAAAAACACATACCTTTGACGTTAGTAACGTAAAACAAGAATATGATAATTTCTTTTGGAACGAAAGAAACTGAAAAAATTTGGAATGGAATTCGAGTAAAGAAATTGCCGAACGAAATTCAAAATGTAGGAAGGAGAAAAATGAGAATGCTTAATAACTCACAAGATATTGCTGATTTAAGAATTCCACCATCAAACCGACTTGAAAAGTTAACAGGAAATCTGAAAGAATATTATAGTATTAGAATTAATAAACAATGGAGAATCATCTTTATTTGGAACAACGGAAACGCAAGTGAAGTTGAAATAGTTGATTATCACTAAAAAAGAAAATTATGGAAAAATTAGCAAATATTCATCCAGGAGAAATTTTATTTCACGAATTTCTTGAGCCTCTTGAAATTTCTGCATATAGACTTTCAAAAGACTTGAAAATTCCTCAAACAAGAATTTCTGAAATTATAAAAGGAAATCGAAGAGTTACAGCGGATACAGCTTTAAGGTTAAGTAAATATTTTGGAAATTCTGCAAAATTTTGGTTAGGAATCCAAGATGACTTTGATATTGAAAATCAAAAGGAAATTAAAGAAGCTGAATTGAAAAATATAAAACATTACGAAAACAACAACGTTGCCTAACAGCGTATAAATTTTATTGCTATTTTTGGCTTACTTGGGAAAGATTTCGCACTCTTTTAACTCAGTAATTATTTACTACTTTACGCTAAATTCAACGCAACAAATCTTATACAATCACGTTGGGTTTAATACAAAACGAACATTTAGAATAATAATGAAATTTTGGATAATATTAATTTTGAGTTTATCAGTTTCCGTAATTTATGGACAAAATAAACAACCGAAAAAATTTGTCTTTAAAAAATCTATAGTTTCTACCGAAAATGGAATATCAGATTTGGAATCAAAAACAGATTCTTTAATTGATACAAATTATAAAATGAAAAGAAAAGATTCTTTGATAAATAGAAAACTTAAAGAAATCCAAATGACTGAATTTCTAACTCAAACACCTGAAACAGAAATTTATGTTGAAATTGAGAATGATTCCATTTGGAGATATACTAAACAGAAGGGTAAAATAATTGGCGATTATTTTATGATTAAAAAAAATAGTGGAATATTAAACTATTATGACAAATCTAAATCCGTTAATTATAAAAAATATGACCTTTTTGCTAAAAATCAAGAATCTAGAATAATTGAAAACCGAAAAGACAGAAAAAAAATAAAGGGTTTTGATTGCTACAAGTTGACTATAATAAATAAAGATAAAGAAAGTGATTTGGGAAATACAATTTATGAAATGTATGTAACTGACCAAATTGAATTGCCAGTTCATTCAGTTATTAACCTGAATAAACTTGTTCTTAATAACTTTCCAATGGAAATTAAAATTTGGGAAGAAAAACTTTCTGGAATAATTGAATTATATGAATTAATCGAAATTGAATAAAGTACTAAACCCAACACCATATATAATTTATTGCTGGCTTCTCGCCTACTTACGAAAATCCTCGCGGATTTTCTTTGTCTGTAATTATTTACTAAATTAGTTGCTTAAACCACGCAACAAACCATATATAAACACGTTATGTTTTATTGCTCAGGAAAATCTAAACGTGGGAAAAAAATGCTAAACACTCTCTCGCTAGAATTTTAAAAAATCAAAACGCGGGAATTTTTTTAGAGTTTTTAAAAAATAAATCTCTTGTTGGAAAGTTCTCTGAGAATTATAAAATAAAATGGAATTTATCAACGTTTCGGAATTAATACGTGGGAATTTTCTCTGTAAACTGGAATTTTGAAAAAAAAATAAAAAGAAAAAAAAGGAAAAAGAAAAAATTCTTAAAAGAACTGAAAACGGATTTAAAACGTGCTTACTCCAGTGTTTCGCAACAAAACATAACACCGGTAACCGTTGCACAACCCTCTAAAAAATCAAATAATCATCTTTTTTAAGCCCTTTTTAAGGG
>NZ_CBFHZT010000125.1:0-2223 GCF_965660385.1 Polaribacter sp.
TAAATAATTTTTTAGTCATAGTTTTCTAATCAATCCAAAATTCTGGTTTTATATTACTACCTAATACTGTGCAGTCTCCACAAACTTTAGGCACCATTAAATAGGGGCCTTCAAGAGCGGCTTCATTTAAATTATTTTCGCTGTAATAAGTATAAGCTCCGCTATTTATCAAATCGGCCAAAGGTGATGCTTCAGAAAATGGATCATACAAAATAGGAGCAGCAAAATCACAATCGTAAGGATATTCAAAAGTTTTACCTGGAAAAACATCCGTAAAATTAAAGAATAGTCTTTTTTCTGATACAGTTGATACTTGAAAAAAGCCAATTGTTTTTTCGTTTTCATCATTGTTGGAACTTATATTGCCAGCAATAAAGCCCGGTTGTGACTGTGCAAAGACATTGTCTGAACTCGATAATCTTTTTAAGGTGTTAAAATAGTTGTAAGCTGATGGTGTTATAACAAATTGCTTTACTAAAATACTATAACGTTCAGCAATTTTAAAATCAGTATTTAACATAAAATTTACAGGAAAAACGACTTTATTTTCTTCTAAAGAAGCAGTTTCAGCAACTAAAATATCAGTAGAATTTAATGTTTTATAACAGTTTTTATTCTCTATTGTTTTAGCTTCTAAAGCAACTCTATAAGGCAAACGGTTAGAAACCACCACTAATTGTTGGTCAGACCATAAAGGAGGTGAAATTTTATAGGTTTCTTCGAACGTATATCTATAATAATTGGCGGATGTATTTGTACTACTACTTTCTACATATATTGCTACACCCTCTAATCCATCAGTCGAATTTTCTACATTGGTACTAAGTTCATTTATTTGGGATGATGCTGTTAATTCTTCTGGTGTTGAGCTGTACGTATTTCCATTTTGTGTTGAAATGTTTAGCGTATATGTAACATTGTTTGTTGCTTGAAAAGCAATCGAAGATTCATATTGTCCTGGAGAAACTTCGATAAAATTGTAAACAGTACCATTGTTATTTGAAATAGATACAGTTGCACCAGTTTCACTTTTTATAGAATTTTCATTTAGTTGAAATGTTCTAGATAGTTGAACCGTATGTTTTTTTAATTCATTTGTAATACTAGCTTCTACTACCAATAAATTATCAAAAGAAAGATTTTCAATTTCTATTGGTTCTACACAATTATAAAAGAATAAAAAGAGTAGTGCTTTTGTAAAATATGATTTTATAAGTTTCATCTTTTTAAAATTTAAAATTATAAGTAATAGTAGGGATAGGCGTAGAGAAAATTGAACTCTGATAAGCGTTAACTCCACCATTTTCGGTAACAAAAAATACGGCAAAAGGATTGTGTATTATACTGCTATAGGTTGACCTTTTTTCAAATGATTTTGCTAGTTCGGTCAAAAGTTATTTCCAATTTTTTTTCAGTGCCTTTTGAATGGGTCCAAAAAAATTAGAATAACTTTTTATTTTGTGCTTATATTTTAAGTTCATGTAAATTTACTTTATTTTTTCGATAGGGTTTGTATTTAATGTTAGGATTTGAATGTACCTCAGCAGGCTTTCTAAGATTTAGACTAAAATGTGTTCTTAGATTATTATAAATATATACAGCTTGATGAGTCATATCTTTTGCTATTGCAGTGTTTTTGATGGTTTGTTTTAAGCCATATTCGTATTTAAGTGTTCTATTAATACGTTCAGCGACAGCATTTTCATAAGGATCGTACTGTTCAGTCATACTCATTGTAATACCATTACTTTCGGCAAATTCGGTGTATTTAGGATTGCAGTATTGAAAACGTCTGTCAGAATGATGTATAAGTTTCTGGTTTGGATACTTTCTGTTATTAATAGCCATATTCAGCGCCTTTATACAAAGGGATGTTTTCATATGATTATCTAAGTTGTAACCCATGATCTGTTTAGAATAAGCATCAGTAACTATTGCTAAGTAGTTATGACCGTGTTGAGTTTTGATATAGGTAATATCGCTTACCCACAGTTGTTCAGGTCGAGTAGGGACTTTGTTTTTAACCAGATTTTTATATTTTTTGAACATGTGATTAGAATTAGTTGTTGTGATGTAATTTTTTGTTTTAGGAATCAAGAGATTATTGAGCCTTAGGAACCGATAGAATTTATCTCTGCCTATTTTGATATCTTGCTCGATAAATTCTTGTTTTAACTCCTTGTATAATTTGATTCCACCTGTTTTAGAGCCTACTTTTTTACG
>NZ_CBFHZT010000126.1:0-2159 GCF_965660385.1 Polaribacter sp.
TAAAAACGATGTTTTATTGGTAAAAGCAAAAACCATTTGGGCAATGTTAGATGCAGAAACTTATAAACCTGCAAGAATTCGGGAAGATGTTTTAAAGGTTTTACAAGCCTCTAAATAACCATTTTTTTGCTGGTTTTAATTAAATTCTCTTAGGTTAATTTGTCTAAAACCGTAAATTCTTTGAAAAAGATTACTTAATTTCATTTATCGTTATTAGTATCAATAAAAGTATCTTTGCAAAAAATTAAGATACCATGTTAACATTTGCTGCTTTAGGAATTCATAAAGATTATATAAAATCTATTAAAGAAATCGGAATTTCAAACCCTACAGAAATTCAAGAAAAAACGATTCCTATTTTACTACAATCTAAGACGGATTTTATTGGTTTGGCGCAAACAGGTACAGGTAAAACTGCCGCTTTTGGTTTACCAGTTTTACATCAAATTGATGCAGATTCTGAACATATTCAAGCTTTAATTTTATCGCCTACAAGAGAATTGGTACAGCAAATTAAAAAACAACTCTTTAAGTTTACAAAATATGTAGACCAACGCATTTTTTTAGAAGCCGTTTTTGGAGGTGAAAAGATTGATCGTCAAATGAGCAATTTAAAAAGAACCACACATATTGTTATTGCAACACCAGGTAGATTAATTGATTTAATTGAAAGAGGAGCAGTAGATATCAGTCATGTAAAAACAGTTATTTTAGATGAGGCTGATGAAATGTTGAGTATGGGTTTTAAACAAGATTTGAATCGTATTTTAAAATTTACGAAAAAAGCAGATCGAAAAACATGGCTTTTTTCTGCAACTATGCCAGATGAAATTAAACGAATTGTAAAAACCTATATGGATGCGAATGCACCAAGAATTGAAGTAAACAGAAATGCCTTGGTAAATGCTAATATTCGTCATCAATACGTTAAAACAACTTTAAAAGAAAAGGTAGATGATATTGTAACTTTTTTAGAGAAAAGAAACAATCAAAGAGGTATTATTTTTTGCAGAACAAAAGCAGGAGCTCAAAATTTAGCAAAACAATTGATAGAAGAAGGATTCTCTGCAGCTGCTTTAGAGGGTGATATGCAACAAAAAGAACGTGATAAAGTAATGCGTGCGTTTAAAAATGAAAGTTTACAGTTTTTAATTTCTACGGATGTTTCTGCTCGTGGAATTGATGTAAAAGACTTGGAATTTGTTATTCATCATCAATTACCAGAGCAATTAGAATATTACACGCATAGAAGTGGTAGAACAGCAAGAGCAGGAAAAACAGGAACTTCTTTAGCCTTTATTTTGCCATCAGAATTAGAAAAAATTCATCAATTACAAAAAGATTTACAGATTAAATTTACAGAAGTTACAGTGTAAATGGAATTTATTTATGTTTTAGATATTTTAGGCACTTTTGCATTTGCCATTAGTGGGGCTTTAGTAGCTTCCGATCAAAAATTTGATTTATTTGGTGTTGCCATTATTGCTTTTGTAACCGCTGTTGGAGGTGGAATGTTACGTGATGTTTTAATTGATGCGCATCCTATAAATTGGATTGGAGATTTAAACTATTTATGGACAATTCTTGTTGCTGTGGTGGTCACTTTTTTATTTAAAAGCAAAATATTACCCTTATATAAAACTCACTTTTTATTTGACACTGTGGGTATTAGTGTGTTTACTTTACTTGGTTTGCAAAAAGGTTTGCTATTTGATTTACACCCAATAGTAGCTTTAATTATGGGGATGATTTCTGCAGTTTTTGGCGGTGTTTTAAGAGATGTTTTAACTAATAAAATTCCACTAATTTTTGAAAAAGAAATTTATGCATCTGCGTGTTTAGCAGGTGGAATTACCTATTTAGTTTTGACTTATTTTCCGATTTCAGAAGATGTAATTTTTGTCATTTCAGCATCCGTAATTATTAGTGTACGATTAATTGCAGTAAAATTTCATTTGCAATTGCCTAGAATTAAAGATGATTTGTTTGGTAAATAATTGATGATTTATAAATAGCTGAGAAACCCTATAAAAAGAAAACTTTACAAGATTTCTCAACTACATTTCATTTATTACAAAATTATTAAATTTTTTTACTCAACATCTTTTAAAAGTTCTCTGATAGAGCGTAATAATTGTTCGTCAATTCCATTATCAATC
>NZ_CBFHZT010000127.1:0-1999 GCF_965660385.1 Polaribacter sp.
TTTTTCAAAAGCTTTGTTATACAGATGATTGTCTGCATTTAAAGCCACTGCAAATGCAGGCTCAATAGGGATAAAAAGCAATACAAAATCGGGAGATTCTATTTGATACAAATCCTCGTATTTTTTTGATGATAATTGCTCTATATGGCGTTTTAAAGAATTTACATGATCTTTTAAAAACTGTTCTTTCTTAGGTTCATCATCTTCATTAATAAACTGCTCATAAGCCGTTAATGAAACTTTAGAATCCACAATCATTTTTTTATTGTCTGGTAAATGGATCACAACATCGGGTAGTACTCTTTTGCCTTCTTCTGTGGTAAAACTTTGCTGTACAAAATATTCTCTATCTTTCTCTAATCCAGATTTTTCTAAAACACGTTCCAACACCAATTCGCCCCAATTTCCTTGCATTTTACTATCACCTTTTAAGGCTTTGGTTAAGTTTAATGTGTCTTTACTCATTTGCTGATTCAGTTCTTTTAAACCTACGATTTGCTGACGTAAAGCTGCATGATAATCAATACTTTCTTTATGCGTTTTATCAACCTTATCTTCAAAAACCTTTATTTTTTCTTGTAAAGGATTTAAAATATTTTTGATGTTTTCTCTATTTTGCTCTGTAAATTTATTCGATTTTTCTTCGAGAATTTTATTCGCCAAAACTTCAAAATCATTGGTAAATTTCTTTTGTAATTTTTCAACTTCTGCTTTATGTTCTTCTAATTTTAGCTGTAAGTTTTTAATTTCTGAATCTTGACGCGTATTTAACGTCAATAAATCTTCTTTTTCTTGCTGGCTGTTTTTAATTTCTTTTTGAAGTTCTATATAATTATTTTCAACCATATCTTTAGATTGTTGCAATAAATTTACACGCTCTTCTAAAGTAGATTTTTCTTTTTCTACACTAGTTTTTTCTTTTTCGAAATTTAATTTGGATAAGATTTTTCCGATATAAAAACCGATTAAACTAAAAATCAATGCTATGATAAAATAAGTAATAATGTCGCTCATGCTGTATAATTATAATAGCGTAAAAGTAAGGAATATTATATTTTTTTATGATGAATTACGAATTTGATGTATAGAAAAATTATTGGTCTAATAAATCTAATTAAGTTCTGTTTAAAAAATAATTAATCCTTAATTTCGTTGATTCATTAAAAAATCAATGAAAAAAATAGCGAGATTTATCTTATTCACAATTTTAGGCTGGAAATTTAAAGGCGATTTTCCTAAAAACATCAAAAAATATGTGGTAATTGCTGCACCTCATACCAGTTGGGTAGATTTTCCTATTGCCATTTTAGCAAGAATGGCCTCTGGGGTAATGGTTAATTTTATTGGTAAAGATTCTTTGTTTAAAGGTCCTTTTGGATTTATTTTTAGAGCTTTAGGAGGTACACCAGTAGATAGAACTAAAAGCGATAACTTGGTAGATGCTATTGTTCAAGTTTTTAATTCAAAAAAAGAATTTCGTTTAGGATTATCTCCAGAAGGAACCCGAAAAAAAGTAACCGAATGGAAAACTGGGTTTTATTATATAGCCAAAGGTGCAAATGTGCCAATTGTTATGGCAACCTTAGATTTTGAAAATAAACAAATACAATTTTCTGAACCTTATTACACTACCGCAAACAAAACGCAAGATTTTGCTCATTTTAAAGGGTTTTTCTTGAATGTAAAAGGGAAAAACCCTGAGTTATCTTAATATGTTTCTTTAGTTTTAATAGAAAAAGTACTTTTAACCTACATTTCTTTTAAGTTTAAAATTTAGGGGTTTTTACAATAAAGAAATGCATAGTTTTTCATTGTTACAAATTGTTACAACTAGGTCTCCAAAAAGCAATTTTTGGAGATTTTTTTGCTTTTAACGAATACAAACTTAAAAACACAAGAGTTATTGATCAATTGCTTGCACTATATTTTTTGGCTACTTTTTGAGCGATTCCTACAATCACTTCAGTCGCTTTAATCATAGACTCCACAGGGACATACT
>NZ_CBFHZT010000128.1:0-1913 GCF_965660385.1 Polaribacter sp.
AAGTTGATTATCTTGTAAATCTTTGTGAAAACTTTTATAAAACATTGACAACGGTTTAGATAACATTCTATTTAAATCTTGAGCAGGATAATTTTCTAAAACAGTTGTATTGAAATATCTAATATTCATAGTTAAATGATAAATATATAATTTAGCAAATAAAACGTTATTTGCGACGTTTATTTTCTTATCCCTATCCAAACTACCTAAAAGTGATTTAAGAGCATTAAAATCGTTTTCGTTTGGCTCAAATTTGAAGTATTGACCATTTTCTTTAGGCGCTAATCTCCATATAAGTCTTTTAACGGATTTATCAACATCCCAAAAATCTTTGTTATCTTTTATTTTCTTTTCGTTATCCATTAGAAATATCTTATTGGTTCTTTTTTGGGTTGTACTTTTTCGATTGATGGTTGTTTACGCATCCAGCTAGGAAAATGTTGTTGAAACTCTTTTTTGTTGTTATGTATTTTTTTATCTTGGTCTAATCTGTTTAAAAATAAACCTAAATATTTTTTTATTGTTGCTTTACAAATTTCAGGTTTAGTGTTTTTTAAGAATTCTCTAGATATTGATTCTATAAAAATACTATCGTTATAAAGTTGATTAGCATAAATTTTATATTTATCTCTATATTTTAAAAATACGGCGTCGATTTCGCTTTCTACATCAACATTATTTTCATTATTTATATTATTATCATTATTGTTTGGTGTCAACTGCGTTTCAATTGCGTTTCGTTTCTGTTTCATTTCTGTTTCATCTGCGTTTCGTTTGTCTTGGTAACTATCATATTTACAAACAGTTAAGCGTGTCGTTTTATGTTCGTTTTTTGTGGTAATCATTTCATCATTTTCTAACAAAATAAAAAAACGTCTTACCCTACTTTTATTCCAATTCCAACGTTTAGCCCAAGTATTTAAACACTTAATACTTTCGCCTCTTTTAACTGTAAATAAGGTGTTTTTTATCATTACTTTTTGTTCAGAATGATTTACAGTAAGTAATATATCAAACCAAGCCTCTAACTTACTAAATTCTCTTTTTTCTTGCCATAGCCAATGTTCCTGAACTTTTCTATTTATACTTATCCAACCCTTATTCATATTTATTGGATTTTAGATATTTCACGTTTTAAAACTTTACATAATTTAACAGCAGTAGCCTTATTTAATGTAATAAATTCCGCTTGTTCAGGTGTTTCCCAATCATAAACCTTTATAAATATTTCATTGTTAGAATTAAAATAAAGTTGCAATTCTTGGCTTTCTGAATTTTCAGTACCTGTGAAAATAATCTTTGTATTTTCCATTTTTATGATGATTATTAGATATCAACAAACTTTTAAGTATTAAAAAACCTTTACAATCATAGCAAAATGTGGAACTGGCTAATCCTGTAAAGGTTGTATAAATATTTTCGTTAGTTGTAAAGTTCCACCAAAACAACAGATAAGCAAATATACAAAATTTATTTTAAATCATAGCTTTTCAATCCTAAAATCTATAAATTCTTGACCTCTTTTTACGATTACTTTTTCAATTTCAGCCCTGTAAATTCGACTATCGTTAAAATCGTATTTTTTTTGTAAAATATCTTGAAAAGGTTTTATTGGATTGTCCCAATCAGAAGCCTTAGAACTAAAACCAAAAGTAATTATTAGTTTTAAATTACCCTCAGGAATTTTTAATTTTGGCAAAATAGCTAAAACAGTTTTTTCATAATCTTTGTATTTTTTAGTTTTAAATCTACGACCTTGCCAAACTTGGTTTACTGATAATGGTTTTACATCAATCCTTTTCACAATAACAGTATTTAATATTTAACCAGCAATTACATTTTCTTTTTTCCATATTAATTATTTTCTAAAAAAGGTATATCTTTTTTATGTTTACAAATTTTTTTATATTCTA
>NZ_CBFHZT010000129.1:0-1909 GCF_965660385.1 Polaribacter sp.
TACAATTGGTTGCTGGTAATAATAGTATTAAAGTAACTACAGACTACGATTGTCAAGGTAAATATTCGGAAAACATCTTTATATCAGAAGATATAATGGCATTTCCAAATCCTACAAAAGGTAATTTCCAACTGTACATTAATGGTAAAGATGCTAGTATAAATTATGCAATATTCGATGTAAAAGGAAGACAAATTCAAGCATCTAAAAGCCAATTAACTTCAAGTAGAATTGTGGATATCAATTTAAGTAAATTCACAAACGGAATTTATTATGTTGAAATACAAGGAGAAACAGTAAACAAATCAATTAAAATTGTAAAAACAAAATAGTATGATAACTAAACAATATAAATTTAAGTATCTAGTGCTCTCTGCCATTGCAGTTTGTACACTAATAATATCTTGTAATAAAAGTGATGAAATTGTATATACAGGAGTACCACAAGCAAGTGTATTGTTATCTCCAGTAAACGATCAAGCATGTGAAATTGGAGAAGTTATAGATGATAGAGCTACTGTTACTTTCAATTGGTCTGAAACTAGTGAAACAGAAGTTTATGATTTAACCATCACAAACTTAATAACTCAAGAAATTAATCCTAACTTTAATTTAGAAGTTACCACAACAACTGTATTATTAGAAAGAGGATATCCTTATTCATGGACAATAACTTCTAAGAATACTGGAGATGTTGTTACCAAGTCTGATACTTGGAAGTTTTATCTTTCTGGTGAAGGTGAATCTAATTTTGTTCCATTTCCTGCACAGTTAATTAGCCCAGAATCTGGTGTTACAGTTACTCCTGAAGATGGAATAATAACTTTAGAATGGAATGAGAGTTCAGATGCTGATGGCGAAGATGTTACCTATACCTTTTTTATGGATAAAATTGATGGTAAACAAGAACCTCTAGAAGAATGGAAAAACTTAACTACAAATACTATTGAAGTACCTGTAGATGCTGGTAGTGTTTATTTTTGGCATGTAGAAACCACAGATGGTAATAATACTGCTTTAAGTACTACTTATACTTTTAAAACAGAAGATTAACTTTATTTTTATTTGATAAAAAAAGCGACTTTATACAGCTGTATAAAGTCGCTTTTAATTTATATCAATTTTGATAGAATTAAAAAATTTGGCTTTTTAAAATACTAAACTTTACTTTTTGAAATCCAAAGAATTTTATCCTTATAACTGCAAAAAAAAGACTCAGTACTATTTAAAAATTAATAGTACTGAGTTTAATAAAAAATTATGGAATAAATTATAGCTAATATTGGTAATGCCAACAAAGTAAATTACTACAAAACTATCCGATCAAAACGTTAAATAACTTTTGATATGTCTTTAATTACATCTTTTGTAACCAAGTTTTAACATCAACTTCTGCCTTTATAATATCTCTTAATTCCGCAATTTTAACTCGTTTTTGTTCCATAGTATCTCTATGTCTTAACGTCACAGCATTATCCTCTAAAGAGTCATGATCTATAGTAATACAAAACGGAGTTCCTGCTGCATCTTGTCTTCGATATCGTTTTCCAACAGCATCTTTTTCATCGTAAAACACATTGAAATCCCACTTTAAATCTTCTACAATTTTACGAGCAACTTCTGGCAAACCGTCTTTTTTAACCAATGGTAAAATGGCTGCTTTATATGGTGCTAAAACTGCTGGTAATTTCAAAACCGCTCTTGTTGTTCCGTTTTCTAATTCCTCATCCACTAAAGATTTAGAGAAAACCGCCAAAAACATTCTATCTAAACCAATAGAAGTTTCTACAACATAAGGCACATAACTTTTATTTTCTGTATGATCAAAATATTGTAATTTCTTTCCAGAATATTCTTCGTGTGCTTTTAAATCGAAATCGGTTCTTGAATGAATTCCTTCTAATTCTTT
>NZ_CBFHZT010000130.1:0-1870 GCF_965660385.1 Polaribacter sp.
GTTATACAAGAAAAAGCAATTCCTCAAATCATGTCTTCTACAGACGATTTAAAAGCATTTGCACAAACAGGTACAGGAAAAACGGCAGCATTTAGTTTGCCTATTTTACAACAAATTGATGAAAATCAAAGTAATGTACAAGCCATTATTTTATCACCTACAAGAGAATTAGCAGTTCAAATAGGTAATAATATTAAAGATTTTACTAAATATTTAAAAAATATAAAAGTTACTACTGTTTATGGTGGTTCCAGCATGGAAGAGCAAATAAGATCTTTAAAAAAAGGATCACAAATTGTTGTTGGAACGCCAGGTAGAACTGTAGATTTAATAAACAGAAGAGCTTTAAAGTTAGGCAATGTGCAATGGTTAGTTTTAGATGAAGCTGATGAAATGCTGAATATGGGCTTTAAAGAGGAATTGGATAAAGTTTTAGAAGCTACTCCAGAAACCAAGCAAACTTTACTGTTTTCTGCAACTTTTCCAAAAGAAGTAGAAGCTATTGCTAGAAATTACATGGTTAAACCTGTTGAAATTACCTCTGGCGAAAAAAATAAAGGTTCTGACAATGTAGAACACGAATTTTATGCAGTTTCTGAAAGAACACGTTACCCTGCTTTAAAAAGAATTGCAGATTTAAATCCAGATATTTATGCCATTATTTTCTGTAGAACTCGAAGAGAAACTCAAGAAGTAGCAGATAACTTAATAAAAGATGGTTATAATGCAGATGCTTTGCATGGAGATTTATCTCAAGCACAGAGAGATTCTGTAATGGGAAAATTTCGTAAAAAAACCATCCAAATTTTAGTGGCTACTGATGTTGCTGCACGTGGCTTAGATGTAACAGAATTAACACATGTTATCAACCATAAATTGCCAGATCAAATAGAAAATTACACACACAGAAGTGGTAGAACTGGTAGAGCTGGTAATAAAGGAATTTCAATAGTCTTAGTAAACAACAGGGAAAAAGGAAAACTAAGACCTATAGAAAGAATTATTAAACAAAAATTTGTTGAAGGCAAAGTACCATCAGGTAAAGAAATTGTGCAAAATCAATTAATGAATTTGATTGACAAAGTGCAAAAAACGGAAGTTAATGCCTCTGAAATTAATGAGTTTTTACCAAGCATTTACGATAAATTGGCTGATTTAAATAGAGAAGAACTTATTCAAAAATTTGTTTCTTTAGAGTTTAATACGATGCTAGCGTATTATGAAAATGCAAAAGATTTAAATGATTTAGGTAAAGACAATTCTAGAAGAAGAGAAACTGCTGAAAACATGACGCGCTTTTTTATCAACATTGGTAGAAAAGATAGTTTAAACCCTGCAAAATTAATAGGTTTAATAAATGACCAAGAAATTGGAGATAAAATTGAAATAGGAGCTATTGATATTTTAGATACTTTTTCTTTCTTTGAAATAGATAAAGATTTTGAAACTAAAACTTTAGAAGCTTTTGAAAGCAATCAACCTGATTTTGACGGTCGTTCTGTAAATGTAGAAATCACCAAAAAAGAACGTTCTGGTGGTGGTAGAAGAGGTGGAAAAAAACCTTTTGGTAAAAAAGATGGTGGTTTTGGAAGACGTAGAAGTTCTGAAAATTCATCTTCTAAAAGAAGTAGTGACAGAGGTAGAGGAAAATCTGAAAGACGTTCATCTTCTGATAGACCAAAAAATTCTGGCGACAGAAAATCTGGAGGTTTTGGAAGAAGACGTAGAGAAAGATAAAAAGTTAAGAGTTAGCAGTTATCAATTTGCAGTTAGCAGTTAGCAGTTAGCAGTTAGCAGTTAGCAAAACTATTTTTATTTTTTAACTATATAACAAGGCTGTCTGAAAAGTGCTAAATTTTGTCATTTTGAG
>NZ_CBFHZT010000131.1:0-1697 GCF_965660385.1 Polaribacter sp.
TTAAAAAGTCATTTATTTTGTCCTGCTCCCTAACTAATTTATAAAAGGCTGCTGGAGTTAAATCAGCTAATTCTTGTTCACTGTAATCATCTTCTGATTTTAAGGCCCAACGATAATCATTTTGATTCTCATCCAACTTATTAGAGTCAGTTGGAATGAGTCGTTTTATTTGTTCTATCCCTTCATCACCAAATACTCCATAAAGCACCCAACCTAAATCATTAAGTGATTTGTAGTCAGTAAATTTTTCGGCTACCCAATCTTCAATTCTAACGTCTTTTGTTGCTAGATCTTCAATAAAATCAATTGTTTTAATTAGTTTTTCTAGTTCAAAATCTATATCAAAATCTGATGATCTATTTTTTAAGAGAAACTTATAGGCTTCTTTATCTGATGTGATATTTTTCTCTTGCTTTATCCTTTTGATTTGCTCGGCTTTTAAAGCAATCTTTTTTTTGAGTTCTTCGTTCTGGTAAGCAGTTTCATTTGCAGCTATAATAGCATAATCAGAAAATCTATTAGGATCATATTTAAAATGATTATTCTGATCAGCAATAAAAGGGATGTAAGTCAATCGCTGTGGATCCTTTGTAGATTTATCAAACTTTTCTTCTAGTTCTGGGAAAGCAGTGATAATTTCTTTTCGTGCTCCTTCATACCAAATCTTATGATGTTCCATTACTGATTTTCTCTCTTCTAAAGTAAAGTCTCTTTTAAATTCTTTTGAAGTGATATCCACCTTACAGAATACTTTAACACCTTTTCCTCTAGGTGATAAGAAAGCGAAATATGGTTTGATATTTTTTGTTCCCTTCCAAATTTTGTGCAACCACTTTAAAGCTTCATTGGTATCTTTTAATTTATCAAAATCAAAACAAAATCTACCTGTATGTTCAAATTTCATAATTGATTTATCTCTGGTATTGGTATTTAAAGAAATCAGTATTGCAGGGAGGTATGGTTTTACCACGCTGAGGTTTCCTCTTGCAGCATCTAATAATTTTTTGATAGATGCTTTAGGATCTGTCATTTCTTTTATGAGATCCTGTTCTGATATTTCGTTTGCTGTCTTGTTACTACCTTCTCCATATGACCTAGAGCTAGAGCCCCTTGCTTTTGAATATCCAATATAATTGACTAAAAGATATTTTAAACCCTCGGTTTCAAGGTAGTCAATTAATTCTTTTAAAAGTTCTTTATTGCTTTCTATAAAGTTTAAACAATACTTTTCAATGGGTACATATACACTTTTATCTTTGGGATAAACTCCTTTTACCAATTCTGAAATCTTTCCTTTAATAGCGTCTTCTAAGTTTTCAAAATCTGAACCAGCTTTTATTCTGTTAAATACGTCATTATTTGTAAGATGTGTTGCAAAATAATGATAGTTGTTATCTCTCATATAATTTTAATTTTTAATGAGATTAATAGATCAAATATGTGCTATAGTTGTGGGTCTACTTCCTTATTATATATAGAGTAAATTTTACCCACAACTATCGACATCAGATATAAGGTCATCAGATTTAACTCGCTGTTTGAGGGTTTACCCATAGAATATATTAATACTTATAGCTGGTGGTAAATGTGGAAAAGCTGGTAAAGCTCAATAGTAGCAATTGGTACAGCGATTATTTTAGTGGTACGGTTTTGGTAAACGTGGTAAACTCAAATAATAAAAACTTCTTTATTAGAAT
>NZ_CBFHZT010000132.1:0-1554 GCF_965660385.1 Polaribacter sp.
ATTGCCTTTGTATTTTAAATCGTGTATCATTTGCTGGGTACTACCTTTTTTTCGATAAAATAACAAAGCATACCCTTTTTCAATAAGTACGCTACCGAAAAAGGTTTGTGTTACTTTATTGTTTCTATACCCTTGAAAATTAGTGAGTGGCAAATCGTGTCTGCAAATGGTACAGATTACAGTTTCGTTTTCTATCAAGTTTTTATCACAAACTACACATAATTTAGGGTAAAAAAGATAGAATAAGTCTTTTAAAATTCTCATCTTTACAAAGCATTTTTTAGAAATATAGGTAAAAAATAAGAAATACGAATTGTTTAGCAGGATAAAATTTTTGAAAGAAGCCGTAAAAAACATCAAAACTTTGGGAACAATTACCCCAAGTTCTCGGTTTTTATCCAAAAAAATGATTCGTAAAATCGATTTCACAAAAGCAGCTGTAATTGTAGAATTTGGTCCTGGAAATGGAGCAATAACCAAACATATTTTAAAAAATCTATCTCCAAAAGCTATTTTAATTTGTTTTGAAATTAATGACAATTTTTACCATCAATTAAAGGCATTAAAACATCCACAGTTGATTGTTGTAAAAGCATCAGCAGAAAAAATAGAAGAAGAGCTAAAAAAAATCAATATCACTAAAGTTAATTATGTAATATCGAGTTTACCATTAACGATTATACCAGATATGATTTCTAATGAAATTTTACGAAAATCATATCAAGTTCTTGATTGTCAAGGAACTTTTATTCAATATCAATATAGTTTAACGTATTATAACACGTTAAAAAATGTATTTCGAGAGTCTATTTCTTTAGATTTTCAAATGCTTAATCTTCCACCTGCATTTATTTATCACTGTAAAAAAGTAGGGTAATTTTTTTGTTGAAAAAAATAATCAATACTGTATATTTGCCCTCATTATGGCAAAACAAGAAGATCAGTTTAAAAAAGTTTTATCGCATGCAAAAGAATATGGTTATGTATTTCAGTCTTCTGAAATATATGACGGTTTAAGCGCGGTTTACGATTACGCTCAAAATGGAGTTGAGCTTAAGAAAAATATTAGAGAATATTGGTGGAAAGCAATGGTGCAAATGCATGAAAATATTGTAGGTATTGATGCTGCAATTTTAATGCACCCCACTACTTGGAAAGCCTCTGGGCATGTAGATGCGTTTAACGACCCTCTAATTGATAATAAAGATTCTAAAAAACGTTATAGAGCAGATGTTTTAGTAGAAGATTTTCGAGAAAAAATCAATCAAAAAATAGAAAAAGACATTGCAAAAGCCAAAAAACGATTTGGTGATGCTTTTAATGAAGAGGAGTTTAGAGCTACGAATCAAAATGTTGTTCGTAGACAAAAACAGATTGATGATATTTCGGCTGAATTAACAAGAGTTCAAGAAGAAAGCGATTTAGCTGGTTTTAAACAGTTAATAATAGATTTAGGAATTGTTTGCCCAGCATCTGGTTCTAAAAACTGGACAGAGGTTAAGCAGTTTAATTTAATGTTTGGAACGCAAATTGGTGCATCAGCAGAAAATGCTA
>NZ_CBFHZT010000133.1:0-1534 GCF_965660385.1 Polaribacter sp.
GGTTATATTCTACCGGATAAAACAAGTTTTTCATTATTTTTATCAGGTTGATTTATCTTCTTTAAAGCAATGTCTAATGGATTTTGAATCTCCATTAAATCTTTTCTTTTTACATGAGTATAAATCATAGTTGTTTCTGGTTTTGAATGACCTAATAGAGATTGTATATACCTGATATCAACACCATTTTCTAATAAATGTGTTGCATAACTGTGTCTTAACGTGTGTGGGGATACAGTTTTAGTTATTCCAGCTTTTAAACAACTCTTTTTTAAGAATTGTCTAACAGTTTCGGCACTATATTTACCTCCTTTTTGTCCTTCAACAAAAAATATTTTAGGCTTATATGAGTAATAGTAATTTGATAAAAGTGGCAAAAAACTTTCTGCTAAACTTACGTAACGATCTTTTCTGCCTTTTCCGTTTTTTATAATTAATTGTTTTCTCTCAATGAAAAAATCAGCTAACTTTAAATTAATTAACTCACTTATTCTTAGTCCACAAGAATAGATTAATGCAATGATTGCTCTATGTTTTAAATTTTGTGTTGCAGCAATTATTTGTAACACTTCTTCTTGAGATAAAATATTGGGTAATTTTCTTGATTTTTTAGGACGCTCTAGTACCAATTCATTAATTTTAGTGTTTGGATAAAAAACAATAAATATTTTTAATGCACTAATAAATTGTCTTTGAGAACTAATAGAATAATTTCGTTCTATAAATACTTTTTCAATAAAAAGCTCAACATTTCTATGGGTAAGTTCCTCTAATGGAGTTTGTGAATTAAAATTTACAAAATCAGCAATAAAAAATGAATAAGTCTGAATAGTACTTTGGCTATATCTTTTGCCTTTTAAATATAGGTAAAAATTGTTTAATAGTTTTTTTTGATCTAAGGTTAAGTTCCGTTTAAAAACCTCTTTTTTAATTATTTTATTGGTATTTACAATTGTAATGTTTTTAAAAGTTTGCATTACTAGTAAAAGATTTTCTTTAGTGTATTCTATATACCAACATTTTAAAGATTTACTCCAATATGTGTTTTTAATATTTCTAACCATTCCAATTAAAATTTCATTGTAAGTGAATTTTATAAGTAATTGGTTTTTTTTACGATGAACCTTTTGTTCTAAAAAAATTTCAGGATAGTTTTTCAAAGTGATTCTTTTTTAAATAGCATTTAAATATAATAATTTTACGTGAAACTTTTAAATATATAATCATTTTTATTGAAAATTAATAATCTATTCAATAATTCATATAAGTAAAAGATTTAATGAAATAACATTTAATAAAAGTGTCTTAATTGAATTTTAAAAATATTGGTTTTAGAAAGTTTCTCACTACTAGGCTAAAATATTTAATTTTTTTTTGGTTTTTTACTACGGATTTCATCTTTTTTAGAATCAACTTCAAATTAGAAGAGGCAACCTATATAAATAAAGAAATTAAGTAAACCCAAAGTAGCATAATTAATCTCTTATTTATTTTAGATATAATAATACATTTCAAAGCATAATTGTTTTTATCT
>NZ_CBFHZT010000134.1:0-1255 GCF_965660385.1 Polaribacter sp.
GTGATTTAAGAAACTTTCTTCTCATAACAACCCAAGAGCAAAACCATTTTTCTTCTGTATTGTTAAATGTAAACATTAGTTGTTTAAAATAATTTAGGTGCTTTTAATTTCACTTCTGCAAAAACAAAGTGTTGTAGGGTTTTGAAGTTAATACTTGGGTTTTTATGCTTTTTAACAAAGTTCCAAGCATCTTCTTTTACTACGTCATAAAAAACAGTATTTAGTAATCTTGGTATTGCTCTACTATTAAACCCAATTTCGTTTTCTATTTTAGCGTAAACCTTATCAACTAATGCAGTAGTAACAAATTCTTTTGCAATTTCTTCTTCAACCATTTTTTTACCTTTAATTTCAGAAACGCCCATTGTTCTTGCGTGTTTTTCTTTAAATTCAGAAGTTACTATTTTTGCAAAAGTATTTCTTCCGTATTTATTTTTAAAGTCATAGTTTTTAATTACAATTCCTTCTCCAACACCTTTTCCATCTTCAATTAAAAAAACGTTTTTCATTAATTGGTTTACTAATTGCTCATAACTTGCATTTGTAATAATGCTAATAGGTACAATAAAATTCAATCCTTTTTCTTCTAATAAAGGCTTATAAGTATCGTAATGTAAATACTTTATTTTATCATCTCCTTCGTGTAAAATTTCGCTTTCTTCTTTATCAACTGCAACATCAAAAATATAGAAGTTTCTCCAAGCATCTTCTTTGTATGTTTTTAAAGAGTGTGGTACAAGCCATTCTCCATAAAGCCTATGTGTTGGGTTTTCTTGTAAATATTCAAGTAAATTACTTTGCTTTTTTACCCAAGCGTAAAAACCAGCATTATCAGCTTCTAAAGTTAAGTGTCTTTTCCTGCTTCCTGCCTGTATTTCTCCTTTCTCGTTTAACCAAACACTTGCGTTTGTTCCGTCAATTTTTGGGAAAATATAAGTTTTTCCTAATTCAATGTTTTGAACTTCTGTAGTTCCAAATCTTTCTAGGTGCTGATATTTTTTAAACTCCATATTGTTTTTATTTATTCGATTATGTATTCTCTTGAAAAATTAGTATCAATAATATCATTACAAGGAATTGTTTTTGCAGAGACTATAACCGTATCAAAAGTTGTTGTGTCGTTTTTATTTGCATTATTTAAAGTAATATACTCTATAATGTTTTTCTTTGCGTTTTCAGCATTAGAAGCGTTAATAATAAAAGTTTGATTACCTGGCTCTTCATTTTGATAGGTTATTTCAACTTCTATTTTGTA
>NZ_CBFHZT010000135.1:0-1212 GCF_965660385.1 Polaribacter sp.
TGGATCCCCATTTTCATGGGAATGATTAAACATTCAAAATTTACTAATGAACGTGAGTTCGACTTAACTAATACCAATATTAGATAAAAATCTTTGAATTTTAATACTCGGTTTCTTATCAAGAAAAGAATAAGCTGTTAAACCTGCTATTAAATTTCCTAAAAAGTTATCAAAAGAGCGGTGTCTAGAATGTTCTATTTGGCAAGTGTTTTTTAATACATCGTTTACAGATTCTATAATTGCTCTTTTTCTGAGATAAATTTTATCCATAAAATCGAGTGCTTTTTTCTTCATATTCTTTCTTAGTTTGGTTACTAAATGAATCCCGTCAACAAACAATTTATCAAATAAATCTTTACCTAGATATCCTTTATCACCATATATTTTTCCAAATATTTTATCGTGAAAATTTTTATTTTTAAGCGGATATCGATCATCTACATTGGCTTTAGTAATCAAGAAATCAATAATTTGTCCCTTATCGTTACTGACTAAATGCAATTTAAAACCATAAAACCAACCTAATGTTCCATAGCTTTTTTCAGCAATTCCTTGAAACACTTTATTTTGTTTTTCTCTTTTGTAATGACACACTTTAAGAGCCGTAGAATCGATAAAAGAAATACCTGAACATTTACCTAAACCAAAAAGCTTTAAATAGACAGCTAAAGGTTGAATTACTGACTTTTGTAATTCAACAAAACGATTATATGAAACTAAATCAGGGAAGAAATCATCCATATGTTTAGATACATAATAGAGATAAAAATGCTTTAGATTACGATGTGATTTTAGGTGGAAAATAACCATAATAGTCATTACTTCACTTTTACTCATTTTGGATTTTCTATTGCGTTTTTTAGGCAATGAAGTATCTGAAATACTGTTTTTTAGTAAAACAGCATCAAATTCTTCCATAAAATCGTCTAGATTACAAAAAATTTCAATAATTTTAGAGTCAGAAATCATAAGCAGAATAATTTTAGTTAATTGAATATCAGAACCTTAATTTACTGAATTTTCTGCTTTTTTCTTAAATAAATAACAATTTTCTTACGTCGAACTCACGTTAATTAGAATGATGAAAAAAATACTCGCAATTGTAGTTGTTTTATGCTCAGTTTACTTACAAAGTCAAACTAAAAAAAGTAACAAACAGCAAATTGAAACGACCATCCAAAATTATTATGATGGGTATATTTATAGAGATAT
>NZ_CBFHZT010000136.1:0-1101 GCF_965660385.1 Polaribacter sp.
TTGCATCAAGAATTTTACAATAATAATCTGGTCTAAACTGAACACGTTTTTGAACACGATTTTAAAATAAAAAAGGGTAAAACACTGATTAAAAGTACTTTAATTAGAATTCATAACCCTGAGGTCACGGGTTCAAATCCCGTCTTCGCTACAAAGCTTAAAGCTAATAAAATCAACGAATTGTGTCTCACAATTCGTTTTTTTATGCCTTCATTTTTCTTACTTTTACAACGAGTACACGATAGAGTACACGATTTACCTATGAAACTGAATTATTCTGAGCCCAAAAATCTTTACTGGCGGAGTAGATATTACTACTTGGTCTAAACTTTCTGCGAAAGCTAAAAAAGAAGCTTTATCAAAAAAATGGTATATCTATTATTCTTACAGAAACCCCAATACAGGTAAGCTAGAAAGACAAACTAATATTAAAGCAGGGGTTAACCTTTATAAAGACAAAAAAAGTAGATATCACATTTTAATTCAACTTAAAGAAAGCTTAGAGTTTATTTTAAAAAATGGTTACAATCCGTATGAAGATAATACTTCATTGGAGGAATTTATTGAAAACCTACTTTCTTCTGAACAATCAGAACAAAAGGAAACAAAAAAGAATAAAACTAATCAGAAAGAAAGCCAAGTAGTTGCCGAAAAAAAACCTGAACTACCTACCTACTCTATTGAAGCATCTTTCAATTTGGCTCTTCAAACCAAATCAAATGTTTTAAGTGCAACCTCCTATCAAAACTTTAAAGGAAGAATAAATAGGTTTAGTAAATGGTTAAATCAACAAAAAATAGATCCAAAAGGAGACATTTCTATCATCACTAAAAAAATTGTCATACAATATTTGAATACTGTATTACAAAATTCAAGTGCTAGAAATAGAAATAATACAAGAACAGATATCAGTTCTTTATTTCAAACTTTAGAGGACAATGAAGTGATACAAGATAATTTTGTCAAGAAAATTAATGTATTAAAATCAAATCCTGAACGAAACAAAACATATACCTCTACTGAACAAAAAGAAATTTTCAAATATCTAAAAGAAAAAGAGCCTGTATTACATTTGTTTGTTCAATTTGTGTCTTACAATTA
>NZ_CBFHZT010000137.1:0-1007 GCF_965660385.1 Polaribacter sp.
TGTGCATAATGTAGGGCAACATTCTCGAAAAATGAAAAACGACTGAATTGAAAAACGGAATTTCCATTATTGAATATCTAAAAAATGATAAAAAGCAACGTCTTATTTATGGCGGAATTTTACTCTTGTGGATATTTGTCGGACTGAATTTCGTGAAATATAAATATGACTTTAGTCCGTTTAGAGTTGATATGTTGATTTTAACAATCATTTCAATTCTAATACTAATAGGACCAATCATTATTAATAGGAAAATAATGTGGATTGGCGCCTTCGGATTTGCTTTACTACACGGACTTTGGACAACCTATAAAATCGTGTTTAGTGCATTAGTGGATTTTCATCGTGATTATGTCCCTAGTACAACTTGGAACTTAAAAGACATCGGAGTTTCCATTTCGCTAATATTAGTCTCATTTGTAGCAACTTGGTTTATTTGGAAAATGAAACCTCATAAACAAGAACATCTTGAATAAAACACCTGACAAAATAAAATACTTGATTTACGGACTTTGCGGACTGATTTTCATTACGCTTAATTTTGGACTTGGGGCAAAACTTCAGATTAGATTGACAGAAAACTTACAAAAGCTAACTGACTACTATTTTGGAATTTCAACAAATACACTCGACTACTTGGTTTTTGCTTCTTTTCCATTTTTCGGAATGATTTACAACTCGACAAGAAAAGAATTTAAAATAAAAGAGTTAATTACAGATATGTTAACAGTTCTCTTTTTTGTGATGATAGTTTTTGGAATTGGACTTTTCATAATGATTTTTTCAGCAAAACATTCAAACCCTTTGATTCCAGATTATTTAAAGGCAGAACCTTTTAGTTTATATTCGACAATATTAATTGGAATAGGAATACTAATGCCGTATTTGATTATAAAATTGATAAAAAAATAAAACACTATGCACAACACCGGTAACCGTTGCACAACCCTCTAAAAAATCAAATAATCATCTTTTTTAAGCCCTTTTTAAGGGCTTTTTAAATTTTT